>JAYTKJ010000187.1:0-2352 GCA_043730365.1 Acidobacteriota bacterium | reverse complement strand
GCTGGCCGGCAAGTTCATGATCGAAAAACTGGCGCGAGTGCCGGTGGATGTGGATTACGGCAGCGAGTTCCGCTATCGCGATCCCATCATCGATTCATCGATGCTAACGATCGCCATTTCGCAGTCAGGAGAGACCGCCGATACCTTGGCCGCCCAACGGGAGGCCAAGCAAAAGGGCTCCAAGACGCTGGCCATCTGCAACGTGGTTGGATCGATGATCACCCGCGAAGCAGTGGGTTCCCTGCTCACGCACGCCGGCCCCGAGATTGGCGTAGCTTCCACCAAAGCCTTTACCTGCCAGTTGACGGCCATGGCTCTGCTGGCGGCCTACTTCGGCCAATCGCGCCGGGGCGCCGCTGATCCGGAATTGACGGCCATGGGCCAGGAACTCCTGCGCTTGCCCGGCAAAATGGAAGCGGTGCTGGCCAACAATGCGCAGTATGAGGAACTGGCCAAAGTATTGTTCAAAGCCACAGACTTCCTGTTCCTGGGCCGCGGCATCCACTATCCGATGGCGCTTGAAGGCGCGCTCAAGCTCAAGGAAATTTCCTACATCCACGCCGAAGGCTATCCCGCCGGCGAGATGAAGCACGGCCCCAACGCGCTGATCGACGAGACTCTGCCCGTGGTGGTGATCGCCACGCGCGATCCATCGAGCGAGGAAAGCCGCATCCGGTACGAAAAGACCCTCTCCAACATACAGGAAGTGAACGCCCGCGGCGGTATCGTAGTGGCCGTGGCGTGCGAACAGGATGCCGCCGAAGTCAGGAAGGTAGCCAAATACGTGCTCGCCATCCCGGAGACAAACGAGTTGCTGCTGCCCATTCTGGAGATCATCCCGCTGCAACTGCTGGCCTACCATATCGCTGTGCGCCGGGGCTGCGACGTGGACCAACCGCGTAATCTGGCCAAGAGCGTCACCGTCGAGTAGCGTGCGGCAGGCCAATCATCGGTTGACGGTCTCGACGCGCGGCAAAGGGTTCTACGAATTCACCGGTGAGGTGGCCCACTGGGTCGCCGCGCAGGAGCCGCGTGGCGCTGGTCTGCTTACTGTCTTCATTCAACACACCTCGGCATCGCTCCTCATTCAGGAGAACGCCGATCCGGACGTGGTCTATGACCTCGAGCGTTTCTTCAGCCGGGTGGCGCCGGAGGATAACCGTCTCTATCGCCACACCATGGAGGGGCCGGACGATATGCCGGCCCACATCCGAGCCGCGCTCACGCAAACGCAGTTGTCAATTCCGCTGGTAGACGGCGAACTGGCTCTGGGCACGTGGCAGGGCATTTATGTTTTCGAGCACCGCGCCGCCCCGCATCGCCGCATTGTCATTTTGCATCTCCTGCTAGACTGAGGCATCCTACCTTCTTAGAGGTCCGTTTGGCGCGCGACGAAGAGAAAATCCAGTGGCTGACGTCTCTCCCTTTCCTGGCTATGCATGCTGGCTGCCTGCTGGCGTTTGCAACGGGCTGGAGTCCGGTAGCCATCGCCACGGGTTTGGCGTTGTTCTGGATTCGGATGTTCGGCATCACGGGCGTTTACCACCGTTATTTCGCGCACGCCAGTTATAAGACCAGCCGGCCCTTCCAATTCATCCTCGCCTGGATCGCCTGCTCATCCATGCAGAAGGGGCCGCTGTGGTGGGCTTCGCATCATCGCCATCACCACGCCCATTCCGATAAGCCGGATGACGTACATTCTCCGTC
This sequence comes from Acidobacteriota bacterium, assembly GCA_043730365.1. Classification (GTDB taxonomy): domain Bacteria; phylum Acidobacteriota; class Terriglobia; order Bryobacterales; family Bryobacteraceae; genus VFZP01. Next base: position 645 of record JAYTKJ010000187.1, on the reverse strand, counting down.
TCAGCGCGGTTTCTTCTGGTCGCACATGGGCTGGATTCTCTGCACGAAATATGAGCCCACTCGGTGGCGTTTGATTCGCCAGTTCGCCGGCTTCCAGGAACTGGTCTGGCTCAACGAATACCACCTCGTCCCGGGTTTGACGCTGGCGGCGGCCGTTTTCGCCCTCGGCGCCTGGCTGGAGCGACACGCGCCGTCACTCGGCACCAACGGATGGCAGATGCTGATCTGGGGGTTCCTCATCAGCACCGTAGCCGGATACCACGCCACGTTCACGATCAACTCGCTTTCACACGTTTTCGGCACGCAGCGCTTTGACACGCGGGACGACAGCCGCAACAACTGGCTGCTGGCGCTCCTCACCATGGGCGAGGGTTGGCACAACAACCATCATCACTATCCGTGGTCGGCCAGCATGGGTTTTCGGTGGTGGGAAATCGACGTGACGCTGTACATTCTGAAAGCACTGGCGGCGGTGGGGCTGGTTTGGGATCTCAAGATGCCACCACCGCACCTTCGCTTGATATCATTTGGAACTAGGAGTTCCCGTGTCGATATCACGCCGTTCGTTCCTTGAAACGCTGCTGGCCGCGAATGCGGCGCTGGCGGCAAAAGTCGATAGCAAATCCGGTATGCCCACGCGCGTAC
>JAYTKJ010000186.1:0-6265 GCA_043730365.1 Acidobacteriota bacterium | reverse complement strand
TCGCGCTCATGCTCGGCAACAACGCCCTCCAGCCGAGCCATGTCGGCTTCAATGGCGCGCTGCCGGTCCTTCATCTTTTTGGCCTTGAGCGGATTCACTCGCGCCTTGCCCTGCGCGACGTCAGATGCAGCGGAAGGGGCTGGAGGCGGCGGAGCGGCGGCTTCCGCGGCTTTGATGGCATCCACGGTTGGCAAAACTTGACCGCTGAGGCGCCACAGGTAATCTTCGTAGTTGCCGGGATAGATCTTTACTTCGCCGCCACCCACTTCAAACACGCGCGTCGCCAGCCCGTCCATGAAATAGCGGTCATGCGACACGAAGACGACCGTACCTGTGTACTCGCGCAGCGCCTCAAGCAACACGTCCTTGGCCCGCATGTCGAGGTGGTTGGTGGGCTCATCCAGCAGCAGGAAATTGGCGGGCTGCAGCAACAGGCGGGCCAGCGCGTAGCGATTGCGCTCACCGCCGGAAAGCACGCCCATCTTCTTATCCACGTCGTCGCCTGAAAATAGAAAGCAGCCGAGCAGATTGCGCAGTTCAGTTGACGTCCGATTGCGGGCTGCCGAGGAGAGGTCGTCAATCAGCGTGGCATTCGGGTCCAGCTCTTTGTACTGATCCTGAGCGAAATACTCGAGCAGCACGTTGTGACCCAGCTTGTATTCGCCCGCCGTCAACGGATCCACGCCAGCGAGTAACCTGATCAGAGTCGACTTGCCAGCGCCATTGTGCCCCACCAGCGCGATCTTGTCGCCGCGTTCGATCGTGAAGTTGACGTTCCGCAACACATCCTTAGCGCCGTAGCTCTTAGCCAGTCCGTGCACTTCGGACACGATGCGGCCACTCGCCTTCGGAGCGGGGAACGAGAAGTGGATGGTCTTTTCATCCGGCGGCGGCGCCTCTACCTTCTCCATCCGCTCCAGTTCCTTGATGCGGCTTTGCACCTGCTTGGCCTTGGTGGCCTGATAGCGGAACCGGGTGATGAACGCCTCCACCTGCTCGATCTTGTCGCGCTGGTTGGTATAGGCGGCGGTGATCTGCGCGATGCGCTCGGACTTCTGCAACACGTACTTGTCGTAGTTACCGGGATAGAAGTGGACCCGCTTGTTCCAGATCTCGACAATCTTCTTGACCGTCACATCCAGAAAGTAGCGGTCATGCGAAATCAGGATGAAGGCGTGCGGGTATTGGTTGAGATAGCCTTCCAGCCAATTGCGCGCCTCGATATCGAGGTGATTGGTGGGCTCGTCCATCAGCAGCAGGTCTGGCGCGTCCAGCAGCAACTTGGCGAGCGCGATCCGCATCTGCCAGCCGCCGGAAAATTCCTCGCATGGCCGGTCCCAGTCGTCTTTCGGGAACTGCAGACCGGCGAGCACCGTGCCCACCTTGGCGTCAAGTGAATAGCCGTCACGATTGACGAAGGTCATTTCGATCTCGTGAAAGCGATCGGCCACCTGGAGGTACTCGGCGCTGTCGGTGGGAACCTCACCCATGCGCTCGGCCAGCGTATGCATCTCGGTTTCAAGTGCGCGCAGTTCGTCGAAGACCGACATACACTCCTGGAACACGGTGCGCCCGGACATCTTCAGGCCTTCCTGAGGGAGATAGCCGATGCGCGTGCCCTTGGCGCTGGAAAGCGTGCCGAAGTCCAGTTGCTCAAGGCCGGCAAAAACCTTCAGGAGCGTTGATTTGCCGGTGCCGTTGCCGCCGACGATCCCGACCCGTTCGTTCGGGGTGATCAGCCAGTCCAGCCCCTCAAAGAGGGTCTTGAAACCGAAATGCTTGCCGCCGTTAGTAACTTGAATCATCTATTGCAATGGCGCGCCGTGGCGCAGAATTCGTCCGCCGCGCTGGTCTGTGAGCTTGCCGTCTTCCACCATGACAACGCCGTTGACCAGGACGAAATCGAAGCCTTCCGAGTAGGCATGAGGCGCTTGGTACGTGGCTTTGTCCTGGACCTTGGCGGGATCGAAAATCAGCAGGTCGGCTGCCATGCCGTCATGGAGCAAGCCGCGGTCTCGCAGGTGAAAGGTGCGTGCCGGGAGCGATGTCATGCGCCGAACGGCGTCTTCGAGCGACAGCAGTTTACGGTGGCGGACGAACTCGGCGAGCACGCGCGCATTCGTGCCATAGGAGCGCGGGTGAGGCATGCCTAGCCCAAACTCTCGCACGCCGCCGTCACTGGCCACCGCGGTGTGCGGAGACTTCATGATGCGCTCGACGTCGAGCATAGACATCGAGTGATACACCATTTGCGCGCCGCCCTTTTGGATGATCTCCAGGATCGTTTCGGCTTCATTGGCGGGCGTGGGAAGCCGCTTGCGCAGCCGGTTGATTTGCGAAATCGTCTTGCCCTCGAGTGAGCGGTCCGGCGCAAACCCCGCCACGATGGCGTAGGAGTAGTTGGGCCGGCCCTTCTGCACGAGCAGTTGCAGCATTTCACGCTTCACACGCGCGCGAGTGACTGGCGAAGAGAGCCGTTCTTTGATGGCGGCGTCGCCATCGGCCAGCGCCCAGCTTGGCAGAGTGATGCCGAGATTGGTGGAGGAATGATCGTAGGGATACTGGTCTATCACGACATCCACACCCTCACCGCGATACTTCTCCACCAGCGCCAGAGACTTCACGCTGGCGCCCCAGAGGCGCCGGTTGTCGATCTTGAAATGCGAAATCTGGACCGGCATCCCGGCTTCCTTGCCCGCGCGCACGGCTTCGTCGATCGCTTCCACAATCTTCTCGCCCTCATCGCGCATGTGGCTGGCGTAGGTGCCGCCGTACTTGGCCGCAGCCTTGGCGAGCGCCACCACTTCACCCGTATCCGAGTATGTGCCGGGTATGTAGATCAGGCCGGTGGAGAAGCCCACGGCTCCCTCACGCATGGCCTGCTCAATGATCTCCTGCATTCGGGTGATCTCTTCTGGCGTGGCCTTGCGATTGGCCGTGCCCATCACTTCCCGCCGCACTGAATTGTGTCCGATCAAGGTGCCGATGTTCAGACCGATGCCGAGTTTTTCGAGCGCGCCAAACCACTCGGTCAGCTTGACGGTGGAGCCGCCACAATTGCCTGTGATCACCGTGGTGACGCCGTCCAGCAGGTAATTGTCGCCGCGCGGAACCTTCTCCACGGCGCTTTCGATGTGGGTGTGCACATCGATGAAGCCGGGCGTGACGATCCGGCCGGCGGCGTCGATGACGCGGTCAGCCGTCGCCGATTCGCCCAGCGAACCCACGGCGGCGAGGCGGCCCGCGCGCACACCGATATCGGCCCGGAACCACGGGTTGCCCGCGCCATCGAGCACACGGGCGTTGCGTACCAAAAGATCAAAGTGAGCGGCGGGAAGCAGAGTCGCCCACAACAGCCCCGCCAGGCAGCGGCGCTTCATGACGGCAGCTTGCCGCAGAAGAAATCGAACGCCTGAGCCAGGTAGGCGCGCATCTCGGTGCGCTTTACCACGGCGTCCAGGAAACCATGTTCGAGCAGAAACTCGCTCCGTTGGAAGCCGGCCGGCAACTTCTGCCGGATGGTCTGCTCAATGACGCGGGGGCCCGCGAAACCGATGAGCGCGCCGGGTTCAGCGATGTTGAGATCGCCCAGCATGGCGTAGCTGGCCGTGACGCCTCCGGTGGTGGGGTCGGTCAGAATACTGATGTAGGGAAGGCCGGCCTCATCGAGCCGCATCAGGGCTGAGGAGATCTTGGCCATCTGCATCAGACTGATGGCGCCTTCCTGCATGCGCGCGCCGCCCGAGGCCGACACGATGACGATGGGTGAACGCTTGGCCATGGCCCGCTCGATGGCGCGGGTGATCTTTTCGCCCACCACCGAACCCATGCTGCCGCCCACAAATTTCAGCTCCATCGCGCAGATCTCAAGAGGCCGGCCGTGGAGCCTTCCGCTGGCGCACACTACCGCGTCAAGCTGTCCGGTGGACTTGAGATTTTCGGCCAAGCGCTGCTTGTACGGCTTGGAATCGGTGAAATTGAGTGGGTCGGTTGAGACCAGCGAATGGTCATGCTCTTCCATGAAGCCGTCGTCAAACAAAAAAGCCAACCGGGTCACGGCGTCGATCTTGAAATGAAAGCCGCACTTTTCGCACAGCCATTGATTCTCTTCAAGACCTTTGCGCCAGATCACTTGGCTGCAGCCCTCGCACTTCAGCCAAAGCCCTTCGGTTTTGACTTTTCGTTCGCTGTCGTCGGGTTCGGGAGTGAGACTCGGCTCTTTACGGGTAAACCAGGCCATTCAAATAGTGCGCTCAAACCACGTTAGCGCGGGTATGGGTGACCCCGCAACGTCGCAAAGGCGCGATAGATCTGTTCGCAGAGCATGGCTCGGGCTAATTCATGAGGAAAAGTCATGGCAGAGAGCGATAACAGGAGGTCTGCGCGGCGCCTCCAATCATCGTCAAAGCCCTCGTGGCCGCCGACTACGAACGCCGCATCGCGGCCTTCGCTTTCGAGCGTACGGATGAGCTCGACGAAACCGGCCGATGGCATCGCCCGCCCGGCCGGATCGAGCAGCACCTTGCGGCTGGCGGCATGGCGCTGCCAAAAGTCGGTCCGCTCCGGATCGATCTCGCGCATCTCGGCCTTGGTGTAGCGCGAGGTGCGCTTTAAGAACTCAGCGGCGATGTCGTTGGTGTGCTCATCGCGCGCTTTGCCGATGTAGTAGACGAAGACCTTCACTCGCCGGTTCGCCGCAATTGGATAGTGTAGGGCTTCGAGCAGACCCGGGTATTGGTCGAATTGGACGGCGTGCCGCAGACCAGCACTTCGCTCTGCATCGAAGGCAGATCGTCAGGGATGAAGAAGTTCACCTGCTGGACACCGGGTAGTCCGGGCGCGGGACCGGCATATTGCGGCTGAGTGATTTCGCGATCGTGAATCTTGGCCGAGATGAAACCTAGCCCTTCGGCAGGGAGCCCGGTGGCAAAGATGATGAACAGCCGGCCCGGCGCTTCCGGATTGGCGGCCGAGTTGGCGGCGCCATCCTGATTGAGCAGCGCATTCGGGAAGATCGCCGGCGCGGTTGAAGTCAGGTTCACCGGCTGGCTGAGACTGGCGATGCCGTTGACCATAACTTGCATCACGGCGCGAGTCTGAATGCCCAGCGAGAGCGGCACCACGACATCAAGCTTTTGCTCACCGCCGGAAGCGCCCGCCGCCACCACCTGAGCCGGGAAGCCGTCGAAGCTCACCTTGACGTCCTGGCCCACCAGCCGGGTTCCGCGAATGGAGGCGAGCGATCCCGGCACCAGCGTCGTGGCTTGCTCGCTCAGATAGCTCGACACCAGGCGGATCTGCGGCGACGTGCCGGCCGGAGGTGGTGTTTGGCCCGTGATCGTGATCCGCACCGGCAGTGTGCGCGTGCCGGCCAGACCGGCGTCCACAGTCAGTATGGCTTCATACGAGCCTGGGGCCAGCTTCTCCGGAAACGCTGTCAGATAGAGGTAGGAGTTGCTGACGCCGGCCTCCGGGGACACCTTAAGCCATCCCGAGCCGCTCTTGTACTGAATGGCGGCGGTCCAATTCATCAGGCCCTGATTGTCATTCACCACCCGCAGAAGCTTCTGGTAAAAACCCGGCGAGGCCGAGGTGTCGAATTCCAGCGACGGCGACTCAACCACGAGGCGCGGGAAATAGCCGGCCGTGCAATCGCGCAGCAACGTGCAATCGGCCAGCGGCACAACGTCGCGGAAGCGGGGTATCGGCGCGTTGGAGCTGGCCTCGGCGACGGTCGACAAAGGCCCGAAGGTGATCTGCGCGGTGGCGACCGTGCCATCCTGGCCGCTGTTGCGCGGCAGCGCTACGAAGGTGGGAATTTGGGCGCTCTCGAAGGCCTGCGCGTTGGAGTCAATCACCTCATAGGTGACTGAGCCCTCGCCATTGCGGAGCAGCACCTCGCTCACCGAATTGAGATAGACGCCGGGCGGCTGCCGCGCCAAATCGCCCGCGCCATTGGCGTCGGCTCCTGGGACGCGCCCCAACAATAGCATGCCGCCCGCCCCGTTTCCGGTATAGCTCCCGGCCGATGCGGGCGTACCAAAGTCGCCTGCCGAGGTGGGGTCGCTGGCGGTAGAGCCGGCAATGAAGTCCGGCAAGAACAACCGGGCCTGGGAAGGGAACCCGGCGTACCGGATCAGGATACGGGTGCCCTGCGTCACCGGATTGGGCCGCGCTTCGAACGCCCCGGGAGAGCCCTCGGTGACGCGGGTGGTGGCAAAGCGCACACCGGTGTTGACCAGCGTGCCGAAGGAGATCTCCTCCG
>JAYTKJ010000185.1:0-9037 GCA_043730365.1 Acidobacteriota bacterium | reverse complement strand
CAGCGCGGTACGCATTTGGTGATCCCGCACGAAGGCAACAACCCGCTTCCCGGGACCGGCCCCTACGCTACATGGGCTCCAATCAATGACCGCCGCCCGCTGGCGAGCGTGTTACCGAATGTCGGCAATATCGCGCTGACCGAATCGAGCGGCACCAGTTGGTACAACGCTCTGCAGGTGAGCGGACGCCGCCGCATGACGGCGGGCTTTGAGATGTTGTTCCAATACACGTTCTCCAAGACCAATACCGACGGCCTGGGTTACTACGGCTGCGGTGGCGTCAGCGCGGAAGGCGCCTACTGGCAGGATGCCTACAACCGCCGTGGCAACTACGGCCCGGCCTGCTTCGACGTTCGCCACAACTTCACGACGGCCGGCGTCTTCAACATTCCGTTCGGCAAGGGGCAGAAGTTCGGCGCCGGAACCAACAAGACCATGGATCTCATCTTCGGCGGCTGGAACATCAACTACAATCTGGCCAAGCGCGGCGGCTTCCCCGTCACCATCAGGGCTGGAACGCAGAATACCAACTCCGGTCGCAGCCCCCGCGGCAACGCCCGGGCAAATCGCTATAGCGACTATGCGGCGCCGTCCACGCGCACCGTGGACCGCTGGTTCGGCGATGTCACCGCCAGTTCCTTCTGCATAGCCGGCGTGAACAATGGATCTTGCGCCTACGGCATACCGGCGCTGGGTGAGTTCGGCAGCGCCGGCGTGGGCACCGAGCGCGCTCCGGGCTTCTTCAACCTCGACACTTCGATCGGCAAGCGTTTCAACATTACCGAACGTCAACGCCTTGAGTTCCGCGCGGAAATGTTTAACCTTCTCAACTATGTGAGCTGGGGTAATCCGGGACAGGACATCACCGCTCCGGCCACCTTTGGCTCGATCGGCGGCCAGATCAACGCGCCACGCAGCATTCAGTTCGGCTTGAAGTACGCCTTCTAGCCGATCTGCTGGGGTAGACAAAGCAAGGGCCGGTCGCTGTTCCAGGCGCCCGGCCCTTCGTGTATTTGTGGGGTGTTAGTGGGACTTTTCTGGCGCCCTGTGCGTTTGACCCTGTCGGTATAAGGACGCGCGGAGTTTAAGGATCCAGTGGCAGGTGCGGATGATGTTCATCGACGAGTTCGGCGCTTATGGCGCTGGCGCTCTCGATGAACTGGGCCGCTATGCCGAGGCACTCGAATGGCTGGAGCCAGTGACGCCGGTGCACGTGACGCTTACTTTTCCAGACGATCCGCTCGCGAAGGTTCGGGCGTTGGCCAAAGCGTACCGCGCGGGCCTGAAGGCAAGCTCACGACGGCACGCTCTCGCTCTGACCAATATCGAGCGCAAACGCCATGGCTCGCTTCAGGTCAGCCATGGAAGCATCGGAAAGCTGCCCGAGCCTCCGTTCCAGGAACCTGGACACTCGCGACAGACTCTTGATGTGATTGAGGAAAGGCAGCCGCGGAAGTAGCACCTCGTAAGCACTCTGGCGGTTCTGAGTCGTGGATCACACCGCGAAACGATCCCAACCAGCCGCCTCTTCGCGGCAAGGCCGAGATCGGCCAGCCACACCTCACCGGGGTTGGGGTTGGAGGTTCATCGAGAATATCCAGCACGTCCGAGTCCGCCAACTCGATCGCCTCGGCAACGCGTTCGCGTACTTCGGCTGCGGTTTCCGGCTTCCAAGTGCGTAATTTGGTGTCGAGTTTTTCGGCAAGCGCGTCCATAGCGACGTTTGGAGGAAGCCGCTCGCGTTGGGCGGCGGACGCGTCAGCTATGGCATTTCGATTCCCGACAGAGGCTGGGTTGGCGTTGCTGGAACTACACCGATCGGGTGGCTTGTTGAAGTGCTTGGCTAGAGTCATCGACGCTGGAGACCTCTGTAACGACGAGCGCTACGCTATCGGCACGCGCGAGCGGCTTCGTCCCAAACGGCGCAGGCGTCGGCAAAGTAGTACGGGCCCTATCTGCATACCGGGAGTGATGGGTGGAGAGATCTTAGAAAACCGCCAGCGCACGGAGAGTTGGAACGATCGCGCGCCGCCGCTTTGAACATGGGCGTGAGGCCGCTGGACGGGGTGCCGGTGCCGAGCATGGTGTTGAGCATGGAAGCGGGCTGGACAGGTAGCGCACAGGGTCACTCAAATTGGCCCGGTTGAAGCCGTTGAAACCGTCGAGGCGGAACTCGGCGTCCCCGGTGCGGCGGAGTTTGAATTGGCGGTGCAGCGACAGGTCAAGTTGGCTCATGCCGAAGCCGTCGATGGCGTTGCGGCCGAGTGAGCCCTGGCGCGAGCGGGATCGAAGGCGAGGGCGTTCAGGCGGCGGGCAGCTATTACGACAGCCCGCCGAGTTCCAGTTTGCGGTTCCCGGCGCAACTACACAGGAATTCTGTGCGAATCTTGGCCAACTTCCGAGTGGCCGACGATGCGGGGAGGTGGGCGACTTGGCTGCTACCCTGCGTCGTCTATTCGGCAGATTGAACGGCACTGACTTGGCTCGAACGCCCCGTCCGATGCGCCAGCAAGTTCATGGCAGAAAACCAGACAGTCTGTCGTGATCACGAGCCAAACTGTCTATTAGCCCACTAACCTAATGACTACTCATGGCCTTGATTTTAAAGGGTTTACCCGGGCTTTTGCGGCGGCCAGACGCGTGCATCGAAGTCAAGCATGCCGAAAACACTTACCTGTCTGACAGCGATCTTCGCTCTCGCAATAAACGCCACGGCCGGCGGCAAACTCGCCAAGGATCTCGGGAAGGCAGACCCGAACTCGACGATTGACGTCATCATTCAATATCGGGACGCGCCGGGCCCGGGCCAGCACAAGAAGATCAGCGACAAGGGAGGAAAACATAATCGCGACCTGACGCTGATCAAGGCGGCCCACTATTCCATGCGTGCCAAAGATCTGGCTGACCTGGAGAATGACCCCGATGTCGTCGCCGTCTCGCCGGACCGCCAGGTGCGGCCAACCTTGGACACGGTGGCCGCGACGACTGGCGCCACGATCGCGCAATCTTATGGCTACACGGGCGCAGGCGTGGGCGTCGCCGTGCTCGACAGCGGAATTTACTCGCCGGCCAACATCGGAGCCGCCCTGGTTTACAGCAAGAACTTTACTGACTCGACGAGCACCGGAGACTGGTACGGACATGGCACGCACGTCGCTGGTATCCTTGCCAGTTCCAACGCGTCTTACAAGGGTTTGGCGCCCGGCGTCAAGATCCTGAACTTCAAGGTTCTCAACGACCAGGGTGTGGGCCGGGATAGCTGGATCATCGCGGCGATCAACGAGGCCATTAGCTTGAAAACGACCTACAACATTCGCATCCTTAACCTGTCGGTTGGGCGCCCGGTGGCCCAAAGCTACACCACCGACCCCCTGTGCCAAGCCGTGGAGAAAGCCTGGAAAGCCGGCATTGTGGTCGTCGTTGCCGCAGGGAACGAAGGCCGCAATAACTCGCAAAACACGGAAGGCTATGCCTCGATCACGGCTCCTGGTAACGACCCGTACGTGATCACCGTGGGTGCGATGAAGACCAATGGCAACACCAACCGCGCCGACGACACCGTCGCTAGCTACAGCTCCAAGGGCCCGACGCTCCTCGATCACGTTTCCAAGCCCGATTTGGTCGCTCCGGGTAACAAAGTGGTGTCCACCCTCTACTACAATTGCAACCTGGTCTCCGCCTACCCATCCAACAAAATCGATAGCAACTTTTTCCGTCTGAGCGGAACCAGCATGGCTGCGCCCACCGTAAGTGCGGCCGCAGCGTTGCTTCTGCAAAAATATCCCATGCTGACCCCCGATCAGGTCAAGGCCAAGCTTATGAAGACCGCCTCGAAGAGTTTGCCTTCGTCCAGCACGGTCGTCGATGCGGTGACCGGCGCCACCTATACCAGCCGGTATGACGTCTTCACCGTGGGCGCTGGCTATCTAGACGTATGGGCGGCGTTGAACGACACTACTTCGATGGCCGCCACGACGATTGCCTTGTCGCCCAAGGTGTCCCTGAGCCAGACCGACAACAAGATTTCGCTGGTGTTTGGTCAAAACGTGATCTGGGGCACCAACGTGATTTGGGGGACGAATGTGATCTGGGGAACTCGAGTGATTTCAGCCACGAACGTGATCTGGGGAACCGGAGTGGTTTGGGGTACCGGTAATTCATCCGGGAACAACGTGATTTGGGGTGACAACGTGATTTGGGGTGACGCGACGCCGTCTCCGGAAGCGACCTCCATCGCCATCAACGGAGAGAACTGAACAACCCAGGTAATGTGGTCAACCAGAACGTCAACTCCCATGACAAAACAAGCGCTCAACTACGCCTGGATGGTGACCACGCTCGGCGCCTTGATCGCCGCCAGCGCCGCCACGCTGTGGCAGCCGAAAAGCGTTACGGCGTTCCTTGTAGTGCTGGGTTTGGCCCTGCTGGCGTCCACCCTCAAGGTAAAGCTTCCCGGAATCGACGGCACACTTTCTCCGGGGTTCGTCTTCCTGTTGGTGGCGGCGAGCAAACAAAGCTGGTCCGAGACGGTGGCCATTGGCGTGGCGTCGGCCCTGGTCCAGTCCCTGTGGCGTGCCAAGCGCCGGCCAGCCAGCCTCCAGATCAGCTTCAACGCCGCCACCATGGCTATTTCCGGGGGCCTCGCTTTCGGTGTATCGCATGGGATGCCGCAGACCGGAGGCGACCCGGTATTGCTGTTGGCGGTGTCAGGTGTTGTACTGCTGGTCACCAACACTCTGATCGTCAGCGCGATGCTGTGCCTGCTCAAAGACGCGCCGCTTTCCACGGTGTGGCGCTCCCTGCAACCGCGGGCCGTGCCTTACTACCTGGCCGGCGGGCTGCTGGCAGGCGTGTGGTCGCGGGCCGATCTCACCGCCGGAGCCAGCGTAGCGTTGATGGCCGCCGTCAGCGTGTATCTGCTCAGTCTGTATGATCGCGAAACGGCGCAACGATTTGGGCACGCCAATACGGGCGGTCCGGCTGAATCAAATGCCTAGATCTGATTGCGTCTGCTTTACGACGTTAACCGGAAGTTGACGGGCCATCGGACAAAAAACCTGTCTAACGGTTAGGCAACCGCGAAGCAGTACTGGCCATATCTGTGTACAAGGAGCGCGCAGAAATCTTAGAATCGCCAGCGCACGGAGAGTTGGAACGATCGCGCGCCGCCGCTTTGGAACATCGGCGTGAGGCCGCTGGACGGGGTACCGGTGCCGAGCATGGTATTGAGCATGGAAGGGGGCTGGCCGAAAAGCGGGCTGGAGAGGTAGCGCACAGGGTCACTCAAATTGGCCCGGTTGAAAACGTTGAAACCGTCGAGGCGGAACTCGGCGGCGCCGGCGCGGCGGAGTTTGAATTGGCGGTGGAGCGAGAGATCAAGCTGGCTCATGCCGAAGCCGTCGATGGCGTTGCGGCCGAGTGAGCCCTGGCGCGAGCGTGGAGCGGGATCGAAGGCGAGGGCGTTCAGACGGCGGCCGCCGGGCGAGGATGGGTCGTCCAGCCAGACCGGCAGGCCCAGATAGTTGGGGCGCATGGCGTTGGCGAATACCACGCCGAGGGAGGTCTCAGATTGCAGCAATCCGATGGGGAAGCCGGCGCGCATACGATAAACTCCGTTGAGGGACCAGTTCCGCAGCGGTCCTTTCTTTTCGCCGCCCGACAAGGCGAAGGCCAGGTTGAGCGATTGGCGCAGATCGAAATCGGAAGAAGCCCGGTCGCGCGCGGCATCGGACGATGAACTGACCCAGTGGAGCAACGAATCGGTAGAGGCCGTATCGATGGAATGCGACCACGCATAGGAAGCCGACACCTGCGCGAAGCGGGCGAGGCGGCGGCGCCATTGGAGCTGGAGGGCGTGATAGTTCGAGGCTCCGTGATTGGTGACCACGGCGACGCCGCCGACGCCATCGAGTTCCCGCCGCAGCAGGTTCAAGCCTCGTGAGCCAACGTAGGTGGCAGTAACGATGTTGCCGGTGCCCAGGGGCTGCTCCAGCGCGACATTCCACTGCCAGACTTTGGGCAGGCGCAAGCCGTCGGCAAAGCCGTAGTTGATCACCGATTGCGTCGGGTTGGTAACTTCTGGCACCGGGCTGGCGACCTGCCAGAATAAGTGCGGGCTTTCGTTGAGTAAGTCCGTGGCGATGGCGAGGCTGGAGTCAAAGTAGACCCCGCCGCCGACTCGCAACACTGTCAGGCGGGAGCGGGAGAGCTGCAACGCCAAGGCGGCGCGAGGGGCGAAATTGTTATAGCGCGAGGTCCAGATGTTGCCCTTGATGGGCGGCGCAAACGGGTTGGTTCTGGGGAGTTGCAGCCCCAGGGCTGGCCGTTGCAGCACGGGCGCCGCGCTCCACTCCCAACGCATCCCGTAGGTGAGAGTGACGCGCGAATGAAGGCGCCAGGTGTCTTGCAGGAAGAGGGACACTTCGCCGAGAGAAAGCCGGTTAGGATCGAGGCGGGTGGAGGTGATCCAGACGTTGCGCTGGTTGAGAAGATCCTCGATGTTGTTCACCATGACGCTGGAGTTGACCACCGAATCGAGTCGCTCCGGTGTGACGCGCCGCACGTCGAAGCCAAAGCGCCAGGCATGCGATCCGCCGGTGACGCTGACGGTGTCGGTGACGTTCCACTGGCGTTGGCGATGCCTCGCTTCCTGGCCCGAGACCAGTTGGCCAAGCCCTCCGACCGAGAGGCGGAAGAAGGTGTCGCACTCCTGGGGCGCGCGCGAGAGCACCGTGACCACACTGGCGAAGTAACACGGGGGCAGCGAACCTGAGTTTTCCTGAGTCCACGTGGAGCCGGCCGCGCCGTGGACGAAGTTGGCGCGGAGATCGTTCATCACACGTGCCGAAAGGCGGGCGTTCAATCCGGCCGTGAACGTGGAGAAGCTGGCCGCGAAGTCATTGATCTGCGAACTGCCGAACTCACTTTGCGATGGGGACCTGCCGTAGCGGGCAAAGAGGCTGAGGCGCTTGGTCAAGGCGTGATCGAGCCGGAGGCTGGTATTGGTCATCGAAGCTGGCCGGCTGCTGCGGGCGATCCACTCTGAACTATTAGCGCTGAGGGCCAAACCGTTGCCTGCCGGGAAGAGGTTGAGGAGTGGATAGACCCAGCCGGGGGCGCGCGCGAGGACAGCGCGGTCCGGCACCGGGCTTCGCCAGACAGCCGACTGCCGGAGACCTAAGTCTTCGTGAGCCAGAAAAAAGAAAGTCTGGTTGCGGCGCAGCGGTCCGCCGGCCGAGCCGCCGAGATGGCGGAGACGGGTAGGCGCCGGGCCGAGCGCGTAGCGGTTGGCAAACCAATCGTTGGCATCGAAGGCGGCGTGGCGTCCGTAGAAAAAAACGGAGCCATGCAGATCATTGGAGCCTGAGCGCGTGCCGAGCGAAACCTGGGCGCCAGGCAGGCGGCCGAATTCGGCGACGGTGGTGGACGTTTGCACGCGGAACTCGTCCAGCGCTTCCAGGCTCACCAGGCTGTGCAAACCTCCGAAGGCGTTAACGGAAGGTAGCGCGCCACCGGCCGCGAGAGCAGGTTGACCGCCGCCGAGAATGCCGGTGTTGACGCTAACCCCATCGACGCTGAAGTAGTGCGTGTTGGGGCGCTGGCCGTTGGCGGTGAACTGCCCAGCCTCGCCCCGCGTCGCGGGCGTGACTACGGTGCCGGGGGCCATTTCAAGCAGGTTGAGCAGGCCGCGTCCGCTCACGGGAAGCCGGTCAATCCACTCCCGGCCGACCAGCGTTCCGACGGCGGCATCCTGCGTATTCAACGCGATGGGTTGGCCCTCGACAGTGATGGTTTCATGCAGGCTGTCGAGCCGCAATTCGAAATCGACGCGGGCGGACTGGGCGACGTCCAGCTTCAGGCCCATCCGTACCATGGTGGGGAAGCCCTGCTTGCGGACGATGATTTTGTACAACCCAGGTTGCAGCGAGGTAACCGAATACCCGCCGTTATCGAACGAGTTGGTGAGGCGGCGAAACCCGGTCTCTTCACTGATGACGCTGATGGCGGCATCGGCTACGGGGCGGCCGGCTGGATCTGTCACTACGCCGGTGAGGCGGGCGAATTGCTGCGCGGAGGCAGCCGACGCCACCAGCCAAGGCAGAATCGCGAGCCAACGCGGCATGCCTGCTATTGTCCCATGCTCTCCAGGAACGCGCGGGTGAGCTGCTCGAAGGCAGCGAGTTCGGCGCCGATCCGCACCGGCAAGACCGAGGCATCACCGGAAAAAGAGGCCGCGCCAAGCAGCGACGAGAGCGAAGCTTCCAACTGCCGGGCGGCCTGAAGAAGGGAGGCCGGGGTAGCTGGTTTGCCGCTTGGCGCGGCCGTCATGGTTGAAACGACGGGTTGAAGCGCGCGGGCGAATTCACGTTGCAGTTGCAGCAGGGCCCGGGCGTGGTTGCGCTGGAGGGCCTTGTAGGAGGAGAGGTCGGGTGCGGCGAGCGAGGCCGAATCCGGGAAACGCGCGGCCAGCCGCTCGATGGCGTGGGCGCGAGCCATGATTTGCTCGTCCCGGTCAAGAAGTTCATTGGTGAATTGCTCAATGGCGGCGCGGTTGCCGAGACGCTGCTCAAGGAGCGGCTCAAGGGGCGAGGCGCTGGACTTGACGGCCAGGTGCCCGGTGGACGGAGGCGCGACGCCGGCGGGTGCGCTTTCGCTGGCGAATTCCACGGTGACGCTGGGCAGGCCGCGCAGCGCTTGTTCAATTTGCGTGCGGCGGCGCGGATCAATGCCGAAGCCTTTGACGAATACTTGCGTGGCCGAGCGTGAGATTTCTAGCGGGTCACCCAGGTCTGCGCCAATCCGGTGCAGGGCTTCGAGCACGCGGAGTTCGACCGCGGCGGGGCTGGCCGATTGCGATGCTTCCGGCGGCGCGGGTGCGCTGGGGTTGACGACGCGCGCCGGAGCTGCGGCGGCTGCAATCGGAGCCGCGCTTGGCCCCGCGGGGACTTCGGTGAGCTCCACCCATTCGTCGTTGCGAAACTTGAAGGTGCCTTGCACGGGCTGCAGATCGCCCTGGCGGAGGCGGAGCGTGGCTTCG
>JAYTKJ010000184.1:0-2053 GCA_043730365.1 Acidobacteriota bacterium | reverse complement strand
GCTCCTTACGAAAACACCAGAATGGGACGCGGATTTGCTAGATTGCAGAATTTGTTGCATTCGCATTCTTGTACAGCCTCCTGAAATTGTTCGACAAGTTCCGCCACATTGCATTGCTGTCGAATCAATGTAAACAATATTCAGACTTATGCGAGTACCTAGATTCTAGGCTTTAGCCGGTTCGTTACGCATGTACAAACCGTGGAACCGACTAAAACCTAGAATCCAATGCAAAAGCGATGCCCTTCGCGTAAGTTTTAAACGGGCTGTAACTTCAGAGTCATCAAGAAAATATCGCGCCAGCACGGGAAGGGCGCAACATACGGATCTTCTGAATTCGGAAATCCCTTCCAGTAGGTGTAATTCGCCGGAATCACGTGCAACTCTTCGGCCAAAACGATCGTCGGCATGTCCTCAAGATAAATCTTGGTCGCATTGATCACCTGCTCGACATACTTCGGATCGTCGCGTTTGGGGATCATGTTTTCCATGACGGTGATGGCCTTGTCCATCTCTGGATTCTTATAGCGCCAACCATACATGCCGTTGCTCGCCTTCTCACCGGCTGGCGGGTTGAATTTGCTATGGAATCCCTGCAAAGTGTCGAATGGGTCAAAGGTGCTGCCGCAGAACACAAACACCATGGCGTCGAATGCCCCGGCGGCCAATGCAGTGCCAAAGGTGTTGGTGCGGTCCGGCGCCTCGGTCACATCGAAGCCGTTTTGGGTGTATTGCTCGGTCAGCACCGGGCCAATGGGGGCCAGCCAATCGGGTGTGATGATGGTGAACTTGGCGGTCTTGCCATCCTTCGCCCACATGCCACTGCCGTCCTTTGCGTAACCGGCATCGGTCATGTACTTATCAACCTTGTCATTGCTCGGGGTGACGCGATCGAAGCTGTCCACAGTTTTCTTCAAATCGCCGGCGACCCAGTTCGAGATGTAGCTGGAGAACGGCACCACCACCGGGTGGGTCGAACCCAGATACGCCAAATCCACCAGCTTCTGGCGGTCCGTCGCATAGTTCAACGCCAACCGCACGTTCTTGTCTGCAAAGAGTGGGTTGGTATTATTTAGGATGAGATCGTAGAGACAACCATCGGGCGCGCCACGCACTTTGCCTTCTTTAAACCAAGGGATTAGTTTGGCGTTCTTCTGTGCCGCAGATAGATATGTGCCGATCAGCAATGGGCCACCGTAGTCGATCTGGTTGGTAATGTACTTCTCGGCCATCGCGGTGTCGTTGCCAAACGGGATCACGACGATGCACGATCGACGAGGACCGCCGCGCCCGCGCCGACGCCAACGCGTGGCTGCTCGCGAGGCTCGTCTGGCCCGCGTCGCAACTGGCCGCGCTCGAAGGCGAGGAGCGCGCGCTCTCCGTCCTGCTCGACGGCCCGTACACGGGAGACCAACGCGCGGAGGCCTTGGAGACGCGCTGGGACGCCGGGCTCGAAGACCTCGCCGGCGAGGCCTACGTCGAGCTTTCGCTGGGAGACGGCCTCGAGAGCCGCGTTGCCGCACTGGCCGAACGTGGGCTGCGGGCAAAGGTGCGTTGCGGCGGAGCGGAGCTGCCCTCGGCCGCGGCGCTTGGCCGCTTCCTGGAGACGTGCCGAGCCGCAGGGGTGCCGTTCAAGGCGACCGCGGGTCTGCATCACCCGCTCGCAGCGCCGGGCCGGCACGGCTTCCTGAACGTGCTCGCCGCTTGCGCGTTCGAGGACGCCGACGCGCTCGAGGAGGACGTGGAGCTGACGGCGGAGCGCCTCTGCTGGCGCGACCGTGAGTCAGGAGCGGAGGAGCTCGGGCGCGTCCGGCGTGAGCAGCTCGCCTCTGTCGGGAGCTGCTCTTTCTTCGAGCCGGTCGCCGATCTTCAGGGGCTCGGGATCCTGTGATCCAGGGCTTCGGCACGTTCGCCCAAGATGCGGCACCCACCTCGGCTTCCGCTCCGGCGACACGGTGGTCGACCTGGGCGAAGGCTCGCTCGACGAGCTGCTGCCGCAGGGCCGCGCGGCCTGGGAGCGCGCGACCGAGCAGGCCCTTGCGGCCGCGGGCGG
>JAYTKJ010000183.1:0-4961 GCA_043730365.1 Acidobacteriota bacterium | reverse complement strand
CCCACACCGCTTTCAATTCTGGAGTGATATTCAGTTCCATGCCCAAGGCTAGCATGCCGGCTAGTTGTGTGGCGATTTATTTTTGGCCGAATCCCTTATTCCGCTGAGACTCTTCGGGGGCTGAAGTCCTTGAGGGAGGCGCTGTCGCATAGAGAATATATCGGACAGGAGAAGCAATCTGATCAATCAACTGTTCTCATTAACCTCCCCTATGTTGACTCGAAGTACCAGCTATTTGCGGTGATTCTTCCTCAGCCGTACACCTACGCTGTTACGTCGTCTGTCCGCGAACTGCTGGCTCGGGCGGAGCAACCATCTCGGGTCATGGATCTCGCGTCGGAGATCATTATCGAATCCTGGCAATCCCATCCGTCTGTGGCCGGGATACTTGCAACGATGTTGAGTTCAAACATAGACCGCTGGCAGCCCAAACACACGCACGCTGCGAAGCTGGATGATCTCTGCATAGAGGTTGTTTCAAAAGATGATTGGTCGCGCGTGGCGACGGTTGAGCCGCTTGCGTTCGCCAAGTCGGGCATCGGGGATTCAACTGCACATCGAGCAATTCTGGAGCGCTTTGTGACTTCTCGAGCGGGGCGCGATGCGGACGCTCAACGGGTGCGTACGTACTATGGAACGAACGGCACTACCTTGACGGCGCTTTTTCGACATTGGCACAATGATCGTCCGCGCGGCCCCTTGTTCGGAGCGAACGACGTGGGCCGAGCTATGGATGCGTTGACGAATGCCGCACTGCAGGGCCGTAGTCGGCAAGCGGTGGTCAAACTACTCGCCAGTCACTCGACCGCGTTGGTTGAGGCTGGAGAGAATCAAACTGCACGGCAGGTGATGGAGCTGGTGTCCGCCCATAAATCTCTTGAACTTAACGCAGTTCAGTAGGTCAGGCGAGCCTACGGTTCACTTTCTCCGGATCTTGTCCATCGCCTTCCCGTGGCCCAGTCCATCCACCAGCTGCGGTGGCCCGTCGTTAATTAAGGCTGAGGAATCTCCACGACCCGATTCTTCCATTCGTCGGCGTCCGAAGCGGACCACACGAGCACGAGCGCCTCAATGACATCGGCCAGGGGCGTTCTCTGCTTGACGAGAAAGACGCCCGCGCACTGACCATTCGCTTCCAGGAAGTTCCCGAAGTGGCGCGGCATCGTCTTGAGATCGGAAGTGACAAGAATCCGGTCCTGATGCGTGGCGAAGGCCAGCACTTCGGGGTCGGAAATTCCTTCCAGCTTGGCCTCATGCGCGGAAAGAAAATCGATGGCAGGCTCACGGCGGAGACACCCGGTGACGACCGCGTCGTGGAGACTGGCATCCGCCAGAAGCGGACCACCGTCAGCTTCGCCGTGAGACGGTTTGTTGCCGCATACGCTCAAACTTCATCTTGACCTCGGGATGAGTTGGATGGGCCGCGGTGAAAGCATCCTCTTCGCGCTCGCGTTCCGCAATGTTCGCTTCCACTTCTTCCCGACTTCCAAGATAGAAGGTGATCGCTCCATAAACCTGCTCGAGGCTCAGTACCGGATAATGCGACCGAATGGACTCGGCGGACTCCCCGCGCTGAAATTCTCGCACGATGTGGGCTAAGGGCACTCGGCTTCCGATCAGGTAGAAGCTATCATCCCGTCGTTCAACGAATTCCTTGCTCATGAGTCTTCCTGCCTTCAGTCTATACGATTCCCGCCAAACGGCACCGCGATCCGGTCTGCCTTGGAAATGCCCTCACATCCGGACCATTGGAGTTCGAGACTTGTCCGTGCTGGGCACTTAGTCTGGATGGTCGTGCCAGCTTTGCTCGCAGGCCATTTTGGAGACAAACTTCTGAGACGCTGAAAGGGCTGATTTTGCTGGCTTCGCCGCTCGTCTCAAGACTTGCCCTTGAAACACGATGCGGCGGTGTTCCGTGCCACGATGGCGCCGGCCGCGCCGGAACTTTCAGATGACGTGTATCGCTATCGTTGGGAAGGGCTGGCGCAGACGCGCGGATTCAATCCCTACCTGACTTCGCCGGATGAAATATCACCGAAGGACGCGACCCACGCGCGCATCCCGGCGCCGGGTGTGCGGTCGGGCTATGGCCCGGTAGCGTCGCTCACCGAATGGGCCACGTTCGCGCTGGTGGAGCGCCTCGCCGATGATCCCGATCGGCAGGCTTTTCTGATGAAGACGCCGGCGATGATCTTCGAGACTATGACGCTGGTGGTGCTGAGCCGCGCCCTGCCGATCGAGGGCTTGCTGGTCTACGGATGGTCCCCACTGCCGGTGATCGAGTTCTGGTGGAACGGCCATAACGATGCGCTGGCGATTTTCTATATGGTGGCGCTGCTGCTGACGCGCGGCGGCGGGTCGGCGGGAACAATCGCTCACGCTGCATTGGGCCTGGCTATCGCGGTGAAGTGGTGGCCCGCGGCCCTATGGCCGGTGTTGCTCGGGCATACTCCGCGCGGATGGCGCAAAGCGTGGATTGCGCCGGCGGTAGTGGCTCTCACCGCGCTGCCCTACTGGACGCCGGAGTGGCGCCAGATGACTACCAATGCGCGATTCATGTCCGGCTTCGTCGGCGGTTGGCGCAACAATGACAGCATCTATGGAGTGCTGCTGGCAGTCACCGGCGATCAGCATTTGGCCAAGTACGCAGCCTTCGCACTGTTGGCCGCCGCCATTGCCTGGATGATTGCCCGCCGGTGGCCACTCGAAAAATCCGCGTTGGGAACGGTAGTGGCGATGCTGCTGGTTTCCGCCAATTGCCATCCGTGGTATCTCACGTGGCTGGCGCCCCTGGTGGCGTTCTTGCCATGGCCGCCGGTCTTTGTCTGGCAATTGCTCCTGCCTTTGAGCTATGTCGTTCTGATCGAATGGCGAGCGCGTGGAGAATGGGTGGGATCAAGGCCGGACCGGTGCGCCGGTCCTTGGGGCCATGATTGTGTGGACCGCGCTTGAAACGAAAAGAAAAGGCCATCGCCGGTTCAAAGCGATGGCCCGTGAGGAATAATCGATCGGATGATCGCGAGTTGATCTACTTCCGGTGAGCGCGGAAGTCTGAATAGGATTCGTCGTCACGGATTCTGAAAACCGTCCCGACCATCATCCCGCTGGCTGGATTGCCGTCCACAAAGATGTCGGCGTCATCGCAGCAAGTGTTCGATATGCGTAGCGCACACCGCGCTCGAAAAAGTCTACACCACGGGGTCATTGATCTACATGGGCGTGGCTTCTCGCAACACGCCATCAGCCGGGAGCCTTCGATCAGCAGTCAAGAGTTTGCCAGCAAACTCACTTCAATCGATTCTTTTGGTAATGAGCATCTAGTTGTGTGATCATGCGATCGTCTAGTTTTTCCAGAAAACGTTGATTCCCGGTCCTGACGAGCACACGCCTTTGGGCTTCCGAGGGCGGCGTTACTTCTGCGTATTGGGAAGGTATACTAAATAGCTTTTCGTCTGGTTCCCCTAGGATTCAATCACATGACGACGAGTGTCGGGTACGCCAGCTCGAGCGCCCGGCCCGTCCACTTTGGCCTGGGAGCGAGTGCGCGGGCTGACCTCGTGGAGATACGTTGGCCGTCCGGGAAGCTGCAGCAACTCCGCAGCGTGGCGGGCGACCGAATAGTGCAGGTCGAAGAGCAGTAGCCCAGCTCGGTCAATCAGGATTCAGTTCACGATAGCGGGCGCGCAGCTTGCCGGCGGCTTCCACATTCCCGGATTTCTGTTCGATGCGCGAGAGCAGGTACAACCCGGGCGCGTGTTTTTGGCGCTACGCGCAGGGTCTGCTCCAACTCCCGCCGGGCCTCAACGAAGCGGGAGTTCTCAAGCAGAGCTCGGCCCGTACTCGAAGTGGTACGCGGCCTGGACCGGGTTGAGCCGGGAAGCCTGCTGCAGTTCCGGGAGAGCCTGCGCATCCTGACCGAGCTTGCGGAGTGCCAGTCCGAGATAGTGGTGTGCTCCGGCGTCCTTGCTCTCTAGCGCCAGCGCTCTTTTAAAAGCGGCACGAGCGCTCTCGAGGTTGAGTTCGCTGAGCTCAATGCGGCCTGTAACAACGTGGGAAACAGCAGAGTCTGGGGCCGCCGTCATGAGCCGCGCGGCCAAGATCCGCGCCTCGGAGTTGTCGCCCGAATCGAGTGCGCGCCGGGCAGACAGCGCCAACAGGTCTGTCGCTTGCGGGAAGCGTTGGAGGCCATTGCGCAGGAGGGCCGGGTCGGATCAGCTTCGGGCGTGCGGTGCCCTGCAACGTTGCGAGCGCGACGACGTAGAGCGGGGTGCCAGGGTCCAGTGCCATGGCCCGACCGAGGTCGTCTTTGGCCAACTCTTCGGCGCCCTGCCGCACGGCCAGAGAACCGCGCAGATAGTACAACCGGGCCTTTTGCGGCGCAAGCTGCTCAAGTTTGAGCGCATACCGCACCTGATCAACGCCTAGCTCCACGTTGCGGCCGGGCGCGCACCATTCGGCCAGCTGAGCGTGAAGCCCTGAGTCGGAGGCAGCCAACCGGCGGAGCAATTCGAGATTCGCGCGGGCCGCCGCAGTATTGTCCATGGCAACCGCTGCTTTGACCAGGTACGCGCGGGTCCCCAACTCATTTGGCTCTCGCCGGGCGATTTGGGAAAAGAGTGCGAAGCCTTCGGCGGGTTTACCGGCGTCCAATCGGGCCACTGCCTGATCGAAGAGGACGCTGGAGCTCTGCGCAAATGCACGCAACGCCAGCACCACCGTGAGAGCGATAGGCGAAGCCCTGCGCCATCTAAACTTCATTCGAGTAGTGCCCAGTGCTCTGGCGGCAATAACAACGGTATTGGTCGGGGCGGCGGGATTCGAACTCGCGACCCCCTGCGCCCAAGGCAGGTGCGCTACCAGGCTGCGCTACGCCCCGACATTTTGCCGCTCTTTTGATTCTAGACCACTTTGCGAACGGCGCGCTTTCTTTTCCTGCCTGATGGTATTACCCTTGAAGGAGC
>JAYTKJ010000182.1:0-4576 GCA_043730365.1 Acidobacteriota bacterium | reverse complement strand
GATTGCCGAGTCTGGCCTCCGTCCGGCCCAAGTGGAAATGCGGTTC
This sequence comes from Acidobacteriota bacterium, assembly GCA_043730365.1. GTDB lineage: Bacteria > Acidobacteriota > Terriglobia > Bryobacterales > Bryobacteraceae > VFZP01. Next base: position 4,530 of record JAYTKJ010000182.1, on the reverse strand, counting down.
CGGGTCTTTCGGGTCCAATCGAATCGCCCCGCGGCAAGCCGTGGCCGCCGCCTACGGCGCTACCGATGATTTCGGCTTCAAGGTGGCGGAGAATCCGGTTCATGTACACGACCTTCACGCCACGGCTCTGCACTTGATGGGCATGGATCACGAAAAGCTGACCTAGCGCGACGCGGGCCGCGACTTCCGGCTGACGGACGTAGAAGGCCGGGTCGTCAAAGAGATCGTTGCCTGACCTGATAAGTGCGCCGCGGACTTATAACAAAAGCCCGATTTTGACAAAGCCCGATTTTGACTTGACTCTATTTCCCTGCTGTGACACGCTGAGTGCTTCATTCTGTCCTTAAGGAAACCTACTATGCTCCGATGCATCCGTCCAATTTTCTACACCGCCCTGAGTGTTACTCTGTGGCTGGCTACAGTTAGCAACCCCGCCGCGGCGCAGCTCGGCACGGCCACGATTTCAGGGATTGTGACGGATGCATCGGGTGCCGTTATCGTGGGCGCCACAGTAGGGGCGGTGAACAAGGGAACCAACTTCCGGCGCCAGACAATTTCCAATGGGCAAGGCCAGTACAATCTGCCCGGGTTGGCTCCAGGTTCCTATAACGTGAGTGTGGAGTTGAAGGGGTTCCGGCGAGCGGAACTCGACAACATCACATTGCAGATCGACCAGAATGTCCGCCTGAACGTGGCTCTCGAAGTGGGCCAGGTAACGGAAACGGTGGCAATAACGGCCGAGGCTCCACTGATCGAGAGCCAGAGCGCCGCGCTGGGCGCAGTGGTAGATTCGCAAAAGATCGAGGCGCTGCCACTGAACGGCCGCAATTTTCTCCAGCTTGCGCGGCTGGTCCCAGGGGTGACCACGGGCACTGAAGGCGGCGACGCCGGCCCAGACGGTTTTTCGGCCAACGGGCTGCGTGCCGACCAGAACTCGTTCCAGATCGACGGAACCTCGAACTCCGATCCGGTGCGGAACCAGATCACGTTTAAGCCTAGTATCGACTCGCTGCAGGAATTCAAGATTCAAACCAGCAACTACTCGGCCGAGTTCGGAAAGGGCGCGGGTGCGCAAGTGAACGTGGTGACGAAGTCGGGAACCCGCGAGTTCCACGGCGGCCTATGGGAATTCAACCGGAACAACGCGCTGCAGGCGCGCAACTTTTTCGACCGCAACCGGCGGGCGTTCCCATGTGACAAGAGCGATTCCGATATAACCTCGCGAAAGGCGTGCGCGCCGCAGTACAACCAGAATCAGTTTGGCGGCAACCTGGGCGGTCCGGTGCCTTTACTGAAAAACACCTTCTTTTTCGTCAACGAGGAGGAGTTCACGCAGCGGCGCGGCGGCTCCACGGTGACACAGGTGATGATGCCGGACCAGCGCAACGGCGATTTCAGCCGTTACCTGCAGACCGCGAGCACGACCGCCGACGCCCTGGGCCGCACGTTCCGGCGGGGGCAGCTTTTCGACCCCCGAACTTCGAGGCAGGTTACGGCCGCGAACGGACAGCTTCGTTGGGTGCGTGAACCGTACGCGGGCAATATAATCCCGAAGTCCCAGTTTGACCCTGTGGCGACTAAGATGGTTGCCAATACGACATTCATGCCTCTTCCGAACGCCGCGGGACAATCGACAGCCACTGGCGACATCATCAACAATTTCATCGATAGCCGCTCCAACAAGGACGACACTCATCAGGTCACGGCGCGCATCGATCACCAGTTCACGCCGAACGACACGCTGTACGGTCGCTTTTCTTTCCAGGACTCCGCTCAATATTCGCCGAATACCTTCGCCGGATTCGGCGCGGTTTCGAACGTGAGAAACATCAACGTCAGTTTCAATTACACGAAGGTGCTGACTCCTCGCGTGATCGCCGAGATCCGATTCGGCCACCAGGGCTGGTACGAGACGAGCGGCTCGGAGGACGGCGTGGCGGGAACGGACTGGCTGGGTATCTTCGCGATGCCCGGAATGGAGTTCGTCCGGCAGTCCGGCAACAAGGGATCGCCCGCGGTTTCGATCGCCGGCTACGCGGGTTTGGGCAACGGCTCGGGACCCTTTAACTACCGAAATAAAACCTACCAGCCGATGGCGATCTTCTCCTTCAGCAAGGGGAAGCACTTCATGAAAGCGGGCGGCGAGTTGCGGTTGGTGACGATCAACTCGATCGGGCCGCTGGGACGGGACGGTGGGACGCGCGGCAGCTTCAACTATGACGACGCGGGCTGGACCGGCATCGAGGGGGTTCCCAACACGGGGAACACGGCGGCGGCGTTCCTGCAGGGTTTGGCGAGACAGAAGACCCGCATCGTAGGCGACTTCAAACTGGGTTACACCGCGCGGGAATGGGGCGCGTTTTTCCAGGACGACTATAAGGTACGTCGCGACCTGACGTTTAACATTGGCTTCCGCTACATGTACTACACACCGCCGTATGATAATCGCAACGCGATTTCGTCGTGGCTATACCGTACGCAGTGCCCCAACTACACCGTTTGCGGCCCGAATTATCTCAATCTGCCGGCGAACAGCCCTTACCAAACGCGGTATGGGCTGGCGGGCGTGGATCTGCCGCGCTCGCTTGCGCCGACTGACAAGAAGAACATTGGGCCGCGGTTCGGCTTCGCGTGGCAGCCACGCGGCGACACCAAGACTGCGATCCGGGGCGGCTACGGGATCTTTTATGACACCGTCCCGATCTCGTTAAACGGCGACACGCTCATCAACTACCCACAGGTTATCGAAGACCAGGAGAATCTCTCGTTTGGGCTGAATGGCCCGCCAACCAAGAACGCCCTGATCGGCTTTCGAATCAGCAAGCCGGGCTTGGGAAGCGGCGGTCCCGGGTCGGTGGCGGAGTTCCAGCCGGGGCCGAACAACTTCAACGCCGATTTCAAAAATGCGTACATCCAGAACTGGAACTTCTCGATCCAGCGCCAGCTTCCGGGACAGATCGTGGTGGAAGCGGCCTACGCGGGATCGAAGTCGACGCGGCTGATTCGCCAGATCGTGCTTAACTTGGCCGAGCCGCTGGGTCCCCAAGCCGTGGTTCCCGACCTGAGTAACAACACGAGTATCCGCGGCGACATCGGAGACTCGCGCAATCAGATGCGGCGGCTGGTGCCCGTGACAATCGAGAAGGGCGTGATAATAGCGCTGCAGAACGTCTTCGAAGAGCAGTCCACGGGCTTTGCGAATTACCACGGGGCGACGCTGCGGGTCGAGAAGCGGTTCAGCCAGGGGCTGACATTTATGACGACGTACTCGTTCGCCAAGGCCATGTCCGATAATCCCGGCTGGCGCGGCGGAGGACAGGGGCTTTCCGCGGCGGGAGCGCAGAACATTCTGAACCTGAGAGCGGAGAAGGGGCTGGCGGATCTGGATCACCGCCAGCGCTTCACGGTTGCGTCCGTCTACGAACTGCCGTTTGCCAAGAACTCACGTGGTTTCGTCAGGCAGGTGTTTGCCGGGTGGGCCACGGATGCAATTATCCAACTGCAATCCGGACTCCCGATGACGCCGCAGTTCTCCGGAGACATTGCTCAGATGGGAACCAATCAGGCTTTACGGCCGGACCTGGTCTGCAATCCCAACCTGCAACGGGGCGAACAGACCGTCGACCGATTCTTCAATACCGCTTGTCTGGCGCAGCAGACCCCGCTACGGTACGGCACGTCGGGAAGGTCAGTGATTACGGGCCCGGGGACTATCGGGATCGACCTGGCGGTGCGTAAGAACTTTGCCTTCTTCAACGAGAAGGTGAGAGTGCAGTTCCGCTCGGAGTTTTTCAATGCGGTGAATCACGCGAACTGGAATCCGCCGGGCAAGCAACTGGGCAATTCGGCCCTGGGACGGATCACTAGCGCCAGAGATCCGAGAATCATTCAGTTCGGATTAAAACTCGCGTTCTGAGCGTGGCGCCGCGAGGGAAGCCAGCGGATGCAATCGACGACACTGTCTACAGGCAATGGACGACCGCGCGGAAGCTCGCCGAACTGGACTGGCCGCCCGATGATCGCAAGTTACGAGCGTTACCAGCCCGGACGGAATTTTCGGACCACACTGGCAGAATTTGGCTTGGGGTCTAATCTGGAATCCTAAACCCGGCAGTTGGGAACGCCGGAGCAGCGCGGGAGGCGCAATTTCATTGTGCCGCGCAACTGCTCGGCACTTCGCCCAACGGGTGATTGCGCAATACAGCCCGGGGCGGCGTAAACATTGAGGCCGGCCGCGGTTGACGGGGATGAACTGCCGTTTTTAGGGTTATAAGGCTTGCTGATGCGCGCGGCTCGGTAACAGGATGCGCAAGTACTTTTGACGCTGTGTCTAGCAACTCCGCCGTCATCCATAAAACCTAACGATTTTTCGCGGCGGGAGCAAGGGGAACGCGATCGCTCCAGTTTGCCGCCGGCCACAATATCGGCCTGCTTTGTAGCATCCGCATACAGTTCAGGACCGGTGGATCGCCGCCGCCGCAAGTAGCGGAAGAGGACCCACTACGGATCGCCTTGACTCGCCGCCAACCG
>JAYTKJ010000181.1:0-22901 GCA_043730365.1 Acidobacteriota bacterium | reverse complement strand
TCAGAAATACGGTTTAGACGTTGATCGCGTCCGACGCGCCTCCTGATGACAGCGATGAAGGTTCCGGCCGGCGGACCCAGATTTCAGGCCCAGCCGCGGCAGCCCCGCGGTGGACAGTGTCTGAAAGTGACGCCCAAGGCTACTTCGCCGCCGCCTGCAGAAACGCCAACAGGCTGGCAATGCCGTTCTGGTCATAGCCATCCAGCAGTCCTTCCGGCATGATGGACTTATCCGAATCCCGGCGAGCCCTTACTTGGCTCTTCAGAATTGAAATCGGATGCGGCTCGGCAGTCGTTTTGAGCAGCACCACTTTGTCGTCCTCGCGCACCACCATCGCATCGATTTCGTGGCCGTCGGCCGTCTCGATCACCTGCGTCTTGTACCGCTCCTCCACCTCCCTTGACGGGTAAAGGATTGCGTCAAGGATCGCGGCCTTATCGAGGCGCGTCTCCAGGCCAGTCAGCTCTGGTCCAAACCGGTCGCCCACCTCGCCGAAACGATGGCAGGAAGCGCACCGCTTGGCAAAAATCTCCTTACCCTGATCGGGACTGATAACCGCCGCCGTCGCCGCCTCGGACAGTTGAAACTCAAGAATCTCCTCCGGACTCAGCCCGGCTGGCGCCGCACCGTTGACCGAAGTGAGCTTCGGAATTCGCGCGCGCGCCAGCCGGCTCTCCTGCTTGGTGTAGATCGTGCGCAGAGCCCCATCGAACATTGTCGCCAGCGCACCGGGCAGACTCGCGCGCCCGCGCCACTCCGCCGCTGCTTGAAACCAGGCCAGCAACGATTCCTTCTGTGCTGCGGTCCAACCGTCTTTGATTGACCGCAGGCAATCTACATAGTGAATCTGCAGCGGCCTATTGCGATCGCCCTTCGCGATGGCCCCAAGAATCTTCTGGATCGCTGCCGGTTCGCCAAACCCTGCCAACGCGCGCGCCAGTTCGCGATTGAGTGGCTCGTCACCCGCCGCCGGAAATTGCGGAAGCAGCAGGGCGGCCGCCTGCTTGCCAAGCGCCGCGTCTTTGACACCGGTAACGGCCAGGGCGAACAGGCGCAGTGCGCGGAGCCGCGAAGCCGCATCGATCTTGGCGTCCGCCAGCATCGGCATAAGCTTGGTCAGCACCGCCTCGCGTTCCTCCTGCTGCCCTGCGCCGGCTGTGGTGTGGATCAACGCCAGCATCCCTTCCAGCGCGACAGTCCGGTCCCGCTCAGCCAGCACCCAGGGCTTCCACTCCTCACGCGGCGTTCGCTCCAGGGCCAGGCGTGCCGAGTACCGCACGTGTTGGTCCCGGTCGCCCAGCAGTTTGTAGAGACTGGCGCTGAAGCCCGTAATCCCAGCAAAATCGGCGTCCTCCGGCGAGAGCCCCATACGGACGATCGCTTCGGCGGCGCGGCGTCTGACCACTGCGTCGTCATCTTCCAGCGCGGCGGCGGCCAAGACTCTGGCAGCCTGCGCGGCCCCCTGCTGCCCCACCACATAAATCGCTGCAGCCCGGACACTGGGCTCGGCCTCGTGAATCAGCCGCTTGAGTAAATCCACCTTGGGCCTGGGCCCGAAGCGTTGCAACATCAGCGTCGCCTGCACCCGATCCGGCGCGGCGGCGCTCCGCTCAACCGCGAGAGCTTCCAGGCCGTCGGCCCATCGCGATTCGAAGAGTTCTTTCTGCCGCAACAGCGCCGCGTGACCCCAACTGGACAGCGGTTGCGGCTGCCGCACCACCGCCAACACCCCCTCCGGCGTACGCTCCCACCATTGATCCCAACGCTCCCGCCAGCCTGGCGTGTAGCGAATCCGGTAGAGACCGCCTCGATTGCCGGGGCCGCTAGTGGCGAAGTAGACGAAGCCATCGGGGCCGGTCTCGATGCCCGTCATTTCAAGCGCGTCGCGTTGCGCAAACTTGTCCGCCGCGCTCGCCAGCTCAAAGGTTGCACCTCGCGCCACCAACCGGCCAGTCGAAATTGTTCCGCGCCGCGAGCCCAGCCCAAACCAGGAGCCACGATACGCGACGGGATAAACGCGATGCCCGTACATCTCCATCGCGGCCAACGGTGGCGCGGGGTCAACGCCATAATCACCGCCCGGCACGGCATGAATGGTGCGCACACCGAAGTAAGTTGGCAGGTCGGCATCGTCTTCATTGCCGCTGTCAAACAAGATTGCCTCGCCGCTGGGCTCGTAGAAATGCGTGCGCGGGTTGCCGAAGCCCGTTGCCAGCACCGTGAAGTCGCGCCGATCCTCATTCCATCGCAGCCATCTTCCATTGCCCAACAGCAGCGTGGGTAATCCATCGGGACCGCGCCGGATGTCGTGCGGACCTGGCTCGGCCCCCCCTTCGAACGCGCTCAGTTGCTCGAAGGCATCCATCTCGTCGTCGCCATTCTTGTCTTCGAGCCGAAAGAACCCGTACTGTCCCTCCGGACCATTGCCAATCAGGTAAAGAGTACGGCCATCGAACCACAGGCCCCGGACACCGGTCACCTTCGTAGTGAGGACTTTTTCGGTTTCAAAAACGCCGTCCCGGTTCTGGTCGAGCAATACGGTGGCGAGCTTTCGGTCCTTGACAACCACCACAGGCCGGCCCCGGCTGTCGAACGTAAACGCTGCGACCGAACCGAGGCGCACGCCGGACGCCGCTGCTTCCATCGAGAAGCCCGCCGGGGCGGCACCGGCTTCCTGTTTTCGTTGCTGCACACGCGGCCGACAGCCGGTGGCGAGCGACAGGATCAGGCAGAGAACGAGCAGCCGCATGGGAAATTCCAGGCTAGCATCGGCCCGCCGTCCACTCTGGGGACAGAAAAGCGCCCTCGCCCGCACCTAATGTTGACCTCGCTGGCAGCCGATTTACGATTGTCAGCTCTTTGTCTGACCCAAGCAGCGCAGGAATACTACCGGGTGATTGGTCCAAAGCAATCAAATAGGGCTATTTCCCGTCAAGCCAGGAGATACTGCCCACTGCTGCCCACTGCTCCCCGCCCAGCAACCGTCGATCTTGGCTGTAGAGTAAGGCGGCCCTCGGACTTTTCTGGGACTAGCACCGTACCAGTCCCAGAAGTTCGGCCTAGGGATGTGCGGTGGGTCTATGACCGTATCGCGCCTCTTTACCCCGTTTCGGCGCTGCTATTTCACACTACGGCACACGATTGTGCCTTGCGGCTGGCCGGCATCCGCGACGGCAGTCGCATCCTCGAGGTCGCAATCGGTTCCGGGGAGCTATTCCGGGAGCTTTGCTCGCAGAATCCCAGTGGCCTCACAACTGGGGTGGACTTTTCGTCCCGGATGGCGGCTCGCACGCTGAAAACCACGGTTCAGGAATTTCCTGCCGCCAGGATCGCCTGTGCGGCCTCCGACGCCCGATCGCTACCATTCGCCGACGGAACGTTTCACAATATCTTTGTTTGCTTCCTCCTGGAGCTAGTACCGGCAGACGGTGTGGTTGAGGCCCTGGCGGAGTGTCGCCGCGTTCTGCATCCCGGCGGCCGTCTGGCGATGGTGCTGACCGGACAGGACCGGCCATGTTTCAATCTGATCTACAGCCAGTGCACCAGATTCGCACCGTCGGTTTGGGGGAGACAGATCGAAAGTAAAATACCCGCTCTCCTGCAAGCGGCGCGCCTCGGAATCCTGCACGACGTCCGGACGTGGCAGAACGGCTTCCCGGCACGGGTGCTGATTGCCGAACCGTACTTTGATCCGAGGTGACTACCTAGATGTCCGGCCCCGCTCTCGGTCCGATCGCCGCATTCGCTGGCTTAGTGTTTCTTGTTACGTCCCTGGCTGTTCGCTTCAGTGGTTTGACGCCTAACTTGCCTTGGGGGGTTGTTGGCGCTGATATGTATGGCCGGCGTACCGTTGGCGGCTTGCACAAACTGGCTGCAGCAGTTTGAGAAGCGGAGGGTGGGCCATTGAGTTGGCCCGCTGGCCCGGCCATCTCGACGGCCATTCTCCTGGGTTGGCATTACGTGTTTGTCTGGCCACTGCTGGCAATCGGGTTGTGGTTCGGTTCCGGGACAAAGTTCCGATTCCAAAACGGCAAGGCGTTGGGGTTCGCCTTGACGATTCTCGTTACTGGCTTCGGGTGGTCTGGAACCTGAACTACTTGCTGATGCGTTACATGCTCCCGTACCGCTGGGACCCGGTCATCCGTTCCTTTGATATGCAGTTGTACGGCTGGTGGTTCGGATCCAGTATCGATCTCACCGCATTCTTTCCCCTGGTCAGCAATCAAGTCCTGCTGCGGGGGTTCGACAACGCGTATGCCTTCCTGATTCCTGAAGTCATTCTCGTGGCCTTTCTACTGACCCAGCACTCCGAGCCGGCGCTCCTCAGGAACTATCTCCAGCGATTATTTGGATTGTACGGCATTGGGATCGCGGTCTACTGTTTTTTCCCCGTGAACGGGCCACATCTGTACTATCCCGAACAACAGGATTTGACGCACAGCCTGCCAGGAACCGTGGCCTTGGCGAACGGCATGATGCATGACTATCAGGTGGCGAAAGTGGGCGGACAACTAGTCGGATTCGGCTACTTCATCGCCGTCCCTAGCCTACATGTGCTGGTGGCCGTCTTCCTGCAGCACTGCCTCTATCCTTTTCGTACTTTGTTCCGGATAGTTCCGGATACTTCTTCCGGTGAACGTGGCCCTACCCCTGAGCACCGTCGTTTTGGGTTACCACTACGTTTTCGCGTCGCCGCCGCGGCGGTGATCTATCTGCTGTTGGTCGCCTCCGGGCTCTATCCTTATGCTCGCCCTCAACCCGGCTGGCAGGGCCAAAACGAGGACCCGCGCGGGCAAACTCTGCCACTTCCGCTGGCATAGGGGTCCCCAGTTTTGAGAGCGGCCTTGTTCGCTGTGGACCAACTACGCCACTCTTCTTGTTTTCAAGCGTGAAGGTTTGGCATCTATCTGTTATTTAGCGGAGACGGGTATCCCACGTTGCTCCAGCGGCTGGATATTCCTTGCCATCGTATTTGGCCGAGGAAGCTGGAATTGAATAGCAGTGCCGTCCTCTCGTTCCCTTCGCCACACTGCTAGGATGGCTTGAAATGAAAGAAGAAAAATTCTCCTAGCACGTTACCGACCGAAGCATTTCTTCTGCTCAGCTTTCAACACCTTACCCATTTCAACACGCCGCCCCTTTTGCCGCCCATCACTATCTAAGCAATGGCAGCTTTCCGTTCCGGCCCCATTCTTCCCGCCACCCGACACACACTTTTTTCAAATTTGACACCCGTCCCAATCCCTGTCACAATAGGCGAACACAAGGCGAAAACGTGGCCAACCTCAACCTCCCGGCCGTCGCCCTTCTCGATCGCGACGGCCCTACGGCGCCCCCCGCTTCCACTTCGCCGCGCGCAAGGCCGGTCTCCGCGCCCACATCGGCGCCGAGATCACCTGCACCGACGGCAATGTGATAGGGTTTGGTAACATGGCGAAACAATACGACGAGATCGGCTTCTGGTCAGAGCTGAAACTCTCGATCATTCGCGACTACGCCACGGAATATTCAAAGATCCTAGCCAACCAACCGGGCTTTCGGCATGCCTATATCGACGGCTTTGCTGGACCAGGCGTGCACTTATCCAAACGAACGGCAGAGTTTATACCTGGCAGCCCGCTGAACGCTCTGGAAATTGTCCCTCCGTTCAAAGAGTTTCACTTCATCGACGCCGATGAAGACCGCACCGCTCAACTGAAGGCGCTCGCCAACGACCGGCCAGATGTCCATGCCTACGCCGGCGACTGCAACGACATCCTGCCACGCGATGTCTTCCCCCGGTTCTCCTACGAAAAGCGGCAACGGGCGCTGTGCTTACTCGATCCCTACAATATCGACTTGGCCTGGACCGTAGTCGAAGCCGCTGGGAAAATGCGGTCGATCGAGATCTTTCTCAACTTTATGATCATGGACGCCAACATGAATGCAGTTCGACGTGATCCAGATTCCGCCGATCCACGTCAAGTAGAACGGATGAACAGATTTTGGGGCGATACCTCCTGGCGAAGGGCCGGCTATCACCAACACCACCTGTTCGGCACTGACGAGAAAGGATCGAACGACGATCTGGCGCAGGCTTACCGGGAGCGCCTGAAGACGGTCGCCGGCTTCAAATACGTTCCCGACCCCGTACCAATGAAGACCAGGACCGGCTCCACTATTTATTACCTATACTTTGCGTCCCCCAACGCAACCGGGAATAAGATCGTCAGCCACATTTTCGATAAATACCGAAAATTAGGGAGATCCTGAATGGCGACGAACTCAGGAATCGAATGGACCGATGCAACCTGGAACCCGGTGACGGGTTGCACTAAGATCAGCCCCGGCTGTAAGAACTGTTATGCCGAGAGGATGGCCAAACGCCTCCTCGGCATGGGGCAGAGTAACTACGCCAACGGATTCCGCTTGACCTTACAGCCCCAGATGCTGGGACATCCCCTGTCTTGGCGTAAGCCCCGGCAAATTTTCGTCAACTCGATGAGCGACCTCTTTCACGAAGACGTTCCGGTCGAATACATTCAACAGGTGTTCGAGGTCATGCACGCCGCGCCTTGGCATCGCTATCAGATCCTGACCAAACGCTCGGAACGCCTGGCTCTGTTGAGCCGGGTTCTTGACTGGCTACCTTGCATCTGGATGGGTGTGAGCGTCGAAAGCGAACGCTACCTTCAACGCATTGACGATCTTCGCTCCACCGGAGCGCACGTCAAGTTCCTCTCGCTTGAGCCATTACTAGGACCGTTACCCAACCTGAACCTTACCGGCATCGATTGGGTGATCGTGGGAGGAGAGTCCGGCCCCGGTGCGCGCCCGATGGACGCCGGTTGGGTTCGAGACATCCGGGATCGTTGCTCGGATGCCGGCGTGGCATTCTTTTTCAAACAATGGGGCGGCGTGTTCAAGAAGCGGACGGGCCGCGCACTGGATGACCGGACCTGGGATGAAATGCCGTTTCCCTCCGCGCCGTTGAACGACCAGGACAGTGTCCATTCTGGAAGGTAGCATGCAACGAATTAATTGGGTTCCGAAGTCCGATCCTCAAACTCCAGCGGCCAGCAGAAAAGAGGGATATTCAACGAGTCTGATTCGGTCTGGTGACAGTGTTAGTGTCCCTAAGACGCTCCACAATCAGATTGTCAAGCTACAGTCCAAGCACCCGAAGACGGCCCTAGCCTTGGACGTGCTCGTGATCGAACTGAGTAAGCTATTTCCAGAATGGAAGGGAAGAAAGGGTCAGCACTTCACCTTTGCGAAGGATGGCGGCAAGGTCTGCATAGTGATCGAATTTAACCGCCGCCCGCTGGGAGTCAGAATTCCCCTTTCAGAAGTTAGCCACAAGATCGCTAGCCAACTCAAGAAGTTGACTGACGGTGGTCGTCCCTGGGGGTCACGCAAAATTGGGACGGTTGACGACGCAATTGACTTCGTGCGGCTCCTGAAGACAGAAATTAGTCCGCAGAGTTCGACTACAGCATTCGAGGAAGCCGAGTCGTCGGAAATCACGCACCCCGCTCTGGCCCAAATAGGCGTACCCTACGTCGATGTGGACGAGAACGTTCGGATTACTCCGCCAGATGCCTTCACCCCTGATCCTTCTGTGATCGAACGAGGGTGGAGGGGCCATCGGGTCACACAGAATAGGCTGGCGGCCCACGTGCGCTCGATTGGGGCTATCCTATTTCCACCAGACGGCAAGCCAGTTTACGACCTTGCCTGGAAACTCGGCAAGCAAGTCTTCTTGGCCGAGATAAAATCAGTGACCGACGCCAACGAAGAATGGCAGATGCGATTAGGGCTGGGGCAAGTACTTCACTACGCCCATCAACTTTCCAAGAGACTCGGCGGCGTCAAAATCGTGCCGGTCCTCGTTCCCGAACGCGAACCATCAGACCCGGAATGGAAAAAACTCTGCGCGCAACTCGGCGTCATCCTGACTTGGCCGGACGATTTCGTCAATGCCCTTCGAGCCGACGAGCCGGAATCGGTAGTGACACGATTCGAAAATAAAACAACCCACACACTCTCAACGGCATAACGAGAATCGCACAGCCGCCATCTCCTCGCTCACCGCTACCATTACCCCGATGGCCCCTTGCCGTCCAACTCGCCCCCACTGGACACAATTCGGCACTTTTTCAAATTTGACACCCGCCCCAATCCCTGTCATAATAGGCGAACACAAGGCGAAAATGTGGCCGATTCTCCCTACATTGAGCTCCGCGCTCGCTCGGCCTTCTCCTTCCTTGAAGGAGGCTCCCCGCCCGAGGACCTGGTCGACACCGCGGCCAACCTCAACCTCCCGGCCGTCGCCCTCCTCGATCGCGACGGCCTCTACGGTGCCCCCCGCTTCCACTTCGCCGCGCGCAAGGCCGGCCTCCGCGCCCACATCGGCGCCGAGATCACCTGCACCGACGGCCGCCGCTATCCGCTCCTCGCCGCCTCGCGCGCCGGATATCAGAATCTCTGCCGCCTTGTCACGCGCATGAAGCTCCGCGTGCCCAAGAACTCGCCCGCCGCCGCCACGCGCGCCGAGATCGCCGAACTCAGCGAAGGCCTCATCTCGCTCGACCCCCGCCTCGTCGACATCTTCGGCCCCACGCGCACCTACGCCGAACTCCAGCGCCATTGCGACCGTCACGAGGAATGGCGCAACCAGGCCACCGTCGCTTTCGCATGCCGCCATAACATCCCGCTGCTGGCCACCAACGGAGTCGCCTACGCCACACCCGCGCAGCGCCAGATCACCGACGCGCTCACCTGCCTCCATCACCACACCACGCTCGCCGAAGCCGGCCGCCTGCTCGATCGCAACAGTGAGCGCCACCTCAAATCCGCGCGCGCCATGGAGCGCATTTTCTTCGACTATCCCGAAGCCATCCGCAACACCCGCGCGCTATCGGAGCGCCTCGAGTTCACGCTCGACGATCTCGGCTACCAGTTCCCGCGTTACCCCGATGCGTCCGCCACCCAGGCCACGATGAACCGCATCCTGCGCGAGGCCACCGACGCGGGCGCGCGCCGGCGCTACATCCCGTACTACGACCGCGCGCGCAAGCAGATCGAGCGAGAGCTCGCCCTCATCGAAAAGCTCGAGCTCGCCGGTTACTTTCTGATCGTGTGGGACATCATCAACTTTTGCCGCGATTCCAAGATACTTGTGCAGGGCCGTGGCTCGGCCGCTAACTCAGCCGTATGTTACTCGCTCGGGATCACCGCGGTCGACCCCGTCGGCATGGAGTTACTCTTCGAACGCTTCCTCTCTGAGGAGCGCGGCGAGTGGCCAGATATCGATCTCGACCTCCCCTCCGGCGATCAGCGCGAGCGTGCCATCCAGCACATCTATACCAAGTACGGCGCGCTGGGCGCAGCCATGACCGCCAACGTCATCACCTACCGGGGCCGCTCCGCCGCGCGCGAGATGGGCAAGGTGCTCGGCATCGACGCAGAGCTGTGCGGGCGCCTCGCCAGCCTCATTCCGCTTTGGGGCTACCAGGGCCCTGAGGAAACGCCCGAGACCCATTTCCGCGAAGCAATCAAGCGCGTCAAGGCACACCATCATCCACGCGAAGTGGCCGGCGAAATCTACAGCCCGTCGCTCAACCCGCCCGAGCCACCGTCCCTGGAAGGGATCAAGTTCGACGACCCCAAGATCGTCAAGTTCTTCGAGCTATACCGCGCCGCGCTTGATCTGCCTCGCCACCTCGGCCAACACTCCGGCGGCATGGTGATCTGCCAAGGCCAACTCGATTCGGTGGTGCCGCTCGAGCCCGCCTCCATGCCCGGCCGTGTCATCGTGCAATGGGATAAAGAGGATTGCGCCGACACCGGCATCATCAAAGTTGACTTACTCGGCCTCGGCATGATGGCCGTGCTCGAAGATTCCATCGCGCTCGGGCGCGATGTCTACAAGACCGAGATCGATCTCTCACGCCTCCCCGCCGACGACCCACAGGTGTACCGCGCGCTCCAGCAAGCCGACACCATCGGTATGTTCCAAGTGGAGAGCCGCGCGCAGATGTCGTCGCTCCCGCGTGTCCAGCCCCGCAATTTCTATGACCTGGTGGTACAGGTCGCGCTCATCCGCCCCGGCCCCATCGTCGGCAAGATGGTGCATCCGTATCTCCGCCGCCGCCAAGGCAAAGAGCCCGCCGAGTGCCTCCATCCTTCGCTTGAGCCCGTGCTGCGCCGAACGCTGGGAGTGCCTTTGTTCCAGGAGCAACTGCTGCGCATCGCCATGATCGCGGCCAACTTCACCGGCGGCGAAGCCGAAGAGCTGCGGCGCGCCATGGGCTTCAAGCGCAGCGAGAAGCGGATGATCGATATCGAAGGCCGCCTGCGCGCGGGGATGACGGCCAACGGCATCACGGGTGAAACGCAGGACACCATCGTCAAGTCCATCACGTCGTTCGCGCTGTACGGCTTCCCCGAGTCACACGCGGCCAGTTTCGCGCTCATTGCCTACGCCAGCGCGTATTTGAAGTGCCACTTCCCGGCGATCTTCACCGCCGCGTTGCTGAACAATCAACCGATGGGCTTCTATCATCCAGCCACCATCGTCAAAGATGCGCAGCGTCATGGTGTGCGAGTCCTGCCCGTTGACGTCGCGATTTCTGATTGGCCCTGCGCCGTGTTGCCAGACCCCGCGCACCCCTGCATACGCCTCGGGCTCCTCTACGCGCGCGGCGTCTCCGAGCAATCCGGGCGATCCATCGTAGCCCGCCGCCCGTACACATCGATAGACGATTTAGTCCGCCGAGTCCCCGAGCTCCGTAAGGACGAAATGCGCCGCTTGGCCGCCATCGGAGCGCTCAACTCGCTCGATGAATCTGCTGGACTCCACCGCCGCCACGCTCTCTGGGAAGTGGAGCGCGTCGCCCGCCCAGCCGGGCCGCTGTTTGAATACGATCAGCCGGCCACGCCCTCGCCCCTGGCGCCCATGTCCAACGGCGAACGCCTGTTTCACGATTTCCTCGGTACCGGCCTCACCGTCGGCCGCCATCTCATGGCGCACCGCCGCGCCGAGTTTCCACTCGATGTCCTCCGCGCCTCGGACCTCCAGTTTCAACGCCATAACCGTTGGGTAAAAGTCGCCGGCTGCGTCATCGTCCGCCAGCGCCCCAGCACGGCCAAAGGCTTCGTCTTCCTGAGCCTCGAAGACGAAACCGGAGTTGCCAACATCATCATCGAGCCCGACATCTTCGAACAGCAGCGCGACACCGTAGTCAACTCGTCCATCGTGCTTATCGAAGGAGTCCTCCAACACCTGGAAGGCACCGTCAGTATCCGCGCCCACCGCGTGCAAGCAGTTGAGTCCGGCGTAGCTCTGGCGTCGCACGATTTTCATTAAAGCCATGCGCGGTAATAGAACCTCCTCTACTCCAATGGCTGAAGCACTCCCCAACATAGAACGACTGGAACAACGACTTCACGCAGATTGGACGCACCTCAAAAAGGCCCGGCAACTCGCTCTTGCCAAGCGGGTAGAGCTCCAAAGCGCATTAGCCGGACTCGATTCAGAGGACACCAGCATCGTGGTCTTCAGTAACGACCTGATACGCCAACTCGGTGGCGACGAAGATACGAATCGGAACACCACGCGCCGCTTGCTCTTACTGCCGGAATTTTGGGCCGTGAGGCCGCTCACCGGCGCGTTACTAGAAATATCCGATTCCTTCAGAAGAATTTTGCGCGTTATTGGCGGACGATCTTTCCGCGACGGCCTCATGACAATCTTCTTCGATCCCCAAAGCGGGCTCGAAGAGCTAACCAAGAACTACGGAGTATTTTAATGCGACCCATAGGCTTCTCGACCGGCGCCCTTGCATACGCCGATTTCCGGCGCGGCCTCGCCATGACTCAATCGTCCCCACAGTGTTCGGCAATCGAGCTATCGGCGCTTCGTCAACCCGAGTTACTTCCCTTGCTGGAGTCTTTGGATACTCTGGATCTCTCCCAGTTCACCTATGTCTCCCTTCACGCACCGAGCCAGTTCGAGCCGGAATGGGAAGCCCAAGCGGCGAAGTACCTCCTC
The DNA here is from genome assembly GCA_043730365.1 of Acidobacteriota bacterium. Taxonomy (GTDB): domain Bacteria; phylum Acidobacteriota; class Terriglobia; order Bryobacterales; family Bryobacteraceae; genus VFZP01. The sequence goes on along the minus strand of JAYTKJ010000181.1, from coordinate 10,867 downwards.
GCCGAGATGCGCCGAGGCTGGCCAATCGTCGTGCATCCCGACGTGCTGACTGACATGGCCATCTGGCGCGAGTTCGGATCGTTGCTCTGTGTCGAGAACATGGATAAACGTAAGCCGATCGGCGGCACCGCCGAAGAGCTCGCGCGCATCTTCGATCAACTCCCAGACGCGTCACTATGTTTCGACATCGGCCACGCCCGTCAAGTAGATCCGACCACTAGTGTCCGGTTAGAAGTCGAATAGAATCAGTTGCTTGCCGGTATCGACCAAGTGATTCTTGGAGTTGGAGGGCCGGAGTGCCTCTAAAATGGGCGTTTTCTCGAAAAGAGTAACGCTCAAGATCTGTAGAATTTGGTAGAGGCTGACCTCCAGACCAAGCTGCTTGCGGACGATGGCAACCAGGACGTAAACCGATACGGCGGTCCAGATTTGCGTCTTCACCGCGTTCTCACTGGTGCCGTAGAAGGCCTTGAGGCGCAGATGCTGCTTGATCCATTTGAAGAACAATTCCACCTGCCACCGCGACTTGTAGATCAGAGCGATGGTCAGTGCCGGAAGTGTGAAGTTGTTGGTGAGGAATTTGAAACGCTTCTTCGTTTTGACGTCGAGATAACTTACGCGCCGCAACTGGTCCGGGTACACTTTTGCGGAGTCGATGGCCGCCAGAATGACGGTGTGATCGGATCGAACGCCCGTGGTCTTGTCCACCGGATGCGAGTACCGGCGCTGGAGCAGAATGTTGGATTTAGTGCGCACGACGAAGAAGGCCGCGCTGAGCGTGAAGGCGTATAGGCGCTCGAAATCCACGTAGCCGCGATCCATGACGTAGAACGCCGCAGGCTCCGGCAGGATCTCATCAAGGATGTTGACGTCGTGCAATTTGCCGTCCGTAATGCGGATAAACGTAGGGATATTGCCGTGCAGGTCGAGCAGAGTATGCATTTTGACGGCGGCTTTGTGCCTTCGAAACTTCGCCCAGGGAAACAGCGACAGGCACAGATCGATGGTGGTGGAATCCAGTGCGTACAGGCTCTGATCGAGATCCACACCCATGGGATCGGTAGCGTAAAGGGGGCGTGCAATGCGAATCAAAATCTGCGCGAAGTCGGCAAAGATGCGCCAGTCGCGAGACTCATTGGCGTCGGCCAGCGTTGAACGCGCCACGTTGCCCTGGAAGCCCATGTGGTATAGTTTTGGACCCATCGCACGGAGGCATGCTTCAATATCCCGCAGGCTCTCGCGATAAGTAAGTTGAGCGAACGCCATAGTTAGATACTGGTCCCAGCAGGAGAACTCCCGCGTGCCGGCGTCGCCGTCGTAACGGGCGACGCAGCGACGAAACTCCCGATCCGGAAGGAAGGCGATCAATTGCGAAAACACAGTGCGGCCTTGGTTCATGAACCATTGTCAGGCCACCGCTCATACCGCCAATTTGGCCCGTCGTCGTTCAAATCGCGGCAAGGCCTAAATCGTCGCAAACGACTGACAGTTCGGGTGTTATCAGATCCGACAAAGTACTTTACCGGACACTAGTGAGATCCGACCATGACCGAGGCTTACCTGATCCTGAGAGACTTTGGCTCCAGGTTACGGCAGGTGCACGTCAGCGAAGTGAACACGCGCAGCAAGCACGATGTCCTCTCCTACACTTCGATTCTGGCCTTTCAACAAGTCGCGCACCTGATCCCTGACAACATTCCCCTTATTCTTGAGACTCCCGTCCCCATCGAAAAAATGGAAGCGGAGATCGAGAGAGTACGCGAAGCTCTGCCAGTTCGCAGAGAAACGATGGTGGCTTAAACAGCCGGGCATCTCAAACCATGCTGTCCGGCCAAGCCGCGCTCATGAGACGATAGGGAAGACTAACCAAACAAATGAGCGCCGAACGACACCGCATTGAGGAGTCTGGACGCAAGGCCCGCCACTGGTCGCGCTGGGGGCCCTATCTTGCCGATCGTGCCTGGGGGACGGTCCGTGAAGACTATTCGCCGGATGGGACCGCCTGGGATTATTTTCCCCATGACATGGCCCGGTCTCGCGCCTATCGTTGGGGCGACGACGGGCTGATGGGCTGGTGCGACAATCACCAGCGCTTATGTTTTGGACTGGCCTTGTGGAACGGACGCGATCCGATTCTGAAAGAGCGGCTCTTTGGCCTCAACGGCCAAGAGGGCAACCACGGCGAAGACGTGAAGGAGCTCTACTACTATCTCGACGCCACGCCGAGTTACTCCTACGCCAAGGCCCTCTACAAGTATCCGCAAGCAGAGTTTCCGTACGAACGTTTGGTGCGAGAGGGCGCGCAACGTTCCAAGCTCGACCCCGAGTTTGAGCTCATCGATAGCGGGATATTCGACGACAACCGCTACTGGGATGTGTTTGTCGAGTACGCCAAGGCGGACGTAGACGATACGGTGATGCGCATCAACTGCCACAATCGCGGGCCTGAAGCTGCGACCCTGCACGTGCTCCCCACTCTGTGGTTCCGCAACGTATGGTCATGGGGCCGCGGCAGCGACAAGCCATCGCTTTGGCTGGACGATGCCAATCACGTCATGCTCAACCAGGAAGGGCTGGGCGAGTTCACATTGTGGGCGCAGGACGCCCCGCACTGGCTGTTCACCGAAAACGAAACCAACTTTGAGCGGTTTGGCATGCCCGGCGCGCACGGCCACTATGTTAAGGACGCCTTTCATCGGCGCGTGGTCAATGGCGAACTTGATGCCGTGAACCCGTCAGATCGCGGCACCAAGGCGGCGGCCTGGTATACCATCACGGTCGAACCCGGCGCTAGTCACACCATCCACCTGCGCCTTTCGCGTGACCGCGGCCCTATCGGCATCGACGCGTTGTTTGAGCAGCGCATCGCCGAGGCCAACGAGTTCTACGGCTTCATGCCGGCGGATCTGCCCGAAGATGCGCGGCTGGTGGAGCGGCAGGCGCTGGCGGGCTTGCTCTGGAGTCGTCAGTACTTTCACTACGTTGTGCAGCAGTGGCTGCAGGGAGACCCTGGGCAACCGGCGCCACCCGCTGGCCGCTCGACAGGCCGCAACGCGAGTTGGCGTCACGTACATGCCGAAGACGTACTGACGATGCCGGACAAGTGGGAGTATCCGTGGTTTGCCGCGTGGGACACATCCTTCCACATGATTCCGCTTTCGCTGGTGGATCCCAACGCCGCCAAGCGCGAACTGGGGCGCTTCCTGCGCGAGTGGTACATGCATCCCAACGGGCAAATTCCGGCGTATGAATGGGCTTTTGACGATGTCAATCCGCCGGTACATGCGTGGGCTTGTTGGCGGATTTTCAAGATCGACGCTAAGCTGCAGGGCAAGCCCGATCACGAATTTCTCGAGAGCGTGTTCCACAAGCTGCTGATGAACTTTACGTGGTGGGTTAACCGCAAGGACTCCGCCGGCGACAACATCTTTGAAGGCGGCTTTCTGGGCCTGGACAATATCGGAGTGTTTGACCGGAGCCGCCCGCTGCCTACCGGCGGAACGTTGGAGCAGTCGGACGGCACCAGTTGGATGGCGATGTACTGCCTGAACATGCTGGCCATTGCGCTCGAACTCGCCTGCCGGCACAGGGTATACGAAGATATCGCCAGCAAGTTCTTCGAACATTTCCTGCACATCTCGTCGGCGATGAATTCGCTGGGCGGGCGAGGCCTTTGGGATGAGAACGACGGGTTCTACTATGACCGGCTGCAATTCCCGAACGGCGAATCGTTCCCGATGCGCGTGCGCTCCATGGTGGGCTTGATTCCTCTGTTTGCCGTGGACACGATTGAACCCAGCCAATTGTTGCGGCTGCATGGCTTTCGGCACCGGATGGAATGGTTTATCCAGCACCGTCCGGATCTGTGCGCCAACATCGCCTCGATCACACGAGAAGGCCAATCGGACCGCCGGCTGCTAGCCATTTGTCAGTCGGACCGGCTGCGGCGCGTGCTGGAGAAGATGCTCGATGAGAGCGAGTTCCTGTCACCTCACGGTATCCGCTCGCTCTCGCGCTACCACCGCGACCATCCGTACGTCATGAAAGTCGACGGCAGCGAGCATCGCGTCACCTACGATCCGGGCGACTCAACGACGGGACTGTTCGGCGGCAATTCCAACTGGCGTGGGCCGGTCTGGTTTCCGGTGAATTTTCTCATCATCGAGTCGCTCCAGCGCTTCAATCACTACTTCGGGGACCAGTTCCACATCGAGTGCCCGCGGGGGTCCGGGAAGATGATGAATCTAGGCGAAGTGGCCGCCGAACTCTCGCGGCGTCTGTCGCGCCTGTTCCTGCTGGACGCCAAGGGCCGGCGTCCGATTTACGGCACGAACCGCAAGATCCAGGAGGATCCGCATTTCCGGGACCACATCCTCTTCCATGAGTACTTCCACGGGGACACCGGCGCAGGCGTGGGAGCCAGCCACCAGACCGGCTGGACGGCGCTGGTTGCAAAGCTGCTCCAACAAAGTGGAGTATAGAACGATGACTCGGTTGCGGATCGCCTGATGCGTTCCTTTTTCAAACTCCTGCTGAGGATTCTGACGCGCTATGAAGTGTCGGGCCCCATTCCACAGACGCCGCCCGAGAAGCTGCTGATCATCTGCAATCACCAGAGTTTTCTCGATCCCATCTTCATCGGCGTACATTGCCCGTTCGACATATGGTGGATCACCCACACCCAGATTGCCGCGCAATGGCACTTCCGCATCCTGCTCAAGTTTGTCCCGCATCTGGTGGTAGATACGGCCAACCCGATGGCGATGAAACAGGTGGTGGAACTGATCAATTCCGGCAAGCCTGTCTGCATTTTCCCCGAAGGCCGGATTACCACGACGGGCAGCCTGATGAAGGCCTATGATGGCTTTGCGTTCCTGGCGGCCAAGACCGGCGCGCAGCTCCTGCCGGTCAATGTCGACGGCCTCACACGCTCCTACTTCAACCGTCTGAAGGCCCCGTTTCCCAAATTCCTGCGGCCCAAGGTGCGGGTGCAGTTTTTCCCGCCCCTGCAACTTTCCGAACCCGCGGGCCGCACCGGGCGCGAGCGGCGCCGGAAGGCCAGCCACCAGATTCGCCAGATCCTGGAGCGCAACCAGTTCGCCTCGCAGCGGTTCACCAATCTCTTCGAGAAGTTCCTGCAATCGGTGGAAACGTACGGGCGCAAAGCCGAGATTCTCAGCGACATCCGCTTCACGCCTGACAGCTTCGGCAATGTGCTGCGGGGCGCGCTGGCCTTGGGGCGCATCGTGTCGAAAATCACCAAGGAAGGTGACGTGGTGGGCGTGCTGATGCCCAACGCCTCGCCGACAGTGATGCTGTTGTTCGGTATGTTCGGCTGCAAACGCGTGCCGGCGATGATCAACTATACGTCGGGCGTGGATGGCATGCAGAGCGCCATCCACACGGCCCAGATCAAGACGATCATTTCTTCCAAAGCCTTCCTGGAAAAAGCCAAACTCACCGAGAAGGTGGGGCAGCTCAAGGATGTAAAAGTACATTTGCTCGAAGACCTGCGAACGGGGTTCGGGCTGACCGACAAGTTGTGGCTCATGCTATGGGCGCTGCGCTTCCCGCGCAGTGTGGCGGCGGACGTGAAGCCGAACGATCCGGCGGTAATCCTGTTCACGTCGGGCTCGGAAGGCAAACCGAAGGGCGTAGTGTTAAGCCACGGCGCCATTCTCGCCAACATCGCGCAGGTGTGCGCGGTCTATGAATTCTCCAATCGCGACAAGTTCCTCGCCGCGCTACCGCTGTTCCACTCCTTCGGACTCACCGTCGGGGCGCTGGTGCCGCTGATCACCGGCGCGCGCGTGTTTCTGTATCCATCGCCGCTGCACTATCGAATGATTCCGGAGATGGCGTATGACCAGGACTGCACGGTGCTCTTCGGCACGGGAACCTTTCTGGCCAAGTATGCGCGCATGGCGCATGAGTATGATTTCTACTCGATGCGCTATGTGCTGTCAGGCGCCGAGAAACTCCCGGAGAGCGTGCGGAATGAGTACATGCACAAGTTCGGCATCCGCATCATGGAAGGATACGGGGTCACCGAGTGCTCGCCGGTAATCGCCGTGAATACGCCGGTGTTCAATCGCACCGGCACGGTGGGGCGCATCATGCCGATGATCGAGTATGACGTCTCGCCGGTACCCGGCATAGAGCGTGGCGGCATGTTACACGTGCGCGGGCCGAACCTCATGCTGGGCTATCTGCTGCACGATGCGCCGGGCAAGCTGCAGCCGCCGGTGTCTTCGGTGAAGGGCGCGGGCTGGTACGAGACCGGCGACATTGTCGAGATAGACGAGGACGGCTATCTCAAGATCGTTGGCCGCGTGAAACGCTTCGCCAAAGTCGCCGGAGAAATGGTTTCGCTTGAAGTGGTGGAGCAGATGGCGAATCTGGCTTCGCCCGGCAAGGCGCATGCCGCCACGTCGGTTTCCAACGTCAAGCGGGGCGAAGTGATCCTGCTCTATACCGAGGATCGCGAGTTGCGGAGAGACCGGATTCTGGCGGTGGCGCGCCAGGGTGGTATGGCGGAAGTGGCTGTGCCTCGGCAGGTGCAGCAAATCGACAAACTCCCGCGGCTCGGCAGCGGCAAGATTGACTATGTCTCGCTGAAGGCGCTGGCCGCGCGAGAGTTTCCCGATACCGAGGCGGAGGGCTAGCCGTGGACTATAGCGTAAAAGAACAGCGCGGCTGGTACGTCTACGATTGGGCAAATTCAGCCTTCTACACCACGGTGGTGGCCGTGTTACTGGGCCCGTATCTCACCGAGATCGCCAAGGCGGCCGCGGACGCCAATGGCAACGTGCCGTTTTTCGGTCTGCGCGTGGCGGCGCAATCCGTCTGGCCCTATTCGGTCTCGCTCTCGGTTTTCCTGCAGGTGTTTGTGCTGCCCATCGTGGGCGCCTATGCCGACTACGGGCACCGCAAGCGTGAGTTACTCGGCGCACTGACACTGATTGGCGCGTCCACCACGATCGCCCTGTATCTGGTGGAGGGCACATCGTTCATGATGGGCGTGCTGCTCTATTTGCTGGCCAATCTCGCCTATGGCTGCTGCATCACGGTCTACAACTCGTTCTTGCCCGAGATTGCGCCGCCCGAGCAGCGCGATTCGGTGTCGGCGCGCGGCTGGGCGATCGGCTATCTCGGCGGCGGCTTGTTGCTGCTCCTCAATCTGTGGATGTATTCGAATGCGGAGAAGCTGGGAATGACCGGCCTCCAGGCCGTGCGCGTGGGCTTGGCATCGGCCGGCGTGTGGTGGCTGGTCTTTTCGATCATTCCCATGGTGACGCTGCGCAACCGGATTCCGTCCAAGGCGCCGGAGGCAGGCCAGTCAGCGGTCGCTGCCGCCATCAAACAACTCCTACACACGCTGAGCCAGCTAAAACGCTACCCGCAGACGCTGCTGTTTCTAGTTGCGTATCTGGTCTACAACGACGCGATCCAAACCGTGTTCGCCATGTCCTCGCAGTTCGGTTCGGAGGAGCTGAAGATGTCGACGGCGGATCTGACGCAGGCCGTCTTGATGGTGCAGTTCGTGGCCTTCGGCGGAGCGATCGGCTTCAATTGGGTAGCTGGCTGGCTGGGCAGCCGCCGCACGATTATGCTCACGCTCGCCATCTGGATCTTCGCCGTGGCGCTCATGTATTTTTGGGTCTACACCGTCAAGCAGTTCTATGTCGCTGCGGCGATTGTGGCCTTGGTGATGGGCGGCAGCCAGGCACTGAGCCGGTCACTTTTCTCCTTCATGATCCCCAAGGGCCAGGAGGCTGAATACTACAGCGTCTATGAAATCAGTGACAAAGGGACCAGTTGGTTGGGGCCGTTGTTCTTTGGCGCGGCCCTGTCGATGACGCATAACTTTCGCATCGCCATCGTGTCGCTGATTGTGTTCTTTCTGGCGGGTCTGGTGCTGCTGTCGCGGGTCGATGTGAGGCGCGCCGCGCAAGAGGCGGGCAACGAGCCGCCGGCTATCGCCTGACACAGGGTACCCTGATCGGTATGAGTAAGTTCCTCGCGTTCTCTACTCTCGCGATGGCTGCGGCGTCTTTTCTCCCGGCTCAGAGCGGCGCGCCTGCTTCGATTGCTTACAAAACAGCGGGTATGCGGAAACTCGCCGGTTATTTTCCGCTTTACTGGGAGGCGCAAACCGGAAAGCTGTGGCTCGAGATAGATAAGTTCGAGCAGGAGTTCCTCTACGTAGTGGGACTGCCCGCCGGCATCGGATCAAACGACATCGGCCTTGATCGTGGCCAACTGGGCCCGAGCCGGATAGTCCGATTCGAGCGGAGCGGCAACAAGGTTCTGTTGGTCCAGCGGAACTACGGCTTTCGCGCCATCACCGACAACGCCGACGAGCGGCGCGCAGTGGAAGAAGCTTTCGCGCAATCTGTATTGTGGGGCGGCGAAGTAGCGGCTGAGGACGACGCCGGCCGCGTCCTGGTGGATGCTACGGGGTTTTTCCTGCGCGACGCGCATGATGTAGCGGGGACATTGCAGCGCCGCAACCAAGGCAAGTTTCGGCTTGATCCGGCGCGAAGCGCAATCTATCTACCGCGCACACGAAACTTCCCGGACAACACCGAGGTGGAGGCGACGCTGACGTTTGCCGGCGAAGAAGTGAACGGCCAGTGGATTCGCGAAGTCGCGCCCACTGCGGACTCCGTCACCGTGCGCCAGCATCATTCCTTCGTGCAGTTGCCCGATTCAAGTTATCAAATGCGGGCGTTCGATCCGCGAGCCGGCTACTATGGCATCGAATACATGGACTATGCGACGCCGATTGCTGAACCAATTGTCAAGCGTTACTTGGCCCGTCATCGTCTTACTCGCGAGCAACCGATCATTTACTATCTGGATCGCGGTACACCGGAACCAATTCGCTCGGCATTGCTCGATGGCGCTCGTTGGTGGAGCGCTGCCTTCGCCGCGGCGGGATGGCCCAGCGGCTTTCGCGTGGAGATGATGCCGGAAGACGCAGACCCCATGGATATACGCTACAACGTGATCCAGTGGGTACATCGGTCCACGCGCGGCTGGTCCTATGGCGCCTCCGTGACTGACCCGCGGACAGGTGAGATTATTCAAGGCCGGGTCACGCTGGGGTCGCTCCGCGTACGGCAGGACTTCCTCATTGCCGAGGGCTTGCTGGCTCCGTATGAAGAAGGCAAACCGCGCAACCCGGAGATGGAGAAGATGGCGCTCCAACGGCTGCGGCAACTCGCCGCCCACGAAGTGGGTCACACCTTGGGGCTGATGCACAACTACGTTTCGAGTGCTCAGGGCCGGGCGTCGGTGATGGACTATCCGCATCCGCTGGCGACGCTAACGGCGAACGGCGCCCCGGATTTGAAGGATGCGTACGCCAACGGCATCGGTGACTGGGACAAAGTAGCGATCGCGTACGGATACAAGGAGGCCGCGCCCAAAGAGCTCACGGCGATACTCGACGCGATGCACAAACGCGGGATCTATTTTCTAACCGACGAAGACGCGCGGCCCGAGGGAAGTGCGCATCCGCAAACGCATCTGTGGGACAACGGCGTCAATGCCGTGGACGAGTTGAAGCGCATCATGCAGGTGCGGCGCCGCGCGCTGGACCGGTTCGGCGAGAAGAACATTCGAGTCGGCGCACCGCTGGCGACGATGGAAGAAACCTTGGTGCCCACCTACCTCATGCATCGCTACCAGGCCGAGGCCGTGGCCAAGGTGGTGGGCGGACTCGACTATCGCTACAACCTCCGCGGTGACGGGCAGAAGTTGCCGGAGATCGTGCCGGCGGTTGAACAGCGCCGCGCTTTGGCTGCTCTGCTCGATACCCTCAAGCCAGAGGAACTGGTGCTGCCCGAGCGAATCCTGCGCTTGATCCCGCCGCGGCCCGCAGGCTTTGACCGTACGCGGGAGACCTTTCGCTCGCGCACGGGATTGACGTTCGACGCGCTCGCGCCGGCTGAAGCAGCAGCGAACATCGTGATTGGATTGTTGCTCCATCCCGAACGCGTCTCGCGGCTGGTGCAATATCACGCTCGCGATGCTTCACTGCCTTCGCTGGACGAGGTGATCGGGAAGCTGCTGAACGCGGTATGGTTCCCGCCGGGCCGATCAGCAGAAGGGGGGATGTCACACCAGGTGCGCCGCGCAGCCGGTTACGTGGCGCTTCAGCGGCTGATGACTTTGGCCGGCAATGAATCTGCCTCACCAAGGGCGCGCGAGACTGCCAGCGCCCACATCCGCAAGATCGAAGCCGGCGCGGGTTTCGCAAAGGAGTTGATTGAACGATGGCGGCGCGATCCCAGGAGCGTCGCGCTGCCCGCTGCCGAGGTTCCGCCCGGCCAGCCGATCGGCTGCAGCGAGCTATTCTAGCTTCTAACTAGCCGCCCCCGAACCGGACTACGCCGCCTACACAAGGATCGACTGCGCCGATCAGAAGCATGATTGGTCCACTCCAGTATGGTGGCCGATTACCGCTACGCTCAGCCATTCCAAACCGTTGAGTCACCCGGCAAGGTTAGTGGCGCCTGGACGTTCCGCAATTCGCGAACGCCCGTCAAGGTCGTCTTCGAGAACCTTCAGGACGGTATGACCATTGAGGAAATCAAGGCAGTCCTCGACTTCGCCTCGCGTAGTCTCGAAAAAGAGCCCAGTTTCTGAGCTGTGCTTATTCTGCTCGACAACAACGCCCCGCGCGGGCCTGTTCACGACTGACCGGTCACACAGTAATCGAAGCTCGTGAGCGAGGCTGAGCAAGCGGGTTTCGACATCTTAGAGCAGTTTCAGGATTTCCGTAGAGCTCCGTTCGCTTACACGAGTGGCTTACGAATCATGGCATACTCTCGTAGCTGAGCCGCGCCCGTAAGGAAGC
>JAYTKJ010000180.1:0-1827 GCA_043730365.1 Acidobacteriota bacterium | reverse complement strand
CGGCGACGATACCATTCAATTTCGAACTCAAACCCAAAGAAAGGAGCTCCGCTCACCATCGCAATCCTTTAGGCTCATCGTTCGATGAGAAAATGCTGGTGCCGACTGACTATACGATTGATGCTATGGAACTGCGTGGACGGGTGGTGATGGTGACGGGCGGCGCCACCGGAATCGGCCGGGCGCTCTCGGTGCGGTTTGCGCGCGAAGGGCTCGCCGGGCTGGTGGTGGTGGATATCGATGGCACGGGCGCCGAAGAGGTGGCGCGCGAATGCGGCGGCGTGGCGGCGCGGGCGGACGTGGCGGTGGAGGCGGACGTCTGCGCGGCGGTGGCCTTGGCGCTAGAGCGCTTCGGGCGCGTGGACGTGTGCTGCTCCAATGCCGGGATTTTCGTGCCGGGGGATGAGACGACCACCCTCGACGCCGATTGGGACCGCGTGTGGAACGTCAACGTCAAGGCGCATATTCACGCGGCGCGTGCAGTGTTGCCGGGGATGCTGGCACGCGGTGAGGGGTATCTATTGCAAACCGTTTCGGCCGCGGGGTTGCTGAATCAGATTGGCTCGGCCAGTTACGGCGTGAGTAAGCACGCGGCGCTCGGCTTTGCCGAATGGCTATCGATTACCTATGGCGACCGGGGCATTCGCGTGTCGGCGATCTGCCCGCAGGGGGTGAGGACCAGGATGCTTTCGCAAGGGCTGAGCGATGGGCGCAAGAGTTTTCTCGAAGAGGGCGCGATCGATCCCGAGCAGGTGGCCGAGGCGGCGGTGGCGGGGATGGCAGCCGAGCAGTTTTTGATTCTGCCGCATCCGGACGTGCGCGAATATTTCCAGCGCAAGGCGAGTGATTATGATCGCTGGCTGCGCGGCATGCGGCGGTTACAAGCGAAAGTGGCGGCGGACTCGGCCTCAGGGAGCATCTAAGGCGCGAAGTAGCCGTTGGTGTCCACCACCAGATGCGTTTCGTTGGTGACAAAAGTCGCGACCGATCCCGAGGTGCCAGCCACGACAATGGCGGCGTTGGCGACGATCGGATCGCCAATCGCATTGAGGGTGGAAACCAGCGGCTGGGCTTGGCCGGCCGGCCATGTCGTTAGATAACCGAGACTGGACGTGGGCACCACCGTCGCGTTCAATGAGTACGCGGCGGCGGACGCGGGCAGACCGCAGGCGCCAGCAGGCAAGGGGAAAGCTCGCGTCTGGTTCGCCGCCAGGACCGGCCCGCCCAGATCTCCGCCCGCATTGCGAGTGTCGAGCACGCGACACGGCGCGACGGGGAAGAAGCGCTGAGCGCCCGCTGCACTTGGCCGGGCGAAGTAGCCATTGATATCGATCAGCAAGTGGGAGGCGTTGGTGACGTAGGCGCTGATGGCTCCGTTGTCGCCGGCCGGCACAATCGCGGCGTTGGCGACGATGCCACCGGTGGGCGAGTTCAGGGTGGAAACCAGCGGCTGCGCGCGGCCCGAGGGCCAGAGCGTGAGGTACCCCAGCGGCCCGGAGGGCACCACCGTCGCATTGACCGAGTAAGCTTGCGCGTTGGCCGGGATGCCGCAAGTGGCGCTGAGCAAGGGAAAAGAGCGCGGCACTCCCCCTGACAGGATGGGGCCCCCCAACGAACCGGCCGGGTTCCGCGTATCGAAAGCTCGGCAGGGAGTAATAGGGTAGAAGGCCAGGGCAGCATCTGACCCGGCCGAAGCGTCGGCGAAATATCCGTTGGCGGTGGGCAATCTAGAGCAGTTTCAGGATTTCCGTAGAGCTCCGTTCGCTTACACGAGTGGCTTACGAATCATGGCATACTCTCGTAGCTGAGCCGCGCCCGTAAGGAAGC
>JAYTKJ010000179.1:0-2727 GCA_043730365.1 Acidobacteriota bacterium | reverse complement strand
CGTGGCTTTGCCACTCCTGCTCACCTCGCCCGATCAGATCAACGCCTACATCCCGCAAGATCAGGCGGTGGGGCGCTTCCCGATTGTCGTGCGCTCGGTTGACCGGCGTATCGCCTCCACGCAGGCCACTGTCACCATCGTCAAGACGGCGCCAGCCGTGTTTGCCGACGGCGAGAAACGCGCGCTGATTTTCCATCCCGACGGCCGTCCGGTGACGCCGGAAAACCCCGCCAAACGGGACCGGCCGATCGTCATGTACGCCGCCGGCCTCGGGCCCACCACGCCCATCGTGCGCGGAGCCACTCCGGCGCCATCGTCACCACTCGCCGAAGCCGCCGATCTGCAGGTTTACTTCGGCACGCCTACTATCAACGGCGCCGAGATCATTGTCGATTGGGCTGGGCTGGTGCCCGGCTACACCGGCCTCTATCAGCTCAACCTGCGCGTGCCCGGCAACCATCTCCGCGGCAGCGCGCTTCCGGTCTCAATCCACGTGGGCAACGTTGTCAGCACGGCGGGGCCGGTGGTTGCAGTGGACTAAAGACTTCGTAGAGACCAGCGGAAGGGAAGGCCTATTAAAAACGCTTCTCTCTCGGCGTTGTCGCGAAGAAAGATAATCGCATCGGCGAGCCCTTTGCGCTGCCAAGCAAGGCTGGGGTGGTTCAGGCCGAGGACCCTGATCGATTCGATCGCCTGTTGTCCTTCACCGCCGTTCAGCCCAAGGGCTGGTGCCAGTCTTCCGTCCAGGGCCGACAAGGCAAAGAAGCGGTTGCAGCCCTGGCGTGGTTCCACGGGCAATATTTGCTTTAGCTTGTGGTGGCCGCAATGGTCAGAACTACTGCAACTGTGAGCCAGGTTTTCATACACGAAAGTCAGGGCAGGATTCCCGCCTTTCCCCTTCGCCTGGATATGCTCGACGTGGCCGTTATCTTTGTCGAGCGCACTCTCGCAGTAAACACAAAGACCTTCTTGTTCGAGGTTCAGTTGACGCCGAACCGCTGTGCGGATGGGTATAAACGCCTGATCACCCCACGACTCGCCACCATGCAAATTGCGATACTCTCTCAATTCCGTTGGTTCGGCTAAATGGTGGTGGAGTTCGATCATCGTCGATCGGCCTCCGTGCCTCGGCGGGCCAGAAAATCGAACAGGGCACGCTCGGCAGCGCTGAATTCAAAACCGGCCGCTTCGAGCCGCACCTGAATCTCACGAGCCTTTTCGGAGTGGCCCTGGCCAGCCCTGGCCAGTTGCTCATAGGCACGAAGATCGGGAAGGATAGCCGGCGCGTCGGGACGAGGATGAGTGCCCATGATAAGAGCCAGCGCGTCTCCCGACTCGTGGGCGAGCGGGCTGGTTGACGGCTCCCCCGCAGTCCACCTACCGTCTTCCTCGCGCATCAAAATGCGAATGTTCTCCTTGCGAACTGTAGTTAGCACCTGCGGGCTATGAGTTGTAACGATGAACTGAATGAGAGGGAAAGCCTTTTCTAGGGACTGCAAGACAACCTGCTGCCACTGTGGGTGTAGATGCATGTCCACCTCGTCGATAAGGACGATGCCAGGGGTGCCGATGGCCGCGCTTTCTCCCAAATGCGGATTCAAGCGCGCTGTCCGGTGGGCGATATCGGCCACCAATCCAATCATGTTGCGGATGCCATCGCTCAACGTGTCAACTGGGAGCCGTCCGAACTCATCGTGGTGGGCAACGATGGTGTCCTCTGCAAAGTCCCACTCCAGCCCGTGCCAGCCGGAGGGAGTGAGAGCAATGTCCACGGCTTGGCCTACCGCCGTCAAAGTTCGCCGCGGCTCATGGGGCGAGTCCTCTTGCTCAGGGGCAACTTTTCTCGCCTCATAGGAGAACCGGCGATACCAGTCGATAAAATACTTGAAATGAGACGAGGATGACAGGCAATCGGTATAGCCTCGATGGCGGGCGTTGGGAGCTGTTTCTCGAATCTTCTTCCCTTCCGTCAGCTTGCTCGTACTCCATAGACGTCCCGTGCCGTAGTAGGAGATCAAGGGGAAGAGCGGGACGTTCGCACTCTTCGAGAGAACCCACTCCTGATTTTGGTGTGCTAACGCAAAAGCCACGGCCTTCAATTCCCCCGCCCGCGCCGTTGTGGTGCGAGATGCCGCTTCCGATTGGCGTTCCCTGACCCATGAAACGTCATGGCCAAGAAACTTACCCGCGGCTTCCAACGCAACCGGGGTCACGGGCTCCATTTTACCCTCTGGATTGAGAACCAGCCGAATGTCCCTGGAATCGAAGCCCTTGGAAGTCGTGCGGCCCTCCACGGTGTCTACAAAGAGGCGCAACGCCACTGCCAGTCCGTCCAAGACAGCGGTTTTCCCACCGCCATTCGGGGCGACAAATACGGTGAGCCGGTTGTGGAGGCTCAGACTCAGCTCCTGGAAACATCTATAGTTTCGTAACGTGAGCTTTGTTATGAAACATTGATTAATCATCGGGCGTTCAGTCTTTTTCAGGGGTGCCTCGGAAACTCAACTTCACTGACGAGACGCAAATCCGTGGTTGTACGGCTACCCATTGACCACCAGTCTATCAGCGCCCCATGGGCGTGAGGCCCAACCGACGCGCCTCGGCGGCGTCTGCGTGACCATGAATAACGTCAGAACTCCTGATCTCGGGGGATCTGAGATGACCCGGATGTCCCCAATTGGTAGACGAGCTTGAGGTCGGAGCCGGGGAAGCCGGTCTCGGTAGCGT
>JAYTKJ010000178.1:0-2889 GCA_043730365.1 Acidobacteriota bacterium | reverse complement strand
CGGCCAGCGCTTCGACTTCCCGCAGCAGCGTATCGGGTCGTCCGGGATCGCCGAAGAAGAGACGATACGTCAACTCGGCGAGCTTGATGCGCAGCCCGGCCTCGGCAGGAATCAGTTCGACGGCGCGGATGAGAGCAGGCCGAGCCGTGGCGACATCGTCCTGTTCGAGCGCCAGTTCGGCAATCTGCCGGTAAGCCTCTCCATAGCGTTTATCGGCTTGGATGGCGCGCCGGAACAAGATTCCGGCTTCGGCCGTTTTCCCACGTTGGCGCGCGGCGACTCCGCGGGCCACCAGGTCCGGCGCCGAGTCTTTGGCGCAGCCGGTCATAGCCACTAGCAAAGCCAAAGCCAGCAGGGAATGAGTGGAAATGACGAGGCGGATCTTGCGGCCGCGGCCGAGCGGCGAGGGCGGCGCTGCCAGGCGGGTGATTGGCAATTCGGCCAACAGAGGAATGCCGAGCAGAGCTTCGAGCCGGTGGGAGGATTGAATGCGGGGTCGCTGGAGCAGCACGATGATCGGGACAAACACGCCGGCCGCCAAGCCCACCAGACTTCCGGCGAGGAGTTTCATCCAGCGGACCGGCAGTTTGGCGGTGGTAGGCAGCACGGGCGGTTCGATCAGGTCGATGGTCTCGCCCTGGCCAATCCGCTCCATCTCGGTGGCCACTTCGGAGTCCTTCTGCTTCTTGAGCAATTCTTCGTGGCGCTTCTTGAGCAGGTCGTGTTCCCGCAAAACAGCCAAGTGCTGAAACTGCGCCTGTTCGTTGGGCAGCGAGTGGGCCGCCGCCGTTTTCTCTTGTTCAAGGAGTGAACTCTCCTCGCGCTGCATGCTGACGATGTTGCGCGTCAGCCCGTCCACGTCGGCGCGGGCGCGCTCGGCTTCATCTACCAGCCGTTGCCGCAACTGGTTCTCGTTGTGATCCCGATCCTTGGCCTCCACCCTTTTCAGTTCCGCCTCAGCGCGCAGCACCTCGCGCTGAGCGGCTTCGCGCTCTGGGAAAC
Source organism: Acidobacteriota bacterium (assembly GCA_043730365.1). Lineage (GTDB taxonomy): Bacteria > Acidobacteriota > Terriglobia > Bryobacterales > Bryobacteraceae > VFZP01. The sequence continues at coordinate 1,887 of JAYTKJ010000178.1, read as the reverse complement.
CCTCGTGGTAACGCTGCCGGGTTTCTTCGGCACGGGCTCTGGCGTCCGCCAGCTTGATGCGCCACGTGTGGCCGGCCCAACTGCTGTCGGAGGTGGAGATCGCTTCGCTCCCGGCGTCCTTGGCCCGCGCTTCCAGGCTCTCCAGTTGAAAGCGCCGGGTCTCGCGTTCGTTCAAAGCACGCCGCAGGTCGAGCTGCGTGGCATAGAGGCGCCGATGGACTTCGTGGAGTTTCTCGGTGGCAAGAGCGGTGGCCTGGAAGCGCTGGGCCGGGTCGGCCAGATTGAGCTCCTCCAGTCTGTGTTCGGCCGCTTTGAGCTGCTCGTACACTTCCTTGGTCTGGCGTTGGAGGAAGTCCGTGGTCCGGAAAGTCTGGTTGGAGCGGAGCCTTTGATTCTCTTCGTAGATCGTCTCCAGAATCCGCTGGACCACGCGCTGCGCCATCACCGCGTCCTGGTAGCGGAACGAGATCTGGACCGTCGGCACGCCGCGACGTCCTTCGGTGCGGCTGATGTCAATCACACGGATATCAAGGTCGGAACGAAACTGCGGAACCAGATCCGCGACCGGCCACCAACGCCGTAGGCGCGGATAGAGTCCGAATTCCTGGATGATCTTGCCGGCCGTGACATGACTGCCGATCATCTGCGTCAAGGCCGACACGCGCTGGTCTGCCTGAAGCGAGATGTTGGATTCGACGAACTTCTCGGAGACCTGCGGCGGCAGGAAAAGCAGTTGCGAGTAGGAGACGTAGGTGTCCGGAAACACCCAGCACCAGGCGAAGGTGGCGCCCAATCCGGCGAGAGTTGTTAGCAAGGCCAGTTTCCACCGCCGCGCCGAGGCACGGACATAGTCAGCCACCCGATAGGATTCGGCCCAGTTCTTCTCAGGTTGCGGTAGGTGCGGGGACGATGGATACATACGGCTTTCTCTAACTCCTCCATCTCGAAAACGCAATCAATGCCAAGCCTGCGGCGAGCAGGGCCGCGGTGGTGGGCTCCGGCACTGCGTCAGAGGCCGTGGCGCTGAAGAGAAACTGCAGTTCGCTTCGCACGGCGCCGGAGGTGAATACTGAGCCTAGTCCACGCATCCGAAAGGTCCCTGAGAGAGCCCAATCGCCGGATCCGGCCTGGGTGAGGAATACGACGGCGCCTGGAACCGCATCGGTGGCGGCAGCGCCTTGCTGTCTGGCTTCGATGTCGGTCACCGAAAGCGGGTTCAAGATGGTGATGCCCGGAGCGAAGGCCAGGTCTTTTACGCGAATCCGGGTTTCCGGCATCGGCGGGTTCGGCGGCGGCCGGACGGCGAAGGCGGCGCTCACCATCAGCCCTCCGCTCGCGATGGTCCAGAGCCTCGCCGCGGTGGAGGGCGATCCGCCGGTGGGATTCCAGGTCACGACATCCGGGGTGCCAAATCCGGGGTTCGTATCCACGCTGAGACTGGCCTGATTAGCGGCCCCGGAATAGCTTAAGGTGAACGTGTAGTCCTGGTTGTCGGCAAAGTAGGGCGTAGCTTGGACGGTGGCTGAGAACGGGGAACCGCCCACGCCGAGCCCCAATTCCCAGTCGCCGCTGGTCCGCAGACCCGCGCGGATGGTGGCGCCCAACGTAAACGACGCGCCGGCCAACTGATCGGCCAGCACGGCCAGGGAGATGGCCAGCGTCAATACAGAGCTACGCATGTTCGTTTCGCAGCAGAATACAACTGCTACACGGGAATATCGGATTGTCAGTGGGGATGAACGAGGCGGCGGGAGTGCGTAATTCACCTTACGGAGTAGGGGAGAAACTCTTAGCGGTGGCCCATAAATAGAACCACATAGATAGGCATAGTTCTGTCAGAAGCGGTTTGGCATGGAGCCTCGTTTCCGATAGCACTAGATCTGTCCC
>JAYTKJ010000177.1:0-3863 GCA_043730365.1 Acidobacteriota bacterium | reverse complement strand
TACATGGGTGTGGCTGCCTACGTATTCAAGAACAACCTGATGCTCTTCCCGAGTATCATCACGCTAGTTCTTATCACTCCCCTGGTGTTGTACCTCTTCGTCAACTTCTATTACAACCTAAAGGTCTATACCGCCTACGCGTATCTGGAGAAGCGATTCAGCCCTTTCGTGCGGAGCATAGCGAGCATACTATTCATCTTCCTCCGGCTTTGCTGGCTGGCGACGATGATCTACGCGACCTCGATCGCGCTGGCGGAGATCACTGGCATCTCTCAGGTCTATTGCGGGCTGGCCCTCGGGTTGGGGACGTCGCTTTACACCATGGTGGGAGGAATGGAAGGCGTAATCTGGACCGACGTCGCCCAAGCCGCCGTGTTTGTCGTTGGCATCTTTTTCATTGGGACTTTTGTGCTGGTCGATTTTGGATGGGATGTTGGACAGATCTACTCCATCGCCCACGCAGCTGGGAAGACTCGCATGGTTGACTTATCCATCGATCCCACTGTGGAGGTGACGCTCTGGGGCGTGCTGCTCGGCTATAGCGTGATAAATCTTGCGTCATACGGAGTCGATCAAGTCGTCCTGCAGCGCTATTTCACGGCCAAGGATCTCCAGACGAGCCGCCGATCGGTGATTGCCAATGCCTTCATCGACGCCCCGACCACCAGCTCACTTTTTGTGATCGCGATTGGCATTTTTGCTTACTTTCAGAAGCACTCCGAAGTATTGCCTCGCAACTTCAACCCGGACCGGATTCTGCCTTACTTCGTTGTAACGGCTCTGCCCCCTGGGATTGCGGGGCTCGTCATTGCCGGCATCATGGCTGCCACGATGTCCAGCATCAGTTCCGGTGTCAACTCCATCACGACGGCCGCGCTGGTCGACTTCTATCAGCGATACTTCCGGCGTCAAGCTCCGCAGGAACACTATCTCAACGTCGCGCGCTGGCTCTCCCTGTTCTGGGGCATCGTCGCCACCGTGATGGGCCTGTTTGTAAGCAAGCTCGGAACCGTTCTCGAGATTTCGGCAAAAACCAACAGTTTCTTCACGGGCATTCTCCTTGGGATGTTTCTGCTGGGAATCTTAACGCTGCGAGCCAACTGGCAAGGCACCAGCTTGGGCGCACTGGTGAGTTTGCTGGTCGTGATCCTCGTCGGCACCTTCACGCAAGTATCGTTTTTTTGGTATGCACCCTTGGGATTGTGCCTGACGATGGCACTTGGCTACGTCTTCAGTTTGGCCTTCCCCGCCGTGGATCCTGAGAGTCTCAGAGGCCTGGTGAAAGGGCACGGCGCCGACGGTATTCAATCGCCGCGGGCAACCTGAATGAGTTTTGAGCAAGGGCTCTGGGGTAGACTACCGCGGCACCGTAACGAAGACCGCCAAATTGCTACCAACGGCCCTCCCCTGCTGTCCGCCCGAGGGCGCGTTCACAATCCGGCCGGTATGAGTAACCGGATCCTCGATCACCATGGTCGTCGAGCCGCCGCCATCCAGATTCAAAGCCTCATCGACAGCATAGTCGCGAATCAGCATTTCCGCCGCTTCGTCCACCGTGAGGCCGCGGCTACCGCCGGCATTATCTACCGTAAACAGGATGAGTGTCCGCCCGCCGGCCGCGAGGCCCGCGATGGTGCGAGCGTTGGGGATCGCATACCAACTATGAGTCGAGTCATACGGGGCCGGTCCGCCCGGCGCCAGCAACGCCAGTGGATTATCGCCGTCCCGATACCGCGGGATGCTGGCCGTGCCGCGCGTGACGATCTGCGCCGAACCGGAGATGGTATTCCATAGCTCCACCAACTCGCGTTGGGCCCGGGACACGATCCGTGCGCGATTGGAGCGGTCCAGGTTGAGCGCTGGCGCGTCGGCCACGATGGCGTACGATTGCGCCGGCGTCTCGAAAGTTGAATATACCTTGCCGCCAGAAGCCGCCAGGCCCACCAGATTGCTATCGGGTTCGGCACTCGGAAACGGCACAAAGAAATGAGCATTCACAGCGAGTTGCGCGCGGCGTTCGTTAAGAAAATCGAGAGTAGTTTGGCGGACTGTTTCGCGGGTGCCGCCGGAGGAGGGCCCGGTTAATTCGAACGAGAGCCGGGGTGCGGTCAGGTCGACCTTGGCGAGATGGATGACCAGCGGCCGGGGATTTGTCTCGGTACGCCGGATTAGTGTGATTCCGGCAAAGGGATGCGTGACGGATTCGCCAGCCACGATGGGCGAGCTCACCAGCACCAGCAATGTCGCGCTACGGAGTGTCACTTTCGCAATCGTACCGCGAAGGGCCACAGTCCGAAATCGGCCCCGGATGTCCAGCCAGGGAGTGAGAACGAATTCTCTTGCGGAACGCCCAGTTACCGCATTTCCTTGACTGGTGCCTCGTAGTCCGGGGCCCTTGTTTCGGCGGAGGTCAAGCCGGTAGGCTCGGAGGATACCCAACCGCACTGCCTCTCAGTGCTTTCATTATGGAGGCTTTGGCTGCGCGATAACATACCGGAGAGTCTTGATTTTGCCGTAGGACGGACACCGACAAGAGGTAGGACGAAGGCGAGCAGGATATGTTGTCAGCGGGGAGAGGAGAAGGAAGTGCGCGCCAACAAACCCGCGCGCGTCGGGGACCGTAACAGGCGGTCGAAAAAACCTCAATCGGGAAAAACGGGACCACACACACCGGCCAGAATGAACTTGTGAAAGCCCATCGCGGACCGCCCAAGTCCGCTATTGACCGGTTGCCTCGTGATGCGAGTCCCGCTCCCGAGCGGGAGCAGGGTGGCGGCTCGGAGGTTGCCACATCACTCCGTCCCGCAGTAATCTCATTGTGCGAAATAGGGCAATGGGAAGCTATCCCACGGTTAGGGTATTCTTATCTCTTCATGCTCGAAAAAGGTGGCAAAGCGGGAATGCTCCGGACGCTGCAGTTGGGCTTCGGCGGTCTCCTGCTGCTGATGCTCTTCTCGGCCATCGGGCAACTCTTCGTGATTCGTTCAGCCCGCGACGCCGATGCCGAGGCCCGCACCGCCTACCTGGAGCGCGAGCGCACCTTGGACGAGTTGCGAGACGCCGTATCGTTAACCGGCACCTTCGCCAGGGACTACCTGCTGACCTCCGATCCAAAGGCGGGAGCCCCCCTGCGTCTGGAACTTGACCGGAACCGCCGCCGGGCCGACGCTGCGTTGGCCGCCTATCCGCCCTCGCCTGATGAACGAGTGCAACGCCTCATGGCCGATCTGCGCGGCGAGATCAACGTCTACTGGAAAGTACTCGAGTTGATGCTGGACGTGGCTACTCGCGAACGTGGCCCAGGCACCGATCGCTACTTTACCCAGTCGCTGGCCAACCGGCGTGAGACCATGACCGGCATCTTTTCCCGCATTCGAGAGGTGAGTGAGAACGAGAACCGGCTGCGGGAAGCCGAGATTCAGTCGAACGACCGTATTTTCTTCATGACGCTGGCGGCCATTCTGGGGGCCACCGTCTTTCTCGGCTGGGTACTGGCTGTGGCTGCCTCGCGCCATCTGGGGCGGCTGGAAAGCGAGGCCGGCCGGCGGCTGGCCGAGAACATCAAAGCTCGGGAGTCCTTGGCGGAACTCTCGGCCAAACTGGTGCGCGCGCAGGAGGACGAGCGCCGTTCGATCTCGCGCGAGTTACACGATGAAGTGGGCCAGTCGCTCTCAGCGCTGATTGTCGAAGCGGGGAATTCGGTGGCCACGTTGCCGGTTGAAGCCACCGAGGCCCGGACCCGGCTGGAGTCCATGCGCACGATTGCCCAGCGCTGCCTCAACGCTGTTCGCAACATGTCGCTGCTGCTGCGTCCTTCCATGTTGGATGATTTCGGTCTGGTGCCGGCGCTGGAGTGGCAGGCC
>JAYTKJ010000176.1:0-9486 GCA_043730365.1 Acidobacteriota bacterium | reverse complement strand
GGCGGCGAGACGCGCTTCCGGAGCGTCGAGATTGGAGTGTGCCAGGAATCTTTCGGCGAGAGCATTCAGCGCAACATGAGTTGGGCGGACCGGGACCGGCCGCTGCCGCCGGAGATGATCCCGCATCGCTTGTTTGACCGGCTGTTTGGACACAAAGACGCTGCGCTGATCGAACGCGAAAAGTCTGTGCTGGACGCGGTGCGGGGGCAAACGCAGTCGCTACGGGCACGGCTCGGCGCAAGCGATAAAGCTCGCCTCGATGAGTATCTGGGCTCGGTGCGCGAGCTCGAAAATTCGATCGCCACGTTGCCGCCGGAATACAAAGAGCTGGTGGAGCGGCCGTCCGAAGCGATGGATCTGCGCGACTATCCGCGCGTGGCCAAGATTCAGAGTGACCTGCTGGTTCATGCGCTTGCCTCAGGCCAGACGCGGGTCGCCTCTTATATGCTCACCAAGTGCCAGAGTCTCACGCGCTTCCCGTGGCTGGGACACACGGCGCAACGTCATCACGAGTACACACATGGCGAAGTGGAGACGGCCCGCGGGGTGCGGATCCTCCGCGACATATGCCGTTGGCACGTGGACGAGTTCGCTTATCTGTTGGGCCGGCTCAAGGCCACTCCGGAAGGCGCGGGCAACCTGATGGACCACACGGCCCTGTTGTTCGTGCATGAGCACGCCGAGGCCAACGCACACAAGAACAACAATCTGGCGGCGATTCTGGCTGGCCACGCAGGCAAGATGAAGACCGGGCTGCACACGCGTACTACCGGCACGCTGGGTGACCTCTATCTGACGGTGGCCGAAGAGGTGCTGGGCGCGCGGATCGGCGCCTTCCCCACAGCGGCGCGCAAGCTCACGGAGATTGTCTGATATGTTTCGCGCCGCGTTGGCGGCGCTGGCGGCGGTGTCGCTCGGCGCCGCGGCCCAAGCCGATCGCGACGTGGCGCAGTGGACGCTGCTGCACGGCGGGCGCGTCGGGTTGCAAGGCGCGGCACGGCCTATCGCCACACTCGATCAGCTAGCGCCAGGCGATGCCTTTGAAGTCACACTAGTGGATTGGGTGGGCGTCAACGCAGTGCCGGAAGATTTGGCGCGCCTGGCTGGTCTGACCAAGCTACGGGAGTTGCGGCTGCCCGGCCCGATCTGGAATCGCAATGCCGATGGCGGCAAGGATCTGAGCGGCGAGATGCGGCATCTGGCCAGGCTTGGCACGCTGGAGCGGATCACGTTCAGCGATCACTTCCTGGACAACATCCGCTTCCGCGACGAAGGGCTGATCGCGATCGGCGGCCTCGACAATCTGCGTGAACTCTCGCTGCGGCAAGCTCAGATCAAAGGGTCGGGTCTGAAGCCGTTCCATCTACTGGAATCGCTCGACATTTCGCTATGCCCGGTGAAGGACGAAGGCTTTGCGACGGTGGGCGCCATGAAGCAATTAAGGCGGCTGTGGGCGGCCAACACGTTGATCACGTCGGCGTCACTCGAGCGGCTGAGCGGACTCTCGCATCTGGAGGACTTGGATTTGAGCGGCACCGAGATCGACGATGCGGGGATCGCGCAACTGGCGCCTCTCAAGCAATTGCGGCGGTTGCATCTGGCCAGCACGAATCTTACCGACGCGGCCCTGGAGACGATCGCTTTGCTGCCCGCGCTAGAGGAATTGAATCTTTACCGAACCAAGGTCACCAATGCGGGGCTCGCGCGGCTAAAGGGGCTGGCGAAGCTGCATGCCGTGGATGTGCGGTATTCGCGCGCCACGGCGGCGGGCGTTTCAGAGTTGGCGGCGGGAGGCCGGGTGCGCGTGGCATTCTCGGCTGTCCCTGCCACGCTGCGTGGTGCGGCGTCTCCGCCTCCGGCCGGAGCCAATGCGGCGGCGGTAGTGGCTTGGATCCGGAGCCTGGGAGGAACGGTGTCGCCCGACGGCGCTACAGTCTCGCTGCGCGGCACGGCGATCAGTGACCGCGGTCTCGAAGCGCTTGAAGCAATGGGCGCCACACTCCGAAAGCTCGATGCGAGCGGCACCGGCATCGGCGACGGCGGTATGGCGGCACTGGCGCGGTTGCCGCTGCTTGAAGAGCTGGACCTGGCCTCGACGTCGATTACAGACCGCGGCTTGTCCAGGTTGAAGGCGCCGCGGTTGCGCCGGCTGGTACTCGACAACACGTATGTAGAGGGAACGGGGCTGGCGGTAAGCGAGTCGCTCGAAGCCCTGGATCTATTGGGCGCGCCGGTCTCGGACGCAGGCCTGGAGGCAATCGCGCGCGCGGCCCCGGCGCTGCGCCGCCTGCATCTGGGCGAGACCGATGTCACCGATGCGGGCCTCGCTTCGCTGCGTGGATTGAGCAAGCTGACACATCTCGATCTGGCGGCCACCGAGGTGGGGGATGAAGGCCTCAAGCACTTGGGCAAACTCGCCGGGCTCAATTTTTTGCGGCTGCGTGAGACGCGGTTGAGCGATGCGGGCCTGGAGCATTTGAGCGGGCTGGCGTCGCTCGAGTTTCTCGACTTGGGCCGCACGCGCATTTCAAACGCCGGGATGCCGTATCTGGGCAAGCTTGGAGCGCTCCGCACGCTGGTGCTGGAATACGCCGAGGTGGACGATGCGGGCCTGACGCCGCTCGCAGCGCTCGGGTCTTTGCGCGATTTGAACCTCGACAGCACGAACGTTACTGACGCGGTAATGGCCCGGTTAGGAGGCTATTCGTCGCTGGTCCGCGTGAACCTCTATCACACGCTAGTGACCGTGGAAGGCGTGAACCAACTAAAGAAATCGCGGCCGGCGTGCCTGGTGATCTGGGATCCGCAATCGAGTGCCAACAACCGGAGGCGCGCATGAACAGACAACTCGCCGCTTGGTGCCTGTTCCCCATACTGGCCTGTGCCGCCGATTGGTTTGAGCAACAGGGCGCGCGGGTGGAGCGGAACGGGCGTGGCGAGGTCGCCAGCGTGGATTTGACCGGGGCGTGGGTAAGCGACGCCGATCTGGAACAGCTGGCCGGGCTGACGAAGCTGAACCGGCTGGTGCTGGCGCACACGCGCGTGACCGACGCCGGTTTTGCGCATCTGGCTGGCCTTAACACCGTGCGGGAGCTCGACTGCTACTACGCCGAGTTCTTCACGGCTGACGCGCTGGCGCACCTGGGCGGGTGGCAGTCGCTAGAGCGCCTGGTTCTGCGAGGGACACGCGTGACCAGCAAGGTGCTCGAGCACGTTGCGCGGCTCAAGGGCTTGCGCTCGCTGGACCTGGGCTACTCGCAGATTGACGATGCCAATCTCGATCTGCTGGCTGACTTGCCGCTGCTTGAGACGCTCTCGCTCGGCGGCAATCGGATATCGGCCGGCGGTCTGGCGCAGTTGCGGCTGTTGAAGAACCTACGTCACCTGGACCTGAGCGGAGTGCAGCGCGTGGATTCCGGCGAGTGGGGCATTGTGCTGAATCGGGCGACGCTGGGCGAGATCGGCGCGCTGACCGGGCTGCGTTCGCTAAACCTGGCCGGTGCGACACTGAACGACACGGGCGCCGACAGGCCGGGACTCAAGGAAGCGATTCGACAGAACATTGAGGGTTTCGATCGGCTCAGCCGGTTGGGGAACCTGGAGGTGCTGGACGTGAGCCGCTTGCCCATGAGTGCGGCTGCGCTGGCCCCGCTCGCCGCTCTACCCCGCCTGCGCGACTTGCGCGCCAGATTGGCTCCGTCGCTGGGTGAAGGCGCGGTGCCGGTGCTGCTGCGGTTTCCGGCACTGACCAAGGTGCACCTGGATGAGAGCATGCCCGCGCCCGCGATGGCGCGCCTGGTGGCGCAGCGTCCGCAGTGGTTTGCTGGCGAGTAGCCCCCTCCATTACAGTCGCACGAGCGAGACGGCCGGAGGCAATCCGGGTTACAGTGCGATAGGTATGATCCGCGCCTGGCTGCTCTTGTCGTTGACAGCTCCGCTGCTCCTCGCTCAGGAGTGCACCTACGTCGTCTCGCCTTCCAGCTTCTCGCTGCCGGCGACGAGCGATGCGGCCTTGGCGAAGATGTTGACTGTGGATGTGAGCCGCGGCGGCTGCGCTTGGACGTCCCGCAGTAACGTGCCGTGGATCACCGTTTCGTTCGGCCAGTCCGGGACGAACAATGGCACGGTGGGTATTCGCGTGGACGAGAATCGCGAAGCCGTCACGCGCACGGGATCGCTCACGATTGCGGGGCAAACCGTCTCGGTGCAGCAGGCAGCGGCCAATTGCACGTTCACGCTCAATCCCAACTCGGCGATTGCCAACGCCAGTGGTGGAAGCGGGTCCTTCCAGGTTGGCACCACGTGTAACTGGCAAGCGCTGAGCAACGTGGATTGGCTCGAAGTCACTGCGCCCTTGGGCGGCGGTAGAGGTACCGGCAACGGCTTGGTCTCCTATTCGGTGCGCGCCAATACCGGGGGCACGACGCGCACCGGCACGATCCAAGTAGGCCCGCTACGCTTCTCTGTGCAGCAACCCGGAGGCGTGTGCACCCAGACGCTGAACCCAACACAGGTGAGCCTGCCCGCAGCCGGCGGGAACGGTACGGTCCAGGTGACGAGCGGCTGCGCGTGGACCGCGGGGTCAAACGCGACATGGATTTCACTGACCGGCGGCACTTCATCGGATCGCGACGGCACGCTGGCGTATTCGGTGCAGGCCAACACACAGGGACAGGCGCGGAGTGGGACCGTGAGGATCGGCAACCAAACCTTCACGGTGAATCAGGCCGGCGTGGGCTGCGCGGTGGCGCTGACGCCTACGAGCGCGAATCTGCCGGCCGAGGGTGGAACGAACTCGGTGGCCGTGGCTTCAATTTGCACCTGGACCGCGAGCGCGAGCGATGCCTGGATTTCGGTGACTCCCGGCACAGCCAGCGTGAGCTATACCGTGGCCGCTAATAACACCGGTAGTCCCCGCTCAGGATCAATTGCGATTGGCAACCAGGTGTTCGCTATCACGCAGGCCGCCGGTGGTTGCGTGGTGACGCTGAGCCCGGCGGCGGCGCAAGTAGTGGCGGGCGGCGGCAGCGGCAGTTTTCTGGTGAGCGGCCAGCCTGCGTGCCGATGGACCGTGGCTGCCAGCGCAGACTGGATCACGCTGAATCTTGCGGCGGGTGAAGGTAGCGGCACGGTGATCTACATGGCAACGGCCAATGAGGGATCTGCGCGCACGGCGACGATCAACGTGAACTCGCAGGCGTTCACGGTCACCCAAGCCGGCGCGCTTACCAGCTTCACCGCCGCCGGTATCGTCAACGCTGCCAGCTTTTTGGGGGGCACCGTTGCCCCCGGGTTGATCGTCACGATCTTCGGCACCGGGCTCGGGCCGGCCGCATTGACGGAAGCCACCGTGGATGCCGTGGCGCGAGCCTTCCCCACCGAACTGGCTGGTACCCGCGTGCTCTTTGACGGCGTGGCCGCGCCATTGCTCTACGTGAGCGCGACGCAACTGAGCGCGGTTACCCCGTTCGGCGTGGCGGGGCGGCAGTTTACGCAGATCGAGGTAGAGACCCGTGGCGTTCGCTCAGCCCCGGTCTTCATGCCGGTGGCGGCTAACGCGCCGGCGATCTTCACACAGTCGGCGCAGGGTACAGGCCCGGGCGCGATTCTGAATCAGGACTTCACTGTGAACAGCCCGGCTAATCCGGCTGCGCCCGGCGCTTTCGTGTTCGTGTTTGCCACCGGTGGCGGAGTGGTGACACCTGCAGCGGCGGATGGGCGACTGGCCCAGAGTGTTTCGTCCACCGTGGCCCAGGTGACCGCTGAGGTGGACGCGCAACCAGCGGAGGTATTTTATGCCGGTGGTGCGCCGGACCTGATCGGCGGTGTGCTCCAGGTGAACCTGCGGCTGCCGGCTAACCTGCGGCCCGGTAGCCTGCCGGTGGTGATTCGGGCTGGCGAAACGGCCAGTCAAGCGCGAGTTACCGTTTCTGTAAGATAGGAGATTCAATGCTCCAACGGATTGCACTCCTGCTGGCTGGCTGCTGCGTCTGCGGCGCCCAGGGGCAGCAGCAGCCAACGCCGGCGGTGGCTCCCACCGCACCGGTCGTCAAGAAATCCTGGCAGACCATTAGAAAAGATGAAGCCTACATACCCATGACTGGCGAGGAACGGGCACGCTTTCTGCTGCGTCGCGTCGTTCTCAGTCCTGGCGCTCCGGCCCGTGCCGTCTTTCTGGCTGCTTTGGACCAAAGGGCCAACGATCCGGCGGCGTGGGGACAGGGCTTCGATGCATACAGCCGCCGCTTCGCGAACCGTTGGGCGCGGACGGCCGTGCGCAATACGATCGAGTCCGGAGCGGCCGCCGCGCTTGGTTATGACCAGCGCTATATCCAATGCAAATGCGATGGCGGCATGCGGCGGTTCGGTCACGCCATGGCCATGCACTTCGTTACGTACAACCGCAACGGCCACTGGGTCCCGAATATTCCCCGCGTTGGCAGCGCGATTGGGGCTGAGTATATCGGACTCAGTTGGTTACCTCCCGGGGAGAGGACCGCCAGACAGGCGACGCGGGGGCTGGCGCTGAATCTTGCGGTTGGCGGCTTTGCGAACGTGTGGCGGGAATTCTCGCCGCCGCTGCTGCGTAAGGTCAAAAGCAAGTTACCAGGGCATTGAAGCTGGTAACCGCCAAACTCGAATACCATGGTCTGGTATGAGCTTCGAACCTTCTCCCCGTGTCAAAGAGCTTCAGGCGCAACTGCTGACTTTCTTTGAAGAGCACATCTATCCCAACGAACCGCAATGGGCGACGGAGGTGAACACCGGAGACCGCTGGAAGACGCTGCCGCTGATCGAGGAGCTCAAGCTTAAAGCGCGCGCGCGTAACCTGTGGAATCTGTTTCTGCCGGAGTCCGGGCACGGCCCGGGATTGACCAACCTCGAATACGCGCCGCTGTGCGAGATCATGGGCCGCGTGAGCTGGGCGCCGGAAGTATTCAACTGCAACGCACCGGACACGGGCAACATGGAAGTGCTGGCGCGCTACGGCACACCGGAGCATCAGCGCCAGTGGCTCGTCCCGCTGCTGGACGGCCGGATCCGCTCCTGCTTTGCCATGACTGAGCCGGCGGTGGCGAGTTCGGACGCCACCAACATCGAGGCCAGCATCGTGCGCGACGGGGACAGCTACGTGATCAACGGACGCAAGTGGTGGTCAACCGGCGCAGGTGACCCGCGCTGCAAAATCGCCATTTTTATGGGCAAGAGCGATCCCGCCGCACCGAAACATAAACAGCAATCCATGATTTTGGTGCCGTTCGAGGTTCCGGGTGTAAAAGTGGAACGGATGCTCAACGTCTTCGGCTATGACGATGCGCCGCATGGGCACGCTGAGGTGAGTTACACCAACGTGCGGGTGCCGGCGTCCAATATCTTGCTGGGCGAAGGGCGCGGCTTTGAGATTGCCCAGGGCCGGCTGGGTCCAGGCCGCATTCACCATTGCATGCGGCTGATCGGCCAGGCTGAGCGCGCGTTGGAACTCATGTGCCGCCGCGTGAAAAGCCGGGTGGCGTTTGGCACATCGCTGGCCGAGAAGGGCACCATTCGCGCCGATATCGCGAATTCGCGGATGGAGATCGAGCAGGCGCGTCTGCTGGTATTGAAGGCCGCCCACATGATGGACGTGGCGGGCAACAAGAGCGCGCGTGCCGAGATCGCCATGATCAAGGTGCTGGTGCCCAACATGGCCTTACGGGTGATCGACCGCGCGATCCAAGCCCACGGCGGCGCGGGGGTCTGCCAGGATTTTCCACTCGCCTCGTCCTGGGCGCAGACTCGCACGCTGCGCCTGGCCGATGGACCGGATGAAGTCCATACGGAGGCCGTGGCCAAACTCGAACTGAAGAAGTACGAGGGCGCGTGAGCAGATCGCTTACGGACGGACGATGGTTCCGTCGAGCCGGCGGACATTGCCCCGGCTGCCTCCCGGGGTCTGGTACGGGAACTTCGCCGCGAGAGCCTCGTTGATATCGACGCCGAGTCCCGGCTTCTCATTGGCATACATGTAACCGCCGCGAATCTCCGGCGCTCCGGGGAACGCTTCGCGCGTGCGTTCGGAGAACAGGTTCTGTTCCTGGATGCCGAAATTGGACGATGCCAGATCGAGATGCATATTGACCGCGTGGCCGATCGGTGAGACATTGCCGGGGCCGTGCCAAGCGGTGCGGACGTTGAAGAACTCGCAGCAATTGGCGATCTTGCGACACATATTTAGAAAGCAATGGATCTGGATGAAATCGATCAAGCGCTCAGCCACCAGGAACAGCCATTCATTACGGTTCACAAACAACTCTCCCATTGCAATGGCGCAAGAGGTCTGCTGGCCCAACGTCCGGAACCACGCCACGTCCTCAGGGGCGAACGGATCTTCCATGAAGAAAGGCCGATAAGGTTCGACGGCTTTGCAGAGTTGGATGGCTTGATTGGGCGGCAGGCGCTCATGAACGTCGTGCAGCAGCTCAACCTCGAAGCCGGCCTTCGCGCGCAGATAGTCAAACATCTTGATGGTGTTGTTGACATATGGCGTTGGCTCAAAGACGGGCGATGGCGGAGTGCCGGTGGGACGCATCCGCATCACGGCTTCCGATGTTTCTGCACCGGACACGCCGTAGCCCGAGAAACCTGGAGTGGCTACCTGGACGCGCACATGGCGGTACCCGGCCGCGATGTGCTTGCGCACCTGATCTTCCAGATCCTGCAAATCTTTGGCCGAGGCGTGGCCGTAAAGCGGCACGGCGGTACGAACCTTGCCGCCCAATAGCTGGTAAACGGGAACGCCGCAGCGCTTGCCCAGGATGTCCCAGAGGGCACCGTCGATTCCACTGAGCGCGTTGTTGCCGGTCACGCCCGAGCGGAAATACGACGCGACGTAGGCCGTTGCCAGATGTCCTCGATGTCATCGCAGCTCTTGCCGATGACGAACGGCTTGAGGTGATGGTCGATATAGGCGGCCACGGCCTGCGGCCGCTCCCGATGGGTGGCGCATCCCACGCCATAGAGTCCCGGTTCGCTTGTCAGAACCTTCACGACGACCAGATGGTCTGGGCCGGGCTGAGTAAGGATCACCTTCACGCCGGTAATCTTGAGGGGCGGCAGACCGCGGCGGCCGGCAGTCTGGGCGGCACCCAGCGGACCAGGCGCAGCCAGCAGGCCGGCGGCGGAGCCAACCGTCTTGAATGCGTTGCGACGACTCATGGCTCTCCACGATATGGTGTGGCTCGGTAGCTGTCAAGGTCGGCTACGAACAGGGGGGTGACTCTTGCAGGCTGTGTCAACTAGAATATGAGCCTATGAGCCGCTATTGGTTGTCACTGGTCTTGGGGGCGCTGGCGCTCGACGCGCAGCCATCGATCACTCGCGACTACGGGCGCTCGATGACCGCGACGCGGCACGGCATCGCGGCGACGTCGCAGATGCTGGCCTCGCAGGCCGGTGCCGAGATGCTGGCGCGCGGCGGCTCGGCGGCGGATGCGGCGATTGCGGCCA
>JAYTKJ010000175.1:0-10608 GCA_043730365.1 Acidobacteriota bacterium | reverse complement strand
GGACGGAGACTCGCTTGCGTAGCGGTGTCGGAAGTAACGGCTTCGATCTTGCGCCGGATGGCAAGCACCTCGCCGCCATTGTCGCGGACGATGCGAACGGCGAAGCCGCCCACGCACCTGACGTTTCTACTCAACTTCTTCGACGAGCTGCGGCGGAAAGCGCCGGTGGAGAAATAACTGCAGGCATGCCGCTCCAACCCGCAAAATACTCGGGCCAGCGAAATCGTCGCATCGGGATCGGCGGCATGAATGAATCGGGTGCCCAGTCAAATTGAAGTTGCGCAGACCGCCTACTTGAGCGCCGGCGCGTTTTCGATAATGATCCGAGGGTGCGGGTTGGGAGGCGGAACGGGCAAGCCCTGTTCCTCGAGCAAGCTTATATGCTCCGGCATGCCGCACTTGGCCTTGTACAGACAGTCTTCGACAGAGTGTCCAACTCCACTGAAACCTTCGAGGTCGGTGGAGTAGAACGAAAAAAAATCGGGTTCCTCGGTCGCTTCGATCATTAGTGAATAGCGCAAGTCGATCATACTTTCCTCCCCGGCTCAATCCCCGCTGCCTTCAAGATTGCCCATGGAAGTCGACACGGATCAGCTTATCGTGTCCAGTCTTTCGATAGTACCGGATGGACCCCTTCTCTTTGAGCAGCCGGAACCCCCGAGACTCGAGAAGCTGCACTAATTCGCTGAACCGCAATCCATCCTCACCGTCTTCAGTCTACCGCTCCCCCGGTCGCCAAGGCTCCGATGGTGCGTGCGAGAATAGCCGTTTCGGTATTTGGGATGGTGGGGGGCCCTTCCGATCAGGTACTGATGATCGGTTAGACTGATGTGAGCCTCTTGAAATGCCCCTTTCCGCCAGCGAAAAACTCGGCTCCTACGAAATCCTCTCCGCGTTCGGGGCGGGCGGTATGGGCAAAGTTTCCAAAGCCCGGGACACCCGGCTCGACCGCACTGCCACGGTTGAGGTGAGCGGCATAGACCGGAAAAAAAACGACCCAGCCGAACGAGTCCGGCTGGGTCAAGGAGAGTTATCTATCGGACGTTGATCGAGACGGTGTTGGCGGTCTGGCCGTCGACGGTGAGGACGATCGGCACGACACCTCTACCGCGCAGTGACGCCGGGATTTGCAGGTTGATCTGATCCAATCCCGCGAATTGTCCCTGCGCTCCGGCGAAGAGCACGGGCGTATCCGCGCCTCCGATGGTGGCCTTGACCTTCGCCAGATCGGTGTTCTTCCGCAAGCCGGTACCGAACAGGGTGACCACGACGACTTCACCTGTTGGTCCCAAGTCGATGGGCGAGGCGGTGCAAACTCCCGCAGCCGTGCATTGGAAGATCTCGACCGGAGACTGCGCCCCGGCCGCCGTCGCCCGCAGACCAACCGCCGCTGCGACGTTCCCGCCGGGCATGGCGAACAACGAGGGCGTGACCGAAGAGACCTCGACGTTGCCGGTGGCCGTAGCGCCGTCGCCGCCGGTGACCGTTACCACCGCCGTGCCCGTTCCCGTGGCCGCAGGCACGATGAAGTTCACTTGCCCGGGGCCGACGAAGAACAATTGCCCGAGCCGTAGCGCGCCGGCCGCATCCTGTACCGAGACCGTGGTGCCATTGAAGAACGTCGGCAGCGGCGTGGCGGATGGCGATCCAGCTTGGGTCGCGAGCCCGGCGCCGTATCCTGACGCGAGGCTATCCGGAGCAAGCTTGGCGCCGATGTCGGCGGCGGCCGACGTGAGCGTGAGCTTCGTGGGCGGATTCGGAGCAATCGGCGCTGTGGCAGCGTCAATCGACAGAATGAACTTGATCAGCTGCGCCCGCTTGGCCGCGTCACCAAGGAGATCAGTTCCCGTTCCCGCCGAACGGTGCGCGACATTCTGCATCACTGCCTCCAGTGAATTCGCCGAGCCGCCGTGGAAGAAGGTTTGCGGAAAGGCAAACAGAGAGAGTAGCGAGGGTGGCACGAAGCCGTCCGCCCCGAGCGGTGGCGCGGCGTTCTGGCGCACTTCATTGAAGGCCGTGGGATCGAACGTTCCCACCTTGCGAAGCTCGGTAACCAACTGACCGGCGGAAATCAGGCTGGCATCCGGAGCCGGGTTGAATCGCACGCGGCCCGACGTCCACTGCGCTCCGCCATGGCAGCTTTGGCAATTGGACTGAGTGAAGGCTTGCCGCCCCGCGGCGATGTCGGGATCGGTGGAGCCGCGCAACGGAGAGATGGGGGAGCGGATACCGAACTGCATGTAGGCTTCGAGCCCATCCCAGGCCGGCACGCCGCGCACCTTGAGTTGATTGCGGCCGCGGCTCGGGAGCGGCGTGAGATTGGCGACGGCCGGTTCCTGCGTGACACCGTCGGCGCCCACGATCAGGCCCAAGCCGCCGGAGACCGCGCGAATGTTCAGCTCAAAGTCGGCTTCCTCGTCGCGTTCGCCGGACCAGTTCAGCGCGCGCATCGTCTTGCGGTTGGGATCGGTCTGATCGAAATCGGTATGTTGCGAGATCGTGCGCTTCGGGCCGGAGGGGAAAAGCCACACCACGTTGTCGGTCAAGCCGAAGGGGTGGCAAGACGAGCAGGATCCCCAGCCGTTGTTAGACATTCGCCCCGTGATGGGTGCGCCGCCGGCAGCGGCTGGATCGAACTCGCCGACTGAGGCATGGTACAGCTCCTTGCCGACGTGAATCTTGTCTTCCTGCGAGCCAACCGTGGGCAGCGTGGCCGACCGCAGCGTTGTCGTCACCTTCTCAACGGCGCCGCTGAGGTCGATCACCGTCACGTCGCGAGAGACGTAGTTCATGACGTAGGCGGTCTGATCCGATGCGCTGATCACGATGCCGCGCGGATTCTTGCCCGTGGGGATTTGCAGCACGCGCGTCGCGTCGGCCGGATCCCTCTGCACGGTGGGCGCGCCGGTGGCCGGGTCAATCTTCACCTTCACGACGATGTTGCTGGCGGCGCTGATGACGTAGCCCTCATCCGCCTTGTGCTTGAGAGCGATGGACCACGGGACGGTGATAAAACGCTTAGGCGTGCCGGTTTGCTCATCCACCGCTGCGTGCATGTTGATCGTCTTGCCGATATCTTGCCGCGTGGTTGTGTCGAACACGCTCAACAGACTTTGAGTGTTGACGTTGAATCGGAACGGGCCGTTGGGAGAGGCTCCGGTGTTCGGCAGGAAGGCGTACTTGCCGCGAATCGCAATGCTATTGAACTGATTCGGGTAGGCGCCGGTCACAAACTTGAAGTCCGTGGCAACCGGAGCCGCCGGGGGAGCGGTGCGCGCCAGTGCGTCGCCAGCCGCCTTGAAGCCGGTGTCGGCGAGCGGGTTGATCACGGCTTCGCCAATCACGGTGTCTGAGGCAACCGAGACAGCCGTGACGCGGCCGGTCTTGGCATCGTCAGCACCATCGACCTTGCCGGCAACCGGCAACGCCAGGAATTGAGTGACGAACGCTGTTTCCTGGGAATCGTCGGTTCCGCCGTTGGTGATGGCAATGCCGCGAGGCTCCAACCAGCCACCGAGGATGTTCTTTATTACAAGATTCGTCGTCGTGTCGATCACCGTCACATAGTTCGAGCGCGACACGGTGACGTAGAGTTTGCGGCCCGAGGGAGTAAGCGCGAGGCCGTATGGCTCAGCGCCGACCGAGATAACACCCACCACCGTAGTGGCGAAAGCCGGAGTGCGGGTGATGCCGAGGACCCAGACCGTTCCATCCACCGTGTTCGCGACATAAGCGCGAGAACCATCGGGCGAGAGCGCCACACCGTTCGGCTCCTTGCCGACGGCGACTTCACCAAGCCTGGCATTGCCGTTCTTGGCGTCGAAAAACGTAACAGTGTTGTTGTCCGGGTTGGCGACAGCCAGCAGCGAGTCGTCGGCATTCAGGGCCAGCGGCTGCGAACTGGTGGCGCCGGTGAACCGGGTGGGCGACTGCGCCGACACCGGCTGCGGAACGCGGAAAAAATAAGGCGCCGCTGCGATTAACGCGAGCGGCAGTAGGGCTTTGTGCGATTTCTTCGTTCTCATTCAATTTTTCCTTGAGGCGTGAAATATCTCGGTTCCGAAGCAAGCACCGGCGCGGTAATCATAACATCCGCGGTACTCTTCTGTAGAAACAATTTCCACTGCGGCGAACTCGAGTCCCCTCTGCTCCGATAGAGGGTTGAACTTCACCGCAAAGTTTGCGCGGTCATCCAGCTTGATGGCTCGCGCGGTGATCATGGCCATTTCTTCCAGCCTGGTGAAGACCTCTTCGTACAACCGCGTCATACGAATTCTGTCGTCAGCGGGAAGCAAGATCGGCCTTTTCTCGATTGGCACGGTCTAAGAATAACCGTTTTTTGCCCGCGCAGTGGTTATGAAAAGGTAAAGTTCAAATCAGGCGCAAGCGCGGGGCCGCATGGCAGCGTTTCGCTCCACCAACAGAACCGCCAGGCCCGCCGACGAACCGTCTTCTGCCGATGAATGGCCCTTTTTCAGCAAGGAAATGCCCGAACCAGCCACCAGATCCCGAACCGTGGGCGAAACCATAATCTCCCCGGCGGCGGACTGTTCCATCATGCTGCGGGCCGTCTCCACCGCAGCGCCGGAGATAGTCTCCCCGGACACATCGCACTCGCCGGTGTGAACGCCGGCTGCCATCCCAATCCCGAATCTCGCGGCGTAGTGGGCAATGGCCGAAGCGCATCGGATGGCGCGCGAAGGGCCGTCAAAAGTAGCCAGCAACGAGTCGCCGCGTTGGCCAAACTCCCGGCCCTTGGACCACTCCAACTCGCGCGTGAGATGATCCTGGAATCGCCGCCATGGGCTTGCGTGCGGATGGGCCGCCGGGTCCGCCGTCAACTTGAAGGAGGCGGCCAGCACGGTCGCCAAGACAGGTTCCGCTCCGGGCGCATGCTGGGCTTCCTGCAGGAACGCTCCCACTTCGTCAAGGATGGCGTCCTGGTCTCCCACGAACGGGAGATGGTCATCTCCGGGCAGTTCAGCGAACCGCGCACCGGGAATCCGGCTGGCGATATATCGGCCCTCTTCCACTTGCAAGCATCGGTCTCCGGTGCGGTGGATGACCAGCGAGGGAACGCGGATGGCCGGCAAAATGGCCCGGATATCGGCCTGGGCATTCATCCTGGTCAGCGCGACCGCCGCGCTCGGGCTGGCCGAAGTGCGCAGGTAAGCGGCCCACCATTGCCGGAAGTGGGGGTCATTCGCCATTGAGGGAGCCCGCACGTCCAAGCCCACCGGCCCGCCCCATTCGGCGCTGATCTGATCCAGAAATTTCTCCCATTGTGGTTCGGTTGGTCCCCATGGGTAACTGGCGTCGCGAATCCGTTTGGCGTAGCTGCCGATCATGACTAGCCCGGCAGTCCGTTCCGGATACGTCGCCGCGAAGAGTGCCGACATGGCGCCACCTTCTGACACGCCGCACAGAACGGCGCGCGCTGAACCGGCGGCATCCATCACCGCTCTCACGTCGTCCATGCGCTGCTCAAGGGCGGGGAGCCCGTCCACCGGAACCCGGTCGGACAGGCCGGTGCCGCGCTTGTCGAAGAGGATCAACCGCGAAAAGCCGGCCAGGCGGCGCAGGAAGCTGGCGAACGAGGGATCGCTCCAGCAATACTCCAGATGCGATACCCAACCCATCACAAAGACGAGATCGATGGGACCCTCCCCCAGCACTTGGTAGGCGATGTTCACATCACCGCTCCGAGCGTACTGGGTCTGCGGGATCTCCACCGAGTTCGGCTCCTTAGATGGCCCCTTGGTTCCGGCGATGAATCGATACCCCCGCCGATGCGCGGTTTCGATAAAACGGGGTTCGCGGCAAGGATCGGCCAGCACGCGGCGAATCTCGGCGATCTGAACTTTCAGTACGTTGTCGCTAACGTGAACGTCGGGCCAGACGCTTTGGAGGAGTTCTTCCTTGCTGACCAACAGGCCCGGCCGCTCCGCCATGTGGCGGAGGACGCCGAAGGCTTTGGGCTGGAGGTCGAGCGGGTCCGTGCCGCGGAAAAGCCGTCCGGTGGAGAGGTCGAGCTCGAAAGGAGGGAAGCAGATCCGTTGGTTGGGCAATACGCTGGGCATGTTTCTCGTGATACGATAACCCCAACCGACGGTTGAGTCGTGAACGGGGCCCAAAAGGTCTCTAAAAATTTTAGGAAACGCCCATGTTGAAGAAAATCGGGAACTTGTACGAATTCGGCCCATTCGTTCTCGATACCGCTCAACAGCGTCTAACCCGCGGAGAAACCGTAGTCCAGCTCACTCCCAAGACGTATGACACGCTGCTGGTGTTGGTGGAAAACCATGGCCGGCTGCTCACCAAGGATGAGCTCATGAAGGCGGTCTGGCCCGACAGCTTCGTGGACGAATCTAACCTCACCCAGCAGGTTTCAATGATCCGCCGGGCCCTTGGCGAGACCGGTGGGGAGCGCCGCTACATCGCCACAATTGCAGGCAGAGGGTATCGTTTCGAAGCGCCGGTTAAGCAGACGGTCAAGGAACAGCCCCTTCCGCCACCTGTGGAAAACCTGCCCGAGCCGGCCGCCATCGCCTTAACGCCGGCCCCCCGCCGCGGCACCCTGCTTCTTCCCGCGCTCGCCTTCCTGGCGCTGGGGACCGTGGCCCTCGGCTACTATTTCTACCAGAGAGCCCAGCCCCGTCCTGAGCGGCTTCGCAGTCTGGCGATACTCCCATTTCAGAGCTTGAGGGAAGACCCCAAGAGCGACTTTCTCGGGTTCTCCCTGGCTGACGCCGTCATCACCAAGCTCGGCTATGTGCGTTCGCTTTCTGTTCGTCCGTCGTCGGCGATCAGCGGGTACAAGAAAGGAACTATCGATATTCCCAAGGTCGCCGCCGAACTCCAAGTGGACACGATGCTGACGGGCAACTTCATTCGCGATGGCGACGATCTCCGGATCACCTCCCAACTCATCGACGTCAAGACCCGGAACATTCTCTGGCGCGGCGCCTTCGACCTCAAGTATGAGAAGCTCCTGACGGTCCAGGACAGCGTGGCTCAACAGATCATCAAAGGGTTGGAGCTGAGTCTTTCTCCGTCCGAAGTGGAAGAACTCAAGCCCGCCAAGCAGATCGATCCGCTGGCTTACGAATACTATCTGCGGGGCGTGGACCTTTACGCGAATAACGACTTTCCACTGGCGATCAAAATGCATCAAAAGGCTATCGAGATCGAGGCCGGATATGCGCCGGCGTGGGCTGCCTTGGGACGGTCGAGTTCGGCGAATGCCTCGTTCGAGTTTGGCGGCCGCGAGGGGTATCGGGCTGCGCAGTCCGCCTACGAGAAGGCGTTGTCGTTGCAACCCACGCACCTCGACGCCGAAATCTACATGGCGAACCTGTTCACCGACATCGGGAGAGTGGAGCAAGCCGTTCCGTTGTTGAGACTGGCACTCCAAACCAATCCCAATCATGCTGAGGCCCACTGGGAACTCGGGTACGCGTATCGATTTGCGGGCATGCTCAAGGAGTCCGCCGCAGAGTGCGAGCGGGCGCGCCAACTGGACCCCAGTGTCAAGCTCACCAGTTCCGCGCTCAATTCGTACCTTTATTTGGGCGACTATGACAAGTTTCTTCAGAGCCTGCCCCGCAATAGCGACAACGCTCTGATCTTGTTCTATCGCGGCTTTGGGGAGTTCTACAAGAACAACAAGGTTCAGGCGGCCAAAGACTTCGACAAAGCCTTCGAGCTTAGGCCCACGATGCTGCAGGCCCGGGTGGGAAAAGCCCTGAGTGAGTCGATCGCCAAGCGTAACCAGGCCGGCCTGGCGCTGCTGAACGAGATGAAGAGTAAGATCGAGGAGCGGGATGTGCGGGACTCGGAGGCGAGTTACAAGATCGCGCAAGCTTACGCGGTGCTGGGCGACAAGGCTTCGGCGCTCAGCGTGCTGCGGCGGAGTATCGAGAACGGATTCTTCTCATATCCCTACTTTGTGAAGGACCCTCTGCTCAATGCCCTGCGCGCTGAACCGGAGTTTACGCGGCTCCTGGCGTCGGCACGGGAGAGGCACGAGGCTTTCAAGCGGCTCTTGTTTTGATCTGGATCGCAAGCAGTTTCTGGGCACGCGGAGCTCCAAGGGGAAAGCTCCGTTGCGCGCACCAGCAAGGCTAGACAGTGACCCGAATAACTTGTTCTGGTTGTATTCGGTTGATGGCGATCAATGCGTTTGCCACCAGTGGCAGCAGGTCTTCAAGGGCATTACTCGGCGCGGCGAGCACCACGATTCTCAGCTTGGGCTCAACCCAGCCCATGACTGTTGCTGCACGGTTCGAACACTGTGCCCAACCAAGTGTCTGGCAAACTGCCTTGGCAACTGCTCATCGAGAAGAATAAGCACGCAAGCTCACCGCTTCGTGGGCAGCCTCCAAGGCAGCCACTACCTGTTCCCGGGAAACGGTGGGAAAAGAATCGAGGAATTCGTCGATGCCGTGGTTTCGCTCGAGATAGTCGATCAGGTTACGGAACGGCACTCGTGTTCCGGCAAATACGGGAGTTCCTCCAAGGATTTCCGGATCGCAGTGGATTACGCCGGCGGGGGCTGGCATTCTGTACCTCTTGCTCGATTCTAACCCGCCGATCGTGGAGCCGCCCCGGTGATAGAATCTCCAGTGTCATGTCCGTCAAATTCGCCTACACCATCGTTTTCGTCCGCGACATGCAGAAGAGCATCGCCTTCTACCGAGACTTGATCGGCCTGCCGGTGCGGATGGAGTCTCCCTACTGGAGCGAGTTCGATTCCGGCGGTTGTAAGCTCGCGCTTCACTTGGCCGCTCCAGGCGATCTCGCGCCCGTCCAAGCTGGGCAGATTCCGGCGGGCCATTGCCACACCGGGTTTGAAGTGGACGACATCAATGAATTCGCAGCAAGGATGGAGAACGCCGGAACGCCCGTGATGAGTCCGGTGTCGGTTCAGGATTTCGGGGGGCGAATGGGCACGTGGCGCGATCCCGACGGCGTGCCGGTTTCTGTGGTCCAGATGCCGGCCCAGCCGAAATAGCTATTTGGATTCCATACGCCGAAGAAATTCGATAAGAACCTTGCCGATCACTTCAAAGCTTTCCGGGGCGAGTTTGTCGATAGTGTCGGCGGGCTCATGCCAGTAGGTGTTGCTGGGACCGTAGTCGAAATCAATGAGATCGGCGGCGGGGACGCCGAGGCGAACGAAGGGAATATGATCGTCCTCGACCCAATTCGGCACGTTGAGGAAGTGACTGGCCAAACCGAGGTCAGCGGCCACGCGCCAAAGTAATTGCCGGATCACGGGGTTCGAATTTTGCTCACTGAGCACGCCGAGCGAGCGGTCTCCGATCATGTCGACGTTAACCAGGGCTACGATGCGCGGGAGCGTGCCGTCAGCTTTCCAGCGCTCGGCCAGATGACGGCTGCCGTGCAGGCCATCGGTGGCCGACCATTGTTGAATCGCTTCCTCGCCATCAAACCAGACCAGGTAGACGTCATGAACTCGGGGGCGGCGGGCCATGGCGCGGGCCATTTCGATTAGAAAGCCCGTGGAGGAGCCGCCATCGTTGGCGCCCACGAATTTTTCGCCGCCCGGCATGATCTTGGTGTCGTAATGACCGGTGAAGACAACGGCCTTGCCGGACTTGCCGGGGAAGCGGCAAATGACGTTCTCCATGGCCAGCGTGCCGCCCGGTATGACACCCACGAATTTGTCCGCCACGGGGAGGCAGCCGGTGGGCCGTAGTTGCGCCAGGATGTAGGCGCGGGTCTTCGCCAGTTCCGGCGAACCGGGCGGGCGTGGGCCGATACCGGTGACGTGACGCGTATCGGCAAGGGCACGGACGCCGGAGAAGTTAGCCGCCGGGCCGACGGCAAACGCGACGGCGCTGAAGGCGATCAGGATTTGGAAGCGGTGCATATGTAGCCTAGGGTGAAGTTGCGGTCCCGGTCCAATGAATCGAAGAACGGTAGCAAGAGTGCCGCCGGTGCGAAGAAGAGCGCGGCGAACGGCGCGGCCAGCCCGGGGAAAAACTGCAGCGCATTCCACAGACGCCGGGCCAGCAGCCGGAAAAATCCGCCCACTGGCTCAATGACGATTCCGCTGAAGCCGGCGCTTTCCAGTAAGTATTGAACGCCGTGGCGGGTGTAGCGGAAGTAGTCATGCGGAGATTGATGCACTTCCCACTCGTGCGGCACAATGAGCAGCAAGCGGCCGCCCGGTTTGAGCACGCGCGCCATTTCGGCGATGACCCGGGCCGGTTCACGTACATGCTCAAGGGTGACAATGTTGATGCACGCATCGCAGCAGGAGCCGGCCAGAGGCAGCGCGCTGAGGTCGGCGATGCAGTCGAGCCTGCGGTAGTTCCAACCCGCATCGCCAATGCCAAGATCCACGCCCACGTAGCGTTGGCGCGCGAAAAGATGCGCGTATTGCGCTTCTCCGGCGCCGGCATCCAGGACGCGCGCACCGCCGGCCAACGACGCCGCAAACATCGTGGCCGCGCGTTCGATCGATGTTTCAAAATGCAGGATGTGTGAGCGGAGGAAGCCAGGAATCAGGCGGCGCAGCGACGCATACGTCATCGGCGATTCGCCTACGCGTTGGCCTTAGGGGCGGCTTCAATCATGATG
>JAYTKJ010000174.1:0-2613 GCA_043730365.1 Acidobacteriota bacterium | reverse complement strand
TCGGCGCTCGAGACCATGATGGCGATCAGCCGTGGTGAACCGAAGTCTCTGGCCGAAGTCAATCCGAAGGCGCCACCGGAATTGACATCGTTGATTGGCTGCATGCTGGCCAAGGATCCTCTGGCGCGCCCGACCGCCGCGGGCGTCGCGGCCGCCTTGGCCCAACTCAGAGAAAACACCTCGGGTAGCTCCTTCGTTCAGTCAGGGCTCCGGCCAAGACCCAGGCCATGGCGCGCCATCGCCTCCGCCCTGGCCTCCGCGGTGATGTTGGGCGGGCTCATCCTATACGTGCTTTGGCCTTTCCGGTCCGCGGCGCCGGGGCGTGTTCTCGATACCCGCATCGATCTGGGCCCGGGCATCGATTTCAACGAAGAGGGTTTTGCGTTGTCGCCGGACGGACGGACCTTACTCCTATTCGCCAGTGGCAGACTGCGGGTGCTCTCGCTCTCCGGCGGCCCCGCCCGCGAATGGGCCGGCGTCGAGGATGGCAGGTATCCGTTCTGGTCCCCCGACGGCAATGAGGCCGGGTTTCAGCAGAACGGGACGCTCTGGCGCCGCGGCTTCCCCGATGGGCGGCGAGGCGAAATCTGTCCCGCGGCCGGCCCGGTTTCAGCCAGTTGGTCAAGCCGCGGAACAATTCTATTTGCAGCCGACCGTGGGCCGGTTCTTTATCAGGTGCCTGCCGAAGGCGGCACACCGGTGCCCGTCACAACGCTGGAGGCGGGCATCGAGGTTAAGCATTCACAGCCACACTTCCTGCCGGACGGAGATCGATTCCTCTATTTCGGACGCACCTACGACGGCGGCCGCCTGCTAATGGGCTCGCTCAAAAATCCTGCGATGAAGGTCAAGCTAGGGGAATCGCAAAGCGGCGCCGTCTACTTGTCACACCCGGATGGCAAAGCCGGGCGGCTGGTCTTTGCCAGCCAGGGCCAACTCGTGTCGCAGGCTTTCAACCCAAGCGACGCAGTCCTTTACGGTTCGCCGTCGGTGGTCGCGCCTCGCGTTCGCGATTTCCGGCGCGGTTGGATCCCGGCGTCGGCGGCGGCTGACGGCACGCTTGTCTACGCCGAAGGCGAAGACAAAACAGACACGGCCAAGGTGTTCGACCGCGACGGCCGGCTGCAAGGGAAGTTTGGCACACCGCAGGAGTATGTTCATGCCCAGCCCTCTGCGGATTTTTCACATTTTCTATTGATCTCCAGGGATACCCGCTTAAGAAGCAGCGCAGCCCAAATCGTGAGCCGGCGAACCGGAGCCAGTCGTCCTTTCACTCAGGCCGACGGCCCCGATGACGCCATCTGGTCGCACGACGACAAGCGCGTAGCCTTCACCTCAGCGAAGGACAAGGGACCGCTTTTCACACGCATTGCCAGTTTAGAGCCCAATCACTCACCGGAGATCGTGCTGCCCCCGATGCCATATCCCGGCGAGCCAAACGACTGGTCCTATGACGGGCGGCTCCTGATAGTCAGGCAATTCGGCCCGGTCGGGCGAGACCTTTGGATTCAGCCGCTCGACCCCGCTCAGACTCCTCGCCCTCTCGTCGCCTCCCCGGGCAACCAATCCCAGGGCCGTTTTGCCCCCGGCGACAAGTTCGTCGCCTACCAATCTGATGAGTCCGGCGCCACCGAGGTTGACGTCATCCCCTATCCGCCGGACGGGCGGAAGTGGCGCGTGTCGGTGAGTGGCGGCCAGGAACCCCGGTGGCGTGCCGACGGGAAGGAATTGTTCTTCCTGTCGCTCGACTACGGGTTGATGACGGCGGCAGTCCACCGTTCCGGGAACGGGCTCAGTTTTGGCAAGCCGCAGCTATTGTTCGGGGGCCGCGCCTCGGAGCCGAGCATGATGGTCTGGCATGCGGAACCGTCGGCCGATGGCCGGGAGTTTCTGATCCTGACCTCCGCCAAGCATGCGCCGGCGTCGCCTTTGCGCTTGCGGCTCCATTGGTGGGCTCAACAGCCTGAGTAGCAAAGCATGACAGCGCAAGGATGGCAACGAGTCTGGGAGATCTACAAGACCGCTCTCACTTTGCCCGTTGGGGGCCGTTCTGCCTTTCTGCAGTCCGCCGGACTCGATGACGAGGTAGCCGGTCAAGTGCTCGCGCTGCTGGACAACAGCAACTCGAGCCCGCGACGGCCAGACGAATTCTACCCGGCCGGAGATTTGCCAATTCGGCCGGGGTCGCAGATTGGCCGGTACCAAATACTCGGAAGTCTCGGGCGTGGCGGGAGTGGCGAGGCTTTTGCGGCCCGGGACTTAGAGTTGGACCGGCCTGTGGCCTTGAAGTTCCTCCGGCAGGAAGATGCGGCCGGGGCCGAGCAGTTCACGCGCGAGGCCAAAGCCGCTTCCGCCCTGAATCATCCCAACATCGTCACGGTCTTCGAGGTGATCCGTTCTCCGTATGGCGTAGCCATCGTCATGGAACTGGTGGGCGGGGAAGAGCTTCGCAGCTTGTGCGGCGCGCCGCAGCCGGTAGAGCGGGTCTTGCGGATTGGCGAACAACTCGCCCAGGCGCTGGCCGCTTCGCACGCCGCCAATGTCGTGCATCGCGATATCAAGCCCGAGAACATCATGGTCCGGGCTGACGGCTACATCAAGGTTCTCGATTTC
>JAYTKJ010000173.1:0-2854 GCA_043730365.1 Acidobacteriota bacterium | reverse complement strand
GGAGGTTACCGGCTGATCCGGGTGTGCCGCCGCCAGCAGTCCGATCACAGTTTCCACCTCGGCCGGGGTGCACATCGATTCGCCCAGTTCCTGCCGTTTCCGCATTAGCCGATATCCGGTCGGACCGCCACAGTATTGTGGCGGTGCCGCTCCCCGCCCGCCCAAACACACCGGCGTTTCGTCGCCAGCCGATCCGTCTTCCAGATTGACCAGCCGGAGTTCCCACTCCCATTGATCCATAGCGCCGAGGGTGTAAAGGAATTTCTCTTGCCTATGGAGACGAAAGTCGCGCAACTTCTTGGACTTTGTGCGGCGACTAAAGCTGTTGAACTCCTGGCCGTGAACTTGGAAAGCGTAGCCAATCCCGCTATCCCAGCCCAGCACGGCATGAAAAATCTCGTCGAAGTCCGCCAGATCCAGGAAGTCCGGCACGGCCACCAGCCGGATAACCATCGGGTTGACGTTTCGAAGAACGGCGCGCAGAATCAATCGCTTAAAGGGTATTAGTGCAGACATGCCCAAAGTCTACGCCGACCCCCGACCTTGTGCTGCTCTCGAGCAGTTGCGCGGCACAATGAAATGAGGCCTCCCGCGCCGCTCCGGCGTTCCCTCCCGCCGGGTTGAGGTTGATCGCTCATCCCGTCCGCTCGCCAAATACCGCCAGCGATTTCGTAACGTCACTTCGGTGGCCTGTGCAAGGCGTTGAATCGGAAGAAGTAATGTCCCGCTGAGTTTTCCGGTCATTCTTGCAAATCTCAGAAGGGACTTGCTTTGACCTCTGTCTGACACTATAATAAGTGGCAGATGGCAAGCGACCCCGAACTCGACCTCCGTGGCAGGCTCATTCGCGGATTAGGCTCTTTGCGCGAAATGCTTCCCGGCTCGTTCGTCGAACGCAATCGCCAGTGCGGCAAGCCCAACTGCCGCTGCGCCGGCGGCAAACAACTCCATCACGAATCGCTGTTGTCGGTCGTGTGGGAGGGCAAGCCGCGAACTTTTCATCTTTCCGTCGAGTTGGCCGAGCAAGTGCGCGCCAAGGTGGAAATGCGGAAGCGCTTTGAAGAGTCCGCCGGGAAGATTGTCAATCTGAACCTGCGCCGGTTCCTCCGGCAGAAGGAGGAGAAGTAGCGCCGTGGTTCGCCGGCAGTTTGAGGCCTATCTCGGCAAGGTGTTTGGCTTCGCCGATCTGGTAGCCGGTATGCCCGAGGGGAGAACGTATCCGCTCCACCCTTGGGAAAAGGTGTTCGACGCCAAGGCGCTTAGCGTGCTTAAAATTCCGTTTCGTGTCTTCTCCTCTATCAGGCGATAACCGAAAACAGCGGCTGCCGGGACATGTAACGGAGGCAGCGTTCGTAGTAGTTCGGAAGGTCCAGCGCGACGCGACGTTCCAATTCACGCGCGATGCGGGGGTTGCGCTTGGCTCCGGCCGCCAGGTGCGTGTAGCCGAGCTCGACGGCGCGGCCCGGCTGGTAGGCGTCGGCCATCGACTCGAACAGATACTCGATCCTTACGCCGTGATACTCCAGGCAGGCGCTCAAGAGGTATTGTTCTAACAGGATCATATGGCCTATGCGGCCACGGAGCTTGGCGAGGCCGCGGTTGCGCGGGTCCTGCGCCAAGCGTAGCGCCTGAGCGCAGTACTTCTGAATAAACCCGGTGTCACAGCCGCCGAAGATGCCGCAGCATTCGGCGCGCTGTCCCGCCGTCTGCTTGCGGTACCAGCGCCATTCCGGGGGCAGCCAGCCGATGCTTGTGACAGCGTATTCCAGTTCCTGCGGGCGATAGCAGGATTCACCGGGAGGAATAGGCTCGGGGTTTTGTGCAAAAACGGGCGCGGCGGCCACGTGGGCAGGCAATGCATTCCATAGAAAGACGTCGGTGTCCACATGCACAAACGGTTCCCGCTGGCGGCGGTAGGCCTCCAGCTTGCCGAGCGCCCACCATTCGGGGTCCGCATCCCGCAGGCGATTCAGGCAAACCGTCACAGACGTGAATGGGAGTTGCAACTCATCAATCAGGATCCGCGCGCCTTCGTCATCGGTTACCAGGCAGGTATGGGGATAGTGTCGGCGCGCGGTCTCCACGGAGAGCCCCCACGCTATCCAGTGATGCAGTTCGCTGGCCCAACTGGTGCGACGTTCCACAGAGAACGGCTTGGTCCAGAAGGACCACACGCTCCTCATGGTTTTCGGCGGGCGACCCTCTTCACGGGGGTGAGGCTGCCGGTAACCGGGTTGAGAGGGGCGTCAAACGCCGGATCGGAGCGCTTACGAAGTAACTCAGCGCCCACGGCGAGGCTGCCGATCGAAGCGAAGCAATTGGAGAGCGGGTCAAACTCGCAGCGGCAGGTTTTCAGGCGAAGCTGCTTGTTCTCCCACTTCACGAAGCCCAACGGCGCATAGTGATGCTCAATGCCATCGGCGGGCACGAACTGTGCTTGGCCGTTTTGCGCAGGCCATTCAATGCCGCCCGTAGCCACGCGCGCTGGAATCAACCAGTAGTCGCCCGTCACGTATTGGCCGCCGGGCCAGAACTGTATCTGAATCCCGTCTTCCAAGTCCAGCCATGCAGCTTCAGTAGCGGTGGATTCCTTCACCGGTACGGCGCCGGCGGTGAGCAGGATGTCACCCAATTGTTTCTGATCCCACCGGCGCACTTTGGGATCCACCAGCGATTCGCTCCAGGTAGGGAGAACGGCGGCCGGATCCGCCGACAGCGTTGCGCCTTCCACCTTCGCCAGTTGCACCAGCACGCCCGGCTGCCCCAGGAGGTCATCTGCCTCACTGGTCAATTCCACCCAGCAGGGGGCCGTGAAACCGCGGCCGCTGGAAACCCTCAGATCATGGCCTTCGGC
>JAYTKJ010000172.1:0-11616 GCA_043730365.1 Acidobacteriota bacterium | reverse complement strand
ATGGTGTCGGCAAAGTAAGTGGAGTCCAGCCATTGGCGGCCCCATTTTTCGCCGAAGCGCGGCGATCGGATCAAGCGGTCTACCACAGCCTCCAGCGCTGGGCCGGAAGGATCCTTGGTGAATGCCTCCACTTCATCCGGCTTTGGGGGCAGCCCCAAGATGGTGAAGTAGACTCGGCGGATCAACGTGTAGGGGTCGGCATCCGGCGCGGGCGCCAGCTTGGACTGCTCGAGCTTGGCCAGGATAAAGCGGTCCACCGCGCCTTGGACCCAACCGTCATTCTTAACCGGCGGCGGGCTCGATTTCCGGATTGCTTGCCAGGCCCAATGGTCCTTGCGCCGCTCTTCCACGCTCTTGGTTACCGCCGGTGTCGGGCGTGTTACGGTCTCGGCAGCCGACCAAACCGCGCCGCGCTTCACCCACTCGGTCAGCGCATCCAAATCCGCCGCTTTCAACTTGCCACTGGGCGGCATCTTCACGGGGCCATCGTGACGAATCGCGCGAATCAGCAGACTGTCGTCAGGTTGCCCCGGCACGACGGCCGGCCCGGAATCGCCGCCTTTCAGAACGGCTTCGCGATTGCCGATCCGCAGGTTGCCAAACACCGTCTTCGCCGCCGGCCCATGGCACTGATAGCAGTTCTCCACCAGGACAGGACGGACTTTCAATTCGAAATACTCGGCGTCCGCCAATGGCTGCTGCTGTGCGCTCATCGCAGGAATCAAGCTAAAGCCGATTCGAGCAGTGAGACGGAAAGCAGGCATACTGACTACGATAGCGCTAAAGTCTAGACGGGCAGGCCGCATTCGGCCCGCCCTCTATTCAGAAGGTAAACTTCATAGCGAACTGGCCCAGTCTAGGCACGTTGGCTTGCGACGTGACCTTGCCGAAATTGAACGCATCGCTGTAATTGGTCGCGGGGCCGCCAAAGCGCACGCGGTTGAACGCGTTGAACATCTCGAAACGAAATTCCAGGAACATGCCTTCCCTGAAATTGGTGCGCTTCATGATTCCAAAGTCTTCGTTGAAAGCCTTAAAGGTTCTCGAAGTGGGCAGAATCGAGGCCGCGTTACCATAAGTGAACGGTGCCGGAGCGCTGAAGGCACTACGGTCTAGCAGCAAGTTCTTCGCCGGATCGAACTTGTCCTTGGGCAAGTTGGGATTCACGCCTTGGACGACGTTCGGAAGATTCCGGCTGTTAAACAACGGAAGCGTATTGTTGATGCCGACGCCGATCGGCTCACCGGCTTGATAGGACATGATCGCGTTTACTTGCCAGCCACCCACTATCTTGCCCAGCGCGCCTTTGGAGTTGAGCGCCTTCTTGCCCGGACCGATCGGCAATTCGTAGTTGAACGCCAGCACCGCGCGGTGCGGGATGTCGTATTGGGCGATCGCTTTCTCCAAACTGCGATTGAACTGATCGCGGGCACTGGTGGAGAAGAAGCCGGACAGTGCGGACGAAGCGTCGGTGAGCGACTTGGCCCACGTATAGGAAGAGAGCAGGAACAACCCGTTGGAATACTGCTTCTCGATCTTGGTCTGCAGCGAATGGTAAGTGGAATTGCCGACGTTGGCCGAGTTGACGAAGCCTACGCCGCCATACTGCGGGAACGGGCGGAGAGACTGAGCCAGGCTTCCCTGGAAGCTGCTGTAGGGTCGCGAGAAGCCCGCCGCCCTGACTGCCGGATCATCGATCTGCCTGGTAAGCAGGTCGCCAAACCTGAGGTAAGTGGGGTTGACCTGGTTAATGTTGTACACACCGGTAGAAAGACGGTTAGATTTCTGCCCGACCCAGCCTACGTCCAGCAGCCAGTTGGATCGGAGCTGCCACTGCGTCCCAAAATTGAAGGCCTGGGTGTACAGCGGCAACTTTGCGTCGGAGAGCCACAGATTGGCGCCCGGAGCGGTTCCGGCTCGCACCCCAAAACCTGCATCAATGATGGGAGGCCGGGTAAAATTCTGCGGAAAACCATCGTTCCAGTTGAACCCCGAGGTCAGGCCCTGGTCCTGGGAGAAGAACGCCGGAGTTGCGGTAAAGCCCGTGGCGGGTGGTTTGGCATTACCTCCACCTTGAGCGCCGGTCGGATAGTAACTGATACCGTATGCCGTTCGGATCACTAGTTTCTTAGAAACCGACCACGCAAGGCCGATGCGGGGGCCAAAATTCTTATAGGCGATGCCGTCCGTCAGCCGCTCTTTTCCTGCCCGCCCCGGGCCGGTACCGGCAAACACGATCGCTCCAGGAAATCCGTTCGCGGCGGGATTCGGGAGTTTCGGGTCCATGATAGAGTACACGTTGTTAACTTCCCGCATCGGCGTGAACAGGTCCCAGCGCATGCCAATGTTAAGGGTGAGTTTCGGGGTCAGCTTGTAATCGTCCTGCGCGTAGCCGGCAAAGTAGGTGAGGCGCATGCCTCGTGTTACTTCGTTGATCAGCATGCTACCGTTGTCCACCTCGCCCAGCAGGAAACTGGCGTACGCGTTGCCGGTGGTTCCCCGCAGCGCGCCGGATGGGAAGGCGGTTTCATTGCGGCTGAAGGTGAACGAGCCGCTGGAAGCACCCTGCAGCAGGTTGTTCTGCATTTTCCGGAAGTCAATCCCGAACTTCAGATTGTGCTTGCCTTTTACCCAGGAAAGACTGTCGGAGAAAAGGTATGTCGCCGAGATCGTGCGCAGTAGATCCTGGTTCTGGCCCCAGGGCGTAAATGGATCGGTGAAGATGACCGGGAACGGTCCGTTGTTAACACCCTTCAAGCCCAGTTTCTCGCCCCAGTTCTGACCATACTCAGGCGCCTGGAGAAGCTGATGCTGGCGCGTCAAACCCGCCGAGAAGTGATTGAGCAAAGTTGGGGTGATCACCCAGTCTTCCGACAATCGAACTGTGTCTTGGCCGGGACCCAGCAATCCGAAGCGGTTGTTGGCCACGGGGCGCGGCAGCGGCGCAAACGGGCCGGAATCAGTATTATGACCGTTGTTCCAGCTCCCGCTGATGCGATGCGCGCTGTTGAATAGATGGTCAAACTTCATGGTGTAGTTGCGATTGTCGGTGCGGTTGTTGCCCGTGGCGGGGTAGTTATTGAGGATTCCACCGAGGATCGGCGCCGGCACCAAGGCCAGAACTTTCTGTGACACTGGGCTGATGCGCGCGCTGGGTATCTGGTTATTGACGAAAGGATCGCGAGTGAACCCGCCCTGACCGTCGGCACGCGTCGACCGGGGATCATAGAGCTGGACGAGGCCATTCGCGTCTCGCAACAGTGACAAGTCGCCGCTCCGGAAAGCCGCCGTCGGCACCGACGCAATCTGATTCACCGGGCCGGAGCGGAACTTAAAGTAGTTGACGTTGAAAAAGAAGAAGCTCTTGTTGGTTCCGTTGTAAACCTTGGGAATCCGGATGGGCCCACCAAGGCTGCCGCCATATTCGTTCTGACGGTTAATGGACCGGGCGGCGTTGAAGAATCCGCGCGAGTCCAGTTTGTCGTTGCGCAGGAACTCGTACCCTACGCCGTGGAACTGGTTGGTGCCTGAGCGAATGGTGAACTGCTCCACGCCACCGCCGGTGTTGCCGAACTCGGCCGCAAAATTCGAAGTGACCAGCGCGAACTCCTGAATCGCTTCCGGAGGCAGCGTCAGCACGCGCGGGTCGCCGCCCACTTCTGCGGTGGTGGCGCTGAGACCGTCGATTTGGATTTCCTTCGAGAGCGTCTGGCTGCCGTTGATGTGTGCGTCGAAGGTGTTACCCGTGGTACCCGGCGCCAGGAAGATGAAGCTCTCAGCCGAGCGGTTGCCGCCGTTGGCGCTCAAGGGGAGGTCGACAAAGCTCTTGGGGTTGACGCCCGTGCTCACGCTGCTTGATTCGCTCTTGAGTTGCGGCGCGACGTCGGAAACGGTGACGCTCTCGGTCACGTCGCCAATCGCCATTTGTAGCTCGAGGCCCACCGTACCGGCGACTTCCACGCGAACATTCTCGCGGATCAACTTCTTGAACCCGCGGTTCTCGGCGGTGACAGTGTACATGCCCGGCCTCAAACTGGTGATGTTGTACGTACCAGCCTCTCCGGACGTACTGGAACTTTTGACGCTCGTATCAACACTGGTAGCGGTGACCGTAGCACCGGGAACAGCAGCGCCTGTAGTGTCGAGCACAGTGCCGCGGATCGTACCGCGATCCGTCTGTGCGGGGACCAGGAAGGGGAAAGCAACGAGAACGAACATAGTTGCCAGAAGCTTTTGCATATGTGCACTCCTTAAACGATTAGACCCTGAATCGTTCCAGGCCTACGACTCTATCGCATGGTTGCGCCGATGTCAAACTCTACTGGACGTCCATCGCGCTGCGGGCCGTGACGTTGTTCGGCATGAACTTTAGGTAGCGTTCGAACAACTGCCGAGCCTTGTCCGGCTGTTTGGTCCGCGTGTAGATTTCGCCTAGCTTCCGATAGGCACGCTCGAGTGACGGGTCCATCTGAATGGCCTTTTCCAAGTGGATGGTTGCCTTAGCCAAGTCACCGGTTGCCATCCAGGCAGTGGCCGCATTGATGCGGTACGGAGCGTAGGCCGGCTCCAAAGTGATCGCTCGCTCATACAGACGCGCGGCTTCGGCGGCTCCGCCCTTGCGCAGGATCACCAGCCCGAGACTGGTTAGCACCGCCGGATCGTCCGGCCGGGATTCGTAGACATCGGTCAACCGGCGGAAACCAGCATCCATATGAAAGGCAGACTCGTCGCGCTCTCCGACGAGCACGTTGGCCAGCCCCAAATTTCTGTCGGCCACGGCAGCCGCCGGTTCACGCCAAGCCACCAGCTTGCGTTGGAGCGCGGACGAGGCCTCTGAGGGAGCGCGAGCAATGCGGTGATCCGTGAAGGCGGTGTGTCCGCCGTCTCTGGTCTGCCGCCTCGGCATATGGCAACCGATGCAGTTGGCGCTGACAGAGGCAGGGTGCGATTTCGCGAGCGGGGCAGTATGGCATCCGAGGCATTTCGCGCGGTAGTAACTCTCGGCGTTCACCGGCTTGTCGTGCGGGTCGTGGCAGGTGCCGCACCACATCTTCCCCGAACTTTGCCGGGCGCAGACGCTCAGCGCCAACTGCTCCACATGGCTCACCACTTTCAAGCCTCCATTGCCACCCTTGTCCGCGGGCGTCTCGAAGACGTAGACCGAGAGGACCTCCTCTAACTCCTGACCGGGCCGGAACTCAGCAATCTGCCGTCCGGGATTCGGAATCCGCGCTTCCCCGCCCAGGTGGCATTGCTCACACACGCTGTCACGCGCGCGCACGGAAAGCTTGGCTGGATTAACAATGTTCCCCGCCGAGGGCTTGGCCAAGTGCTCGTCATATGGCCCGTGACACCGGTCGCAAGAGATGGCGGCTTCGCCGAAAGGCTCGGGCTGGTAACGGTTCAGTGTGCCAGGAACGGGCCGCGGTTGCCCGGAGTGGCATAGCAAACACTCCATCGTAACGGGGCGCGTGAAGTCGGGCTCGCGGTCTCGCTCATAGCCCGGCGCCATGTCCCAGATGGCGCGCTTTGAGTAGTACGAGATGGGAGATTGGAACAGGTAGCTGCCGATTTGCATCAGGTAGCCGAAGGCGTTGTTGCCTGAACCGATGACGTAGGCAACCGGGTATGATGCCTCGAGACCGTTGCGCTCGATGTGTTGGCGCATGCCCGTCGCGGTCGATTCGATTTTGAAGCGGGTATCCGAGAGCGCGTGTGTGAATCGGCCCGGCGGCTGCTTGCCCGGGCGGAAAAGCGAATTCGCCATGCCCGTGCGCTGGTAGCCACTCACCTGCTTGGGATGGCATGTCGCGCATTGGGCCGCGCTCCCTTCGGCCTGACCCACCAGGAGGAGTGGTGCGATGAACCAGCGCGCCAGCCAGAATCCGGTCATCGAAGCCAGTGTATCCCAGCGCGTCGTCAGGGTTCTCGCACGGTAACGTAAGTATTGATGGCCGGGCTCTTGAGCACTTGCCGTTTACCCGACGGCCACGCAATGGAGACTTGCTCCACCGCGGCGCATGAGCCAAGGCCGAAATGGAGCCGCGGGTCACTGCGGGAAAGATAGCTTCCGCCGTTGCGCACGGTGTCGAGCCATTTCTGCCCGCATCCCTCGATTTGCACCCGCGCCCCGAGAGCATCCCGGTTGCTACGTGTCCCGGCCAGTGAGAAGCCGATCCAGGAACTGCGATTCTCCGTCCGGTTGGAGAGCAGCATCGGTGCGCCGCTGACCGGCAGCACGACGATGTCGACGCGTCCATCATTGTCGAAGTCCGCCGTCGCGGCGCCGCGGTAGGAATTCTTCGGCAACCCGAGCGCCGCCTCCGAAAAACGGCCCCGGCTATTCTTGAACACCGAGAACGGCTGCAGGTACGTGGTGCTGCCGAGTTTTCCCACCGTGGGATAAACATGGCCATTGGCTACCCATAGATCGAGTTGGCCATCGTTGTCAAAATCGGCGAATCCGGTTCCCCAACCTAAGTACGGAGTGGTGGCGGCGCCTAGTCCCGCCGCGGCCGAGACGTCCTCAAAGTATCCGGGCGAGATCTGCCGGAACAGTGGAAAGTAGTCTTCCGAAAAGGTGGTTGTCAGCAGATCAAGTTTGCCATCCCGATCGTAGTCGCCGATCGCGACCCCCATGTTGGCTTGCGAACGGCCGTCTCCGTTGAAGGCCACGCCGCTGACCAAGGCCGATTCCCGAAACGTGCCGTCACCGGAATTCAGATAGAGATAGTTCGCGCCTGAATCGTTGGCTACGAAGATATCGGGCCGCCCGTCCTCGTTCAAGTCTTCGAATACGACGGTGAATCCGTAGCGCGCGTCAACGTCCACGACCGTGGCACGCTCGGTCACGTCGGAAAATGTGCCGTCGCCATTGTTGCGGAGCAGCACGTCGCGATCACCCTTCAGATTCAGAGGCCCGCAAAATCCGGCCATGCCGCGGTAGTTACAGACACCCGGGGCGGCGCGGAAGTTCAGGGACCGGATGTCGACGTAGCCGGCGATGTACAAATCGAGATTTCCATCGTTGTCGTAGTCCCCGAACGCGCTGCCGGTATGCCAGTGAATCTCGCGGCTCAAGCCGGCGGATTTTCCGATCTCCGCAAACGTGCCATCGCCGTTGTTGCGAAAGAGCAGGTCCACGCCGATGTTGGTGACCAGGATATCCACGAAGCCGTCATTGTTGAAGTCCGCAGCATTGGCCCCGGCGCCCCAGTACGCGTTGGACAGACCGGCTTTGGCCGTGACATCGGCAAACCGTCCTTTGCCCAGGTTGTGAAAAAGGTAGAGGGAACCGGCGATCGGCGCCGGCGTTGCGCCCGCCAGAATCTGAATCAGACGCGGGACGCTGGAGCCGTTGACGATAAGTATGTCCAGCAGCCCGTCGTTGTCATAGTCCAGCACGGCAACCCCGCTGCCGTTCGCTTCAGGGATCCATTGCTTCTCGGATCCACCGCATACCATCTCGGCGACCAAGCCTGCCTCTTTGGCGGTGTCGATGAAGCGCAGCGCGCCAGACTGGTATCCGGAGGAAATGAGGCCGCAGCACAGCAGTACGCTGAGGCGCATCACGGCTTTGTCGACTCGCCAAATATCAGGAAATGCCGACGGGCCTCGTCAGGGAGCTGCATCCTCACCAGCAGCCGCGCCAGTTGATAGTGTGCCTGAGCGTTCTTCGGATCAGCGGTCAACAAGTCTTCGAGTAACTGTCTTGCCTCTTTGAATTGATTCGCCGATCCCAGGGCTGCGGCCAGTTGTACGGTCGCTTCAGGCCAGGATGACCTTCGCGCCAGGGCCTCCCGCAGCCAATTGGCAGCCTCCTCGGCCCGTCCTTCTTTGAGCGATAGCACTCCCAGGTTGAAATACGGCCACTCGGAGCGTTTCACTTGTTGCTGGTCAAGCTCGATAGCCTTCTTGTAGGCCGCCCTGGCTTCCTCAAATCGAGCGAGGCCTTCATAGGTCTGCCCAAGGTGATTGAACCCTTTCACGCTGCCGGGATCCAGCGCTACAGTGCTCTGCAAGGATTCAAGGGCCGCTGGCAGATTGTGCCGCTCAAAGCGGATCCTGCCGAGATAGTAGTAGACATCGGAGTCTGCTGACGGGAGGCGGCTGGCTTGGAGCAATTCCGCTTCAGCCAGCGCCGATTGCCCGAGCATGAAGTAGTCGAGTCCAAGAATCTTGCGTGCTTCACCGCTCGCCGGGTTACGCTCCAAATAGCGAGAGGCGAAGGTGGAAGACTGTTGGTAGTTGCCGGTCTGGAAAAGCACGTATGACTTCCAGTACAGCGCCATGAGGTCCTCGGGGGACTGCTCAAGCACCCGATCTACCGCTTGCCCGGCGCGCTTCCAGTCACGTTGACGGATGAGGTCGGCGACCGGTGGCAGGTCGACGTCAGCAGCCAGCGCGAGTTCCGGGAAATCAACGAGCACCAGCCAGAGTGCCACGCAGCACCCACCTTGACGCAAGTACCTCATCGCAATACGATTAGAGCGTAGCATGGGCACCACAAGTTTGATAGGGCTGGGCAGAGCCGCCGCGACGTTGGTGCTATGGCTACCGTACTCGGCAGGCGCTCAGCAGGAAGAGCTGGTCAGGCTCTACGGCGAGGCCCGTTCGGCAGAAGCAGCCACCGACTACGCGACAGCCACCCAACGCTACGAACGCATTCTGGTGCTTCGGCCGGATATGGCCGAGGCCCACGCGAATCTGGGGAATCTTTACTACGTGCAGGGCCAGATGGATCGGGCCGAGGCTTCCTTTAAGAAGGCGCTCCGCCTCAAGCCAGACCTGGCCGCACCCCACCTGTTGCTCGGTGTTCTTTACTTCAATGCCGGGGATTTCGATCAGGCCGTGCCGCAACTTACCGCGGCGCTCAAACTGGACCCCTCCGGCGCGATGGGCGAATTGTATCTCGGGTACACTTACTACGCTCTTAGTCGATATAGCGAATCGGCGGAGTTCCTGGAAAAGGCCGCGGAGAGGGACAACAAGAATCCCGATGCCTGGTATCACCTGAGCATGGTCTACGGCCAGATTTCCAAGCGGCACTTCGAGCTTCTGCAAAAGCACCATGCCGATTCATTCGAGACACACCTGGCCCGCAGTCATTTCTTTGAATCCTCGGGCGCCTGGACAGAAGCGCGCACTGAACTCAACCAAGCCCTTGCTCAACAGCCAGACAACGAGCGGCTGAAGCGGCGCGTGGAATGGTTAGAGCGGCGGGCGGCCGGCGAGACAATCGACCCGCCTGTGGGAGGCGCTGCGGCCGATGATGGTTCAACGCAGTACCTGTACTCTCCGCCGGCTGGCACAGCCATTCAGACGGCGGTTGCCGCCGAGAGGAGCCTGCTCGGAGAAGCTATCAAAACCAAACCCGCCACCCGGCAGTCGCTCTATCGGCTCGCCGAGGGATATCAGGCTCTGTCGTTTCTTTCCTCGCTGTGGGTGCTGCAGACGGATCCCGATTCCTATCGCGCCCATCAACTGCGGGCGCAGTCGTTTGAAGCGGCGGGACGGTTGGACGAAGCTGTGGCTGAGTACCGGGAAGTGCTGAGCCGCAAACCTGATTTGCACACCATCCATTTCGCTATCGGAAATCTGTACTGGCGAAAGGAGCGGCTGGACGAAGCCCGTCCGGAACTCGAAGCCGAGCTCAAACTCAATCCCCGCCACGCGCAGGCGCACTATGAGGCCGGCGACATTCTGTTCTCGAAAGGCGAAACGGCCCTGGCTGAGAAGCACTTCGAGGAGGCGATCCGGTACTCGCCCGCTATGCAGGAAGCCCATCTGGCCGTCGAGCGGATCGCCAGCGCGAATGCCAACTACCCGAAAGCACTGTTACACCTGAAGAAGGCCGCGGCAATCGCGCCGCAGGACCCCACTCCGTATTACCGCATGTGGCTGCTCTACCGGCGTCTAGGCAAGGCCCCAGAGGCTCAAGCGGCTCGCCAGGCGTTTGAGGAGAGGAAGAAACTGAGCGGGGGCAAGACCTCGAACTGACGGGAGACACCAAGAGGGCCGGATGACTTTCGCCACCCGGCCCTGTTGAGTTGCTGACTATTGTTCAACGTGAGCGATGTTACTCCGGCGGAGCTTCGCCGCCCTGCTCACGCATTTCCTTCAACCGCTCTTCCTTGCGCTTGCGGCGCTCGTCGGCTCGCTTGACCAGCTCGGAGCCAACCAGCTCCAGCATGCAGATCTCGGCACCGTCGCCCTTGCGCCAACCGAGACGCACAATGCGGGTATAGCCGCCGTTGCGTTGGCTGAAGCGGGGACCGATCTTGTCGAACAGCTTCTTGACCGAATCCACCGTCATGAGGAACGATGCCGCCTGGCGGCGGGCATGAAGCGAATCGCGTTTGCCCAACGTCACCATCTTGTCCACCAGCACGCGGGCCGCCTTGGCCTTCGGAATAGTGGTTTGAATGCGCTCGGTATCGATCACGCTCGTCACAAGATTGCGAAGAAGCGAGCGGCGCGCACTGGTGTCGCGCTTCAGTTTGAATCCGGAGACTCCGTGTTTCATCTTCTAATTCCTTGCCTCTTGATCCCTGATTACGCTTCCGCGGTATCGGTATCGTCCTCTTCTTCTTCGATGATGGCCGCTTCTTCGGCAGCGCTGAGCGCAACCGGCGCGCCCGAGGGCGAGACCAGCCGGCCCTGCGAGTCAAACCGCATGCCGAAGCCGAGGCCGAGATTGCCGAGGATTTCCTTGATTTCGTTGAGTGACTTACGGCCGAAATTCTTGGTGCGGAGCATTTCAGCTTCGGTCTTCTGCACCAAGTCGCCAATGGTTTGAATGTTGGCGTTCTTGAGGCAGTTGTAAGAGCGAACCGAGAGTTCGAGTTCTTCGACGCTCCGGTTGAGCACTTCGTTCATCTGGTTGATGGCGCGCTCGGCCGGCTCTTCCACCGCGTCCGGAACCTCTTCAAAGTTAATGAAGATGGTCATGTGGTCTTTGAGGAGCTTGGCCGCCTGGCCAATGGAATCCTGCGGCGAGATGGCGCCGTTGGTCCAGACCTCAAGAGTCAGCTTGTCATAGTCGGTCATCTGCCCGAGGCGCGCGTTCTCCACGAAGAAGTTGCACTTACGCACAGGCGAATGGACCGAGTCGATCGGGATGAAGTCGACCGGCAGATCGTCGTCGAAATTGCGATCCTGGGCGACGTAGCCGCGGCCCGACTTGAGACGCAT
The DNA here is from genome assembly GCA_043730365.1 of Acidobacteriota bacterium. Taxonomy (GTDB): domain Bacteria; phylum Acidobacteriota; class Terriglobia; order Bryobacterales; family Bryobacteraceae; genus VFZP01. The sequence goes on along the minus strand of JAYTKJ010000172.1, from coordinate 423 downwards.
TTCAATCTGGAGTTTGCCGCCTTCGCTCACCGTGGCGATGTGCATGTGGCGATCCAGAACTTCCACGTCATGGTCGGTTTGAATCTGAGCCGAAGTGACCTCGCCTGCGCCGTCGACGGTAATGCGCGCGGTGCGCACTCCCTCGCCGGCCATTTTGAAAGGCACCTGTTTGAGATTGAGAATAATGTCGGTGGCATCCTCGACGACGCCCGGAATCGGGCTGAATTCGTGCGATACGCCATCGATACGAACGGCTGTGATGGCACAGCCTTCGATCGAGCTCAACAGCACACGGCGCAGGCTATTGCCGACCGTTGTGCCGAAGCCGCGCTCGAAGGGCTGCGCCCAGAACATCCCATACCGCTCGGTGAGCGATTCGGTGTTGGCGACCAGCCGCTTGGGTTTTTGAAAGCCTTTAAACAT
>JAYTKJ010000171.1:0-16500 GCA_043730365.1 Acidobacteriota bacterium | reverse complement strand
TCAGCGGGCGCTTCGAGGACTTTTGGGAACGTCGTTCCACTCGCCAGAACGCTGCATGACCGAGTCGTCCTTCATTTTCTTGACGTGCACCCCCAGCCTCCGCCGCTTGCAGACCGATCATGTAGACGTCTTTCTCGCTCACCGCTGGGATGGAGCCATCGCGATGGACGAACTGCTCCGCACCTTTGACCGGTGGATCCAAAGCGGCAAAGTGCGTTGCGTCGGCAGCTCCAATTTTCCCGTGTGGCGAATCGCGCAGGCGTGCGAGATGTCCGTCGCCTCCGGCCGTCCCAAACTCCAGGTGCTGTCGCCCAAGTACAACCTGATGCGCCGCGGCGTCGAACTCGAGCAAGCCGCTTGCGCTCGGCACTACGGAGCATCGCTTGTCAGCTACCAACCGCTCGAGGCCGGCGTCCTCTCCGGGAAGTACCGGCGCGATGAGCCGGCGCCGGCCGGGTCGCGAGGCAGTGACATGCCCGGATGGATCCCGAAGTTGGACGAGGCCACGCATGACCGGCTCGATGGCTTGCAAGTTAGCCGAAATGCTTCCATTCAAAACCAATTCCAAACCGCTCGCCGCAGGCCTCGAGCACTGCCAGCGTGGGCGGGATAACTTCCTGACCGATTCCGTCGCCGGGTATTACGGCAATACGATGATGATTCATGATAGGATGCAACCGGGGACCCCCATCATTTCAACGAGGAAAGGACCGCTCTGCCCGTTTTGATCCCTGCACTCGTTTTCCTGTTCGCTGCCGCTGCCATCGGCGAAGAATCCGCGCCTGAAGTACAGCATCGGCTCCCGGCCGTAGCCAGTGTGTTCCCCCAAGGTTCGCAGCCCGGCGAGCGCTTGCGCGTAGAGATCCTCGGCCAGCATCTGGATCAGGCCGCCCGGATCGTTTTTCTAGACCCGGCCGTCACCGGCAAGCTGATCGAAGTTGAACCCACCCGGTTGGTGGCCGAAATCAGCTCGATCCCTGGCGGCGCGCTCGGCCCCCACTATTTCCGCGTGATATCCCCCCGCGGCGCCTCCAACGCCTCGCTCTTCCGCCTGGGCAGCCAACCACATCGTACCGAGAGTGAGCCGAACTCGGCCATGGATCAATCCGAAACCGTGCCGGTGCCGGTCACCATCAACGCGCGTCTTGAGCGAGACGACGATTTCGATTTCTTCCGCTTCCACGCCGGTGCCGGTGAGACGCTGGTCTTCGATCTCCGCGCCGCGCGCAACGGCAGCAGTCTCGATGCCGCGCTCATCCTTCTGGACGGGCGCGGCCGCAAGCTTGAGCATGACGAGGACACTTTCATTTGGGATCCGTTTTTCGTACACCGATTTACCAGCGAGGGTTTCTACTTCGCGGTCGTGCAGCCGACCCACACCCGTAACGACCCTGGCTTTGCCTACCAACTCGATATCCGGCGCGACGCGCATCTGGAGACCGTGAGTCCGCTGGCGCTGACACCGGGCGTGGAGACCGAAGTGACCATTCATGGACAGGGCTTGGTGGACCCTGCCGCGCAAATCGAATTCGATGAGCCTGGATTCTCGGCTCAACTGCTCAAGACGAGCGGTACGACCGCGACGGCTCGCGTGAAAGCGTCGGCCGAGGCGCGCCCAGGACCGTATCGCTTCACGCTGCGGAGCCAATGGGGCCGTTCGAATCCCGCCACCGTGCTGGTGGACCCGGTGCCCGTTTACCCCGGTCGGGGAGTGATCGCCAAGTTCCCCATGGCCATCAACGGGACTGCCCGCTACCGCCAGCCTGAGCGCTTCGCATTGGGCGTCCAGGCGGGCCAGAGCCTGGTCTTCGAGGTGCGCGCCCAGCGCTACGGTTCGCCTGTCGATTCGGTGCTACGCATACTCGACGCCAAAGGCAAAGTACTCGCTAACAATGACGATGGCGCCTTCGCCGGTGGCGTTTTCAACAAGGACTCCCGCATCCTCCACCGGTTTGCCGACGCCGGGTCCTACACGTTGGAGATCCGCAATCTGTGGGCCACCACCGGTGAGAACTTCCCCTATCAGCTTTCCATTCGTCCTCCCGAACCGCGGGCCGATCTCATGTTTGCCTCGGACAACCCTTACGTCTTCGCAGGCCGGACGGGAAAGATCAAGATCGCGGCGGCGCGTGTCGATGGGCTCGAAGCTGAGATACCGCTGAGCATTACCGGACTACCGGAGGGCGTCACCGCCAAGCCGGGTGTGATCGCCGCGGGCTCCAGCGAAGTGGAGATCGAGATTGACGCAACGGGCGCTCGCGCTGGGATCACCGGCCTCATTGACGTGCGATCACCCCTGGTAGCCAGACCAGCGAGCCGCGCCATTCAGGTTTCGTCCGGTGGAGGTGAGGGTCGTCACTACGGCAATGTGGAAGGCGCGACGCTGGCGGTGGTTGAGCGGCCCCTGTTCTCGCTCGAGTGCGCCGCGTCTTCTTTGAACCTGGTGCGGGACAGCGCGGCTACGCTGAAAGTGGCTGTTACCAGGCAGCCGGGTTTCCAGGACGCGATTACGTTTTCTGCCGTCAACCTCCCCCATGGCGTCACAATGGAACCGGTCGACAGCGCCCCTGGCGAGGCCACCCTGCGTTTTCGAGCGTCCAAAGATGCGGTGATAGGACGGGCAGCCCGGGTCTCCTTGTCCGGTAGCGCCGGAGGGCAGACCCACGCGGCGCCAAAAATTTCGATACTGGTGGATTGAGGAACATGCGAGTAAGGTTGAGTCTGATCGCTCTGGTCCCGATGGCTCTGTGCCTGGCCGCGTCTTCTACGCCGCCGGTGCGGCTGGAGGTCCTGCCGGCCAACCCGTTGCTGTTTGGCAAGGGCGCCACGCAGCGTCTAAGTGTGATCGCTCACTATGCCGACGGCTCCACCCGTGACGTGAGCGGCGAGGCCCGCCTCACTTCGGCCCGTCCTGCCGTCGCCGAGGTCGAGGCTGGCTTGGTGCGCGCCGTAGGCAACGGGGGCGCTCGAATTACCGCGGCTTTCGAAGGCCGGCAAATCGAGACCACCGCCTTGGTGCAACGCGCCGACGAGCCGGTCTTGCGCAGCTTTGCCGGCGACATCCTGCCGGTGTTGACCAAACTCGGTTGCAACGGCGGATCCTGCCATGGTGCGCTCAAAGGCCAGAACGGCTTCAAGCTTTCCCTGTTCGGATATGAGCCCGATGCCGACTACGAGATGATCGTCAACGAGCACAGCGGCCGCCGTATCAACCGCCAGGATGCCGCCCACAGTCTGCTGCTGGACAAGCCCACTCTCAAGGTGAAGCACGGTGGCGGCAAGCTCCTGCGCGAAGATTCACCCGAGTACCGCGCCCTGCTCGATTGGATCGCGGCCGGCGCGGCGCGCCAACCTGGTGAACGCCGCATGACTTCGCTGCGCATCTGGCCGGAACAAAATCTCATTTTCGGGAAGGACACCAAACAGAGGTTGCTCGTGACCGCGCGATTTACCGACGGGTCCGAGCGCGACGTCACCGCCTTAGTCAAGTTCACCTCCAATGACGATTCAATCGCCGCCGTCTCGCCCTCCGGCATTGTGACCGCCGTGCGGGGCGGGGAAACGGCGGTGGTGGTGCGCGCTCCCGGATTGACCACGGCCGCCAAGGTGGGAGTCATCCTGGACAATCGCCCCGTCCCGGAGTTAGAGGTGTTCAACTTCGTCGACAGGCATGTCGCCGCCAAGTTGAAGTCCCTGCACATCGCGCCCTCGGCCCTGGCCGGCGATACCGAATTCCTGCGCCGCGCCTCGCTCGATATCACCGGCGTGATTCCTTCGGTGGACGAGGCTCGCCGGTTTCTGGCCGATCCCTCGCCGGACAAACGCGCGCGGCTGGTGGATGAGTTGCTGACGCGCCCTGAGTATGCCGACTATTGGGCCGTCTACTGGGGCGATCATCTTTCCAACACCCGGCAGCTTCTCTATAACAAAGGGCCCTACACCTTTTCGCGTTGGCTCTATCAGGCCTTCCGAAAGAATCTGCCCTATGACCAGATGGTCCGGCAGTTACTGGTTTCTTCCGGCAACATGTATGACGCGCCCGCCACCAGCTTTTACCCGGTGATGCGCAAGGAACTGGATATGGCTTCGATGACCAGCCAGATCTTCATGGGCGTCTCGATTGAGTGCGCGCGGTGCCACAATCATCCGCTGGAGAAATGGACCCAGGATGACTACAACGGCATGGCTGCGGTCTTCACTCAGGTTCGCTATAAAAATGGCACCGGGCCCCGCAACAACGAACGGACTCTGTATGTCGACTTTGCCCGGCAGTTCCAGCACCCGGACACCAAGAAGCCATACGAAGCGAAAGCTCTCGGCGGGCCCATATTGACTGGTGAGGGTGACATGGTCGATCGCCGCGAGCTATTCACCGATTGGCTGACCGCTCCCAATAACCCTTATTTTGCCCGAGCCATCGTGAATCGCATGTGGCGACAGTTTATGGGCCGCGGATTCGTCGAGCCCGTCGACGATTTCCGCGTCACCAATCCGCCCACCAACTTGCCGCTTCTTGATGAACTGGCCCGCGATCTGATCGATCACAAGTTTGACCTGCACCACCTCATCCGCCGCATCGCCGCTTCACGTGCTTACCAAAGCTCCTCGGCGCCGGTAACCGGTAACCGGGAAGACACCATGGCTTACTCGCGCTACTATCCCAAGCGCCTCTCGGCCGAGCAACTGGCGGACTCGATTTCGCTGGCCACCGGCGTCTGGGACGGCTATAAGTCACTCTATCCGGGCACGCGCGCCATGCAGATTCCCGATCCCGAAATCGAGTCGCACTTCCTCGAAGTATTTGACCGGCCCTCGCGTCAATTGATCTGCGAGCGCAAGAATACGCCCACCCTCAATCAGGCATTGCATCTGGTGTCCGGCGGCGCGCTACAGACTAAGATCGGTTCGCCGGCCGGCGTCTTGGCCAAGGCCTTGGGCGCCGGGCAGCCTGCCGCCCAAATCGCCGAAGACTTGTATTTGGCTACACTGTCCCGTTTCCCGGATGCGGGCGAACGTGAGTTGGCCCGCGTGGCGGTTCAACGGGCGGGTGGCGCGCGCAAGGGGTTGGAAGACCTGTTCTGGGCGCTCGTCAGTTCCAAAGAGTTTCTGTACAATCACTGAGGAGAGACGTTTTTCATGCAAGTAACCAATCGCACGGATCTGTTCGGACGCCGCGACTTCATGAAGATCGGGTCGCTGGGCTCGCTGGGGCTGAGCCTGCCTCAATTCCTCCGCGCCGCCGAGGGCGCACCCAAACCGAAGAAAGATATCTCAGTCATCCTCGTTTGGCAGTCCGGCGGCTGCGGCCACCAGGACACGTTCGACATGAAGCCGGACGCGCCGAAGGAGTTTCGCGGCGAGTTCAATCCGATCCCCACCAACGTACCCGGCATCCAGATCTGCGAGCACCTGCCCCGCACGGCTCGCATTGTCGACAAACTCACCATCCTGCGCTCGATGCATTCAAAAGAGAATAACCACGAGCGCGCGATCAACTACTTACTTACGGGCTATCTGCCGCTGCCCACCATCGAGTTTCCTGCCATGGGCTCGGTGGTCTCCAAAGAACTCGGCCCCAAGAATGGCATGCCGCCCTACGTGGCCGTGCCATATACGTTTCCTTCGTACGGCGCTGGGTATCTAGGCGGCGAATACAACCCATTCATCGCTGGCGATGCCAATGTGACGGGCTACCAAGTCAAGGATCTGACCCTGGCCGCCGACGTCGATTGGGACCGGTTGGGCAATCGCCGCTATCTCGTCGAGCAGATGGATAAGAAGTTCCGCTCCATCGAAGCGAGCCCGGATTTCAAGGCGCTCGACGGCTTCTATCATCGCGCCTATGATCTCCTGAATTCCCCCGCCGCCAAGAAAGCCTTCGACATCTCCAGCGAGCCCGAGAAGCTACGCGAACGCTACGGCCGCACGCCCGTGGGGCAGGGCTGTCTGCTCGCCCGCCGGCTGGTTGAATCCGGTGTCCGCTTCGTCACCGTGGCCAAGGGCTGGCTCAACTACGACACGCATGGCGACAACTTCAACATCATGAAGAAGGCGTTGTTACCCGAATTCGACCCCGCCTTTGCCACGTTAGTGGAGGATCTTGCCGAACGAGGCATGCTTGACTCAACACTGGTGATCGCCAACGGCGAATTCGGCCGCACACCCAAAGTGAATGGCGACGCCGGACGCGATCATCATAACAAGGCGTGGTCCGTCGTCTTTGCAGGCGCGGGACTAACCGGCGGCCGCGTCATCGGCGCCACCGACAAGACCGCCACCGAAATCACCGACAATCCCGTCGATCCTGAGGACTTACTCTTCACCATTTATTCGATGATGGGCATCGACCCGACGCATGAGCACCAGACCTCGATCGGACGGCCCGTGAAGAACGTCAACGGCGGGAAGTTGATATCGGGACTGCTGTCGGCTTAAGCATCTCTTCCCAGTTCTGGACCGCGACCAACGTGGAGGCTTCCGGCGAAGAAACGGACGGCACAACGAATGAGTTCCCATCGGCCGCCACGTCGAATCCTGTCAGCGAATGAGTGGTGGCGATCGCCTCAGCCTCAATTCTGAACAGCGGTTGTGGGGCGCCGATCCTGGGTTCAGCCGCTCCCAAGCCCATGGGCACTGCATAGACTTGTCCGTCGCCGGCAAGGTAAAACAGTTCCTTCCCATCGCGCCTCCATCGTAGGCAGACGGCGCCTTGCCGGGAGACCGGGTGCCGTAGTCCAGTTACTCTCAGGGTGTCGGCGATTTCCAGGCGTTGCAGATAGACTTCCGCCCTTCCGGATTCGCTAGACATGAAGGCTACCCAGCGTCCATCCGGAGAGGTGACTGCACTGGCCTCATGGAATTGTGTCTTGACCAGCGGACTCAGTTTGCCGCCCCGCGCCAGGTCGGCCACCCAGATGTCGGCTTGACCTTCATTCTCAACGAGGGGGAGGCCTGAATCAGTGTAAAGAATAAATCGGCCATCGCTCGTCCAATCAGTGGGCACCTGAAAGCCATCGCCCGCTAAACTTTGCTCGGCTTCCTGGCCCTCTAGCGTGCGGACAAATAGTTTGGGCGTCGATTCAAGAGTTCGCATGAAAGCCAGGCGCTTGCCGTCTGGTGACCAGACGGGTGAATTGGTTAAGACGGGGCTCACGATCTGCCTGCGCGACAATCCGGTGGCTGTGTCGGTAAGCCAGATATCGGTGACGCCACGTTCGACGTCAAACACGGCTGACGCGAACCACTTGCCATCCGGCGAGAGCCGCGCATCTTTGGTGCTGATCCGATCGGGTCCGGCGGCGCGGAGCCGGCGTCCGCCTCGATCAACCCAGATCATCTGCGAACGGTGGACCACGTTTTGATAGACGAGCAATTCTCCACTGCTAGACACCGAAAAACCCGCCGAGCCGACCGGCATGAACGAAGAAACTCGCGGCACGATCACTCTGGCGTCCCCGGCGGTTTGCAGCGTACGCGCGTCGAAGGCCTGCGCCAGCAGTGCGCCGCCTCGGGTGTACATCAGATATCCTTGACCGGATCGCCGGGACTCGGTGTAGATGGCCCGGGAATCGGCCATGACGATCTCACGAGGCGCTGCCGGGTCATTAAACCGCGAAGTGCGGATACTCCAGCGCGCGGCCTTCACATCGAAAGCCGCGTGCAGAATATGTTCTCCGTCCGGAAGCAACTGGGGCCAGCAGAGGCCCGCCTTGAGATGCTCGACCGGTCCGCCGTTGGCCGGTATTATCGCGGATCGAAATCGGCTCGTCATGAGCAGCCGGCCTTGCGGGAGCAGGATACCGCTGGTGCTCACAGGAACCTTCTCAGAAAGGATCTGAGCAGCCTGTGCGCCAGCGGCCAGCCTTCTCACTTTGCCACGTGCAACATAAACAAGCGATTCATCGGGCAGCCAGAACAGTGAACCCGCGCCAGTACTCTCGGGTACTTCGTGGCTTTCGAGGTCTCCCAACGCTCGCACAAAAATGTGGAACAGTCCCGTTGAATTCATGGCCGTGAAGGCCACCTTCGAACCGTTCGGCGAGACCGCCATCCCTTGGCGGTTGCCGGCTCCTTCCAGTAGGAATCCCGGCGGCGGAGTGATCGGGAATTGTGTAAGCTGTACCGGTTCGAGCATGGCGCGGCTGCGTTTGCCGATCCAATATCCGGCCCCGCCAACAGCCACTAACGCCGCCAACGCCACTGCCCAAACCGGTCGGTAGAACGCCGTCTTCGCTTGAACGGGCGGCGGCGCCTTCATCTCCAGCACCGGCCGCTGGAGCTGTACCGTGGCTGCGATGAAGCGATAGCCCTTGCCCGCGATTGTCTCCACAAACCGCGGATCTTCGGCCGAATCACCCAGCGCCTGTCGCAGCTTGTTGACCGCCGCGTTGAGCCCATGCTCGAAATCGCCGCTTACCGCGCCGCTCCAAATCCGCTGCTGTAGGGACTCGCGCGTAACCAACTGCCCGGGCTCGGCGAGCAGTGCTTCCAGCACCTGAATCGGCTGGCCTTGCAGCCGGACCGCCCGGCCATGTCGGCGCAGTTCGCCCGAGGCAGGGCTGAAGTCGAACGGCTCAAACACGATTCTGGGCTGAGGCGCGGGCTGGCTACTCATTGATGTCGCTCTACTCTCCGATGAGCACCAGGGTACCAGAATCGAATGATCGCGATAACTGCCTCAATCCAGGTTGGTTATTGAATGAGGTTATCTCGATCCGCAAATCATGGACTTGCCTGTCTCCCATCCGTAAACTGCTGCTCATGCTTCTCAAACGAATCGCATTTCAATTCATCTTCATCGCAGCCTTGCTGGCCCAACAACCAGAGGAAATCATCACCGGTCTCCAGGCGCCCCAAAAAGTGATCCTGACGCCCGGCGGAAACTTTCTGGTGTCCGAGACGAGTATGGCCGTCAACTCCGGTCGTGTCTCGCGCGTATCCCGATCCGGCGTTCGCCAAAGCCTGCTTGAGGCTTTGCCCTCGGGAACCGAAGTCGCGGGCGGCGGTAGCGGCCCCAGCGCGATGGCTCTCCGCGACCGTACCCTTTATGTGGCCATCGGCGGTGGCGATGCCGAACGGCGCGGCCCTGTCGCCGGTACCTCCATTCACAATCCGGAAGGCCGTTCGTCGCTGCTGTTTACGTCAATTCTGACGTTTCAGTTCAGCGCCAACGTCGACGCGGTGAGCGCTCCGTTTCGCCTGACCCCCGAGACTCAGCTCGCGATCTCGGACGGCGGCGAGGTGGAAATCGCCAACGGCGCGGGAGCCACGGCCAAGGCGAGCCTGCTGACCCGTTTCCCCATCTCCGAGCCGGACCGCAACGCCATCTACAAGTTTTCGAACCTGTGGGGTCTGGCGTTTACGCCGGATGGTCGCGGGCTCTACCTGAACGACGCTTCTAATAACTCGCTCGCTCGCGTGGACTTGGCCACGGGCCGTTGGCAGCGGTTGATTCGTTTCCCGCCCACTCGCAACCCCGGACCGGTCGGGCCTCCCGTGGTGGACGCCGTGCCCACTACTGTACGTGTCTATGGCGATCAGGTGCTGGTCAGCTTCCTCACCGGCTTCCCGTTCAACCGAGGAGAAGCGCGCGTGATGGCGTTCAACCCGGAGCAGCGCACGCTGGAACCGTTCATCGGCGGGCTTACCTCGGTCACCGATGTGCTGTGGCACCTCATGCCGAACGGAGCTTCTCGCTTTTATGTGCTTGAGTTCAGTACGAACCAATCGGCGACACCGGCCCCGCCAGGCCGGCTCTTGCGGTTCGACGGCCCCAGCGGTGAGGTGATCGTCGGCAACCTGCGAGCGCCCGTTTCGCTGGCCTATGACGCCGCCACGCGCGACCTGTTCATCCTGGAATTGAGTGGCAGATTGCTGCGCTTGGCCACGCAGTAGCGTCGGCTCTTCCACGGGAGCTGCCGTTATAATGAACCCATGGGCGCAGCTCCTGTCGTCAAAATGTCGGTGGAAGAGTATCTGGCGGCTGACCGCGCCGCCGAGAGGGCCAGCGAATACCATGATGGCGAGATGTTCCCGCTTGAAGCGGTGAGCATCAGGCATGGACTCCTGGTCAACAGAGTTGCCTGGAAGTTGCTTGAGCTCCTGGAGGGTGGCCCCTGCCAGATAGTGAGCCAGATCAGAGTTCGGGTCAGTCCGTCTAAGTTCATTTATCCCGATCAGACCATCATCCACGGCGAGCCGGCCCTTACCGACGAGCACGCCGACACGATCACGAATCCCAAGGTGATCGTCGAAGTTCTTTCGCCTTCCACCAAGAATTACGACCACGGCGAAAAGTTCGAGCTCTACCGCCGTCTGCCCTCCTTTGAAGAGTATGCCCTCATTGCGCAGGATCAGCCCAACGTCGAGGTCTTCCGCAAGACTCCGGACGGGCGCTGGCTGTTGACTATTTACGAGGGGCTGGATGCCGTGGCCAAACTGGATTCGCTCGACGTCGCCCTGCCACTCGCCGAACTCTACGCCGGCACCAGCACCTGATCTGCGAGCATGGCGCTAGAATACCCTTATGGGCGCTGCTCCTGTCGTCAAACTATCGGTTGAGGAATATCTGGCGGCTGATCGGGGCGCAGAGTTGCCGAGCGAGTACCATGACGGGGAGTTGTTCCCGATCTCGGCTGTCAGTTGGGAGCATGGACTCATTGTCGCCAACCTAAGCCGCCGTATAGCCGAGCGTCTCGAAGGTGGGTCCTGCCATATCGCCGCGCAAGTGAGGATCGGTGTTGGCCCGACGACATTCGTCTTTCCCGATCAAGTCGTGGTCTGCGGCAAGCCGGAGTTCGCCGATGAAGAAAAGGATACAATCACGAACCCCAAGGTGATCGTCGAAGTCCTCTCCCCATCCACGGCCGACTGCGACTACGGCGGAAAGTTTGCTCTGTACCGCCGCCTGCCGTCGCTTGAGGAATATGTCTTGATCGCGCAAGCTCGGCCCAACGTCGATGTCTTCCTCAAGACTCCGGAAGGGCGCTGGCTGCTCACACCCTATGAGGGCCTGCAAGCCGTCGTCAAACTTGACTCGCTAGGCATCGCTTTGCCCATGGCCGAACTCTACGCCGGCGTCGAATTTAAGCCGTAGGCCGAGCGCCGAGCTCCCGTAAACAGTAGTCGATCCACTGCTTGGTCAACTTCTCCTGCACGCCATTTTGCGAGAGGCGGCCGCGTAGATTGGCGAAATCCACGCTATCGAGCGGCTGGTCCTGATTGAAGCACGAGAACACCACCGTCTCCTCGCCCGTCACCGGATCCTTGTGCTGCTGCAGGCACTGCGCGCAGATCTCCTTCATCATGCATTGCATCGGCGAGTTAATGCTGCCGATCGCGCGATGGCCGCGCTTCAGGAACGGCGCCAGCACGTTGTGCCGCGCGCGGGCCACGGCATTCATCATGCCGTCCGATCCGATCGCGACCACCCGGTCCACCTCATTCAGATTGATGGTGATCTCGCCCAGATCGCCCCGGCCGTAGGCGGCAATCGCCTCGACGATGTTGCCCACAAACGCGCTGTCCTGCACACGAGTGGGAGTGAAGCCCGGCGCCTCGTCGCAGCACCATATCACCACGTCGGCCGCGCGCTCGATCTCTTCCACCTTGTAGCGGTCGATGATCTTCTTGTACCCGGCGAAGTAAACCACGCGTGAGCCCTTTTCACACAGCGCCTGGCCGATCGAGAACAAAACCGCATTGCCCAGCCCGCCACCCACCAGCAGCACCGTTTCCTGTGCGGGCGTTTCGGTGGGCGTGCCGGTGGGGCCCATGAGAATCACCGGTTCGCCGGGTTTCAGCAGACGGCATAGATCGGACGATCCGCCCATCTCCAGCACGATCGTCGAGAGCAATCCCCGCTCACGATCCACGCTGGCTCCGGTGAGGGCCAGGCCTTCCATCCCAAGCGTCGTAGTCTTGGTGCGCGGCGCCAGCGACTCATAGTTCTGCAGGCGATAAAACTGCCCGGGCAGGAACGCGCGTGCCGCCATCGGGGCCCGGACCACTACTTCCACGATCGTAGGCGTCAGCACATGCACCGCGTGCACCGTCGCTCGCATTTCCGAATCCAGCTTGGCCAGCAGCGTGGCGGCGGCGATCCCCGAAGGCGCTTGCCGCGATAGCAGCCGGGTCACCACCGGATATCCCTGCTTGGCGCTGCCCATCGCCTTGACCACGTTGCCCGAGTAAGAAGGATGTAAGTCGCCAAAGAAACTCATGCCGCGGCCGTCGGCGCGCACTGACATCAGCACGCGTGCCTCGGACGGCTTGCTGACGCGCTCCGGCTTAACCGGGTTCCCCGCGTCGTCCACCGCCTGAAAATACTTGCCGTCTACAATCACGTTGTCGCCATCCTCGCGCGCGAGCACTGTGTTCGGCTGCGTACCGGCCGCCACCAGGATCGTCCGCGCCGGGATGGTGACATGCCGATCGGTGCCCGCCACTTTGCCGGTCGCCTCGTCAAACCAGTGTTCACGCAGCGTCAGCTGGCTGGCGTGGCCGAACTGATCGACGTGCACCTCTTCCGGCGAAAGCATCTCGGCAAAACGGATGCCTTCTTCAAGCGCTTTGTGTACTTCTTCGTGATTGAGCGTGTAACTGGGTGCGTCAATCAAGCGCCGCCGATACGCCACCGTGACGCCGCCCCACTCATTAACCAAGCCCACCAAACGCGGGTCGCGGCCTTCCTTGGCGGCGCGGGCACGCTCGGCGCGAAGGGCGCGCGCGTGAAGGAGAAACTCTTCGGCAGTCTGGGTCTCTTCCGCGTTCCACGCCGCCCGGACGTAATTCTCCCCGTGGTCCTTGCTCAACTGCTCGTAGCGCTGCAGGAATTTTTCCACCTGCACCACGTAGTAAGCCAGCGATTCGGTAGCCGTATCTATGGCGGTAAGTCCGCCGCCGATCACCACCACCGGCAATCGCACTTGCAGGTTCGCCACCGAGTCAGCCTTGGCCGCGCCGGTCAACTGCAGCGCCATCAGGAAATCCGAAGCCTGCCGCACGCCCCGCACCAGGCCATTCTTCATCGGCACCACGGTAGGCTTGCCCGCGCCGGTACAAAGCGCGATGTGGTCGAAGCCCATCTCGAAGGCGCTGTCCACCGTGATGGTGCCGCCAAAACGCACGCCGCCGAACAACGAAAAGCTGGAGCGCCTCTCGAGCAGCAGCCGAATGATCTTGAGGAAATTTTTGTTCCACCGGACCGTGATGCCATACTCGGCCACGCCGCCAAAACCGGCCAGCACGCGGTCATCCAGCGACTCATACAGATCGTCGATATTCCGAATAGGCCGGAACGGCACGCGCCCGCCGGTGAGTTTGGCGCCCGAGATCTCTTCCGGAAGCGGCTCGATCTTCAACCCGTCCACGCCCACCACCGTGTGGCCGTCATTCATCAGATGATGGGCCAGCGTGAAGCCAGCCGGTCCCAGTCCCACCACCAGTACTTTGAAGCCGGAGTGCGCGCGCGGCGCCGGGCGGTGGACGTTGAGCGGATTCCAGCGCGTCAACAGCGAATAGATTTCAAAGCCCCACGGCAGCTCCAGAACATCTTTGAGCGTGCGCGTTTCGGCCTGTGGAATGTCCACCGGATCCTGCTTCTGGTAGATGCAGGACTTCATGCAGTCATTGCAGATGCGGTGGCCCGTGCCCGCCACCATGGGGTTGTCCACCGTGACGACGGCCAGCGCTCCAATGGGGTTGCCTTGCCCCTTCACCACGTGCATCTCGGAGATCTTCTCCTCCAGCGGGCACCCGGCCAGCGTCACACCGAAGAAGCTCTTCTTGAACTCGCCGGTCTTTTCTTTGAGGCCGGTGGAGCAGGAGTCTTTGCCCTGGTTGTGGCACTTGATGCAATAGAAGGAGTGGTCGAGCGCGTGCGTCAGGTCCATGCCGCGATCGGTAAGATGGAAGCCCTCCCGGTGGCGCCACTCGGCTGGAGGAAGCTGCGCGGCCTTGGCCCCGCCTGCCATTTGAATCTCCTCCACCGGCACCAGGTGCTGCATGTCCAGCTTGTGCGGTGTTTTAAACAAAACACCCGCTTTGTGTTTTTTCTGGCCCTCCGGCGTCAGCGTAGCCCAAGCCGCATACTGCGCCGCCACTTGCAGGGCGGCAGTATGCTCGGACTCGGCCTCCAGCCACTCATTCACGTGGTTGGCAAACGCCATCTCGGTGATTGGCTCGCCAAAGAAATCGGCCAGCCGGGCCTCGAGCGCCGCCGGGTCCAACTCCGATGCCTGCTCGGCCTTGATCGTCGTGATCGCCTTGCGCTGCACAAACCGCCGCTTCACCGAATAGATCGGCCCGAGGTCGGTGTGATGGTCGCGCAGCACGTTCAGGCTGTGCGTGATGCCGAACAAATCTCCAATGAAATCTTCCAGGTGCGGGGCCACGTCGATGATGAGTTGCGACTGGTCCTTGCCTGAGACCGCCGCCGGGTTGGCCCGGCATTGCGTCAGCCGTTCACGGAGCGGCGGCTCGAGGTACTCGACAAAACGTGCGTCGATTCGGCGCAGCCCGTCGCTCTCATAAAGGTCGTTGAAGGCAAAGCCAAAGGCAAGCTTAAGGGTTCTGGATGAGTCTACTGACACTGATCTTCCTGAAACTGCGGTGGGAGTCCCTTTCAGTGTAGCATCGGGTGCTGTTATCCTGATCGTTTCATGTCCAAAACAAGTCCCTTCTCACTAGCGGGAAAAACCGCCCTCATCGCCGGAGCCTCGCGAGGCATCGGCCTGGCCATCGCCAAGGAAATGGCCGCCGCAGGCGCGCACACCATCCTGGCCGCCCGGTCTGTCGACAAGCTAAAGGCGGAAGTCCGCCTGCTGAAAAAGGAAGGCTATTCAGCCGCTGCCTTTGAGCTGGACGTAGCCAGCGAAGAGTCGATCGCCGCGTGCGTGAAGAAGCTCGGCCCCAAGGTCGACATTCTGGTGAACGTCTCCGGCACCAACGTGCGCAAGCGCGTCGAGGACTACACCAAGGAAGAGTATGACCGCATCATGCAGACCAACCTGCACGGAATTGTCACCCTCACCAAGGGAGTCGGCGTGCAAATGAAGAAGCGCGGCCAAGGCGGCAAGGTCATCATGATCGGCTCGCTGATGTCGTTGCTCGGTCTGCCGTACTTGGCCGTCTACGCGATGACCAAGAGTGCACTCTACGGCCTGACGCGCGTGCTCGCCGCCGAATGGGGCCGCGACAACATCCAGGTCAACACCATCGCTCCGGGCTTCATCATCACCGATCTCAACCGGAAAATGTGGGAGCCCAAGGTCATGACGGACTGGCTCGAAGGCGCACAAGCCAATCCCCGCCCGGGTACGCCGGAAGATTGCGCGGGCCTGGCTGTGTTCCTGGCGAGCCCGGCGTCGGACTACATCACCGGCCAAGCGATCGCGGTCGATGGTGGATACTCCACCACGCGCATCTGGCCGTTTGCGCCGGTGTCGTAGCGGTCCGCGATGCTGAGACGCACTGCGCTCCTGGGCGTTGCCGGTCTCGGCTTACGCGGCCAGTCCTCATCGGGACCCGGCTTCATCTGCCCGATGGATCAGGACGTCAAGGCTGCTTCGGCGGGCAAGTGCCCGCGGTGCGGTATGAAGCTCGTGGCGAATCTGCCGGAGCCACTCGAATACCGGCTTGACCTGCGCGTGACGCCGGCCGCGCCGCGTGTGGGTCACTCGGCTGAACTTGAGTTTCGCGTGCGGCACCCCAAGACCGGCCAACCCGTGCGCGAATTCGAAATCATGCATGAGCGCCTGTTTCACGCTTTCCTGATCGCGGCGGACCTTGCCGGCTTTGCGCATGAGCATCCATCGCTGCGGCCCGACGGCGCGTTTGCGCTCCCCGTCAAGCTTGACCGTTTGGCTCCCTACCGCGTGGTAGCCGATTTCTACCCCAAAGGCGGCACGCCACAGTTTCTCGCCAAGACGATTTTTCCTCAGGGCGCGCCACTCATGCCGCCGCCCCAACTGACGCCTGACCTTGCGCCCAAGACCGCGGCGAATCTCAGCGTGGAGTTCGTCACCGAACCAGCCCAACCAATCGCCGGGCAGGAGACGCTCCTCTTCTTCCGCTTGACGCCGCACTCCGGCGTAGAGCCGTACCTGGGAGCCTGGGGACATCTTCTGTCAGCCAGCGCTGATCTGGTGGACATCGTGCATGACCACCCTTTGTATGTCGATGGCGTGCCGCCCCCGGACCTGCGCGTCCCTTCGCCCCGCCAGATTCAGTTCAACCTGATCTTCCCGCGTGAACGGACCTATCGCGTCTGGGTCCAGTTCCAACGCGCCGGCGTCGTGAATACCGTGGCCTTCACGATTCCGGTGAAAGCCTTGCGCTAAGTACGAATCGAAGTCAGTCCGCGGAACGCTAGTGTGGTGTCGCACGTAATTATTGACAACCCACTAGTGTCCGGTTAGAAGTCGAATAGAATCAGTTGGTTGCCGGTGTCGACTAAGTGATTCCTGGAGTTGGGGGGGGCGGAGTGCATGTAAAATGGGC
>JAYTKJ010000170.1:0-5748 GCA_043730365.1 Acidobacteriota bacterium | reverse complement strand
CAAATCCGGCCGGATGCCGGGCTGCTGGAAACCGTAGCGAATCCCTTCTTCGGGATCATCCCCGTAGGTCCGTTGTCCAACCGGACGGTACAGCGCGGGGAGTTGCTGACGCCTTACCCGCAGTATCCGGGCGTTTCCTATGCCGGCACTTCGTGGGGGAACTCGAATTTCCACAGCCTGCAGGCGACGTTCAAGAAGCGTTTTTCGCAGAACGGCACGATCGTGGTTGCATACACATGGTCGAAGTTGATTTCCGATGGCGGCGACAATGCCTGGGATTCGTCGGGCTTCCGGAACTTCAATTGCCGGGCCTGCGACCGGTCGATCTCGCCCTATGACTACCGGCACCGGATGGTGACCAGCTACACGTACGAATTGCCGTTCGGCAAAGGCAAGCAGTTCGGGGGACAGTGGAGCAAGTTCCTGAATGCGGCACTGGGACAATGGCAGGTGAACGGCATCCTGACGCTGAGCAGCGGTCAGCCCTTGCAGATGGGGACGACCGGTAACACGAGCTTTTCGTTTGGCGGCGGACAGCGGCCGGATTCGACGGGGCAGAATGCAAAGTTGGATAACCCGACGTTGGATCGCTGGTTCGACACGGCTGCATTCAGGTTGCCCGGGCAGTACACCTTTGGCAACGTGGGCCGGATGCATCCCAGCCTCCGTAGCGATTTTGTTGAAACGTTGGACATGTCGGTGTTCAAGCGCTTCAACGTGATCGGAGAGCGTGTGGCACTGGAGTTGCGCGGCGAGAGCTTCAACGCACTGAACCACCCGGTGTTCGGTACGCCGAACACGACAGTGGGCAATGCGCAGTTTGGGCGCGTGACGGGTACCGCCAATGCGCCGCGGCAGACGCAGTTTGCGCTGAAGTTGTTGTGGTAGGTTAAAGGCGTTTTGGACAGCGGCCGGTTCCCTGGACGGGGGCCGGCCGTTTTCGTTTGTGGCGCCCGGCCCGGGCCGCACTGGGACCCAAGTGAGCCCACGTACGCGGGGTTTCAAATTGATGTATTTCATGTTACTATTGCGTTACAGTGTCCACCCGAAATCAGCTCCTGACCCTGATTGTGGCAGCTAATCCTTTGCTGGGATTGGATTTGGCTGTGTGCCCCGGTCGCCCGGGCTCCCTTGACTCGATGACAGACTCGGCGTTCCGCCAGGAGATCGGCCGGGTCGCCGCGAGATCTGGCGTAGAGATACGCTTTCTCTCTTGCGCCAACCAGGAGCCCTCGTTGATCCGTCTCCGTGTCGACGAGGCAGGACCGGACGAGGCACCAGATGCGCTTGGGGCGGCGGTGCGGCGCGATGGGCGTATTACTCCCGAACTGCGAGTGTTCGTGGGCCCGATTGCACGCTTGGTCGGGACCCGGCTCCCGTATCTGCTTGGGCTGGCCATGGCCAGGGTGGCTGCCCACGAGTTGGGCCACTATCTGCGCCAGGATGACAGCCATGACCATGACGGTGAGATCATGTCGGCCGTCCTCACTGGTCCCAAACTCATCGCGGCGCACGACTTTCGGATCAAGCTAGCGCCAGGCCGGTCCGACTAACGCGCGGCCGTTCGATCTGAATCTTTCGGCTCGCCGCCTCATCTACTGAACGTATGATCGAAATCAGACGTTCAGAGGAAAGAGGCCACGCCAACCACGGGTGGCTCGACAGCCATTTCACCTTCTCTTTCGCCGACTACTATGACCCGCGCCACATGGGCTTCCGGGCCCTGCGGGTAATCAATGACGACCTCGTCAAGGGACGCGCGGGCTTCGGCATGCATCCACATCAGGACATGGAGATCATCACCTACATGCTGGATGGCGCCCTCGCGCACAAAGACAGTATGGGTAACGGCTCGACGATTCGTCCGGGGGAAGTGCAGCGGATGACCGCCGGCACTGGCATTCGCCACAGCGAGTTCAACCCGGGCGATGAGACTGCCCATCTGTTGCAGATCTGGCTACTGCCGCGCGAGCGGGGGCTCACGCCCAGCTACGATCAGAAATTCTTTTCCGGTGATGCCAAAACCGGTAAGCTGGCGCTGATTGCTTCTCCGGACGGACGCGATGGCTCCATGCGGATTGAGCAGGATACGCGGCTCTATGCTTCCTGGCTCACCACGGGAGAAAGCGTGCGGCACGAATTGGCGCCGGGGTGCCATGCGTGGTTGCAGGTGGCGCGCGGCTCAGTGAAACTCGGCGACCAGACGCTTAACGAAGGAGATGGGGCGGCGTTGAGTGAGGAGTCTGCCGTGGTCATCGAGGGGCAGACTGACGCGGGCGCCGAGTTCCTGTTGTTCGACCTGAGCTGAACTGGGAGACTGTGATATCGTGACGGCCTGAGCTATGAAATTTCACCTGGCCGTCACGCTCCTACTTTCCGCTATCGCCGCCTCCGCACAGCGTCCGGCGATGGCTCCCACGCCCAATACAGACCTCCATTACATACCGCCGTGGACGCGATCCCACAGGAGGGCGTGCCGGTGGGCGAGATCAAGGGGCCGTTCACGCTGCCCAGCGAAGCCTATCCGGGCACGCAGCATACCTACTGGGTGTACGTGCCGGCCCAGTATGACGCAGCGGTTCCGGCCAGCCTGATGATCTTCAATGACGGGCAGGCGTTCATGGCTCCCCAGGGCGATATGCGTGCGCAAGTGGTGATGGACAACCTGATTTACCGGCGCGAGATTCCGGTGATGATCGGGGTCTTCATCAATCCCGGGCGCCGGCCGGAGCAACCCGAACCTACGCCGCAAAACTGGGGAGACCGCGACACCAATCGCCCCACCGAATACAACACGCTCGACGACAAGTACGCGCGCGTGATTGTCGATGAATTGCTGCCAGCCTTGTACAAGGACTACAACATCTCAAAAGACCCGGAGCGCCATGGCATCGGCGGGTCAAGCTCTGGCGCGATCGCGGCCTTCACGGTGGCCTGGGAGCGCCCCAATCATTTTCGAAAAGTGCTGAGCAACGTGGGTAGTTTCACCAATATCCGCGGAGGGCATGTTTATCCGGAGATTGTCCGGAAGAGCGAAAAGAAGCCGCTGCGCGTTTTCCTCGTCGATGGCAGAAACGACAACCGGGCGCTGCGACCGGATGGAACGTATGACCAGACTCGCGATTGGTTCTATCAGAACGTCCGGCTGCAGCAGGCGCTCACCGGGAAGGGCTACGATCTGAACTATTCGTGGGGCATCCAGCGTCATGGACAGAAGATGCTGCAGACGGTGTTACCCGAGATGATGCGCTGGTTGTGGCGCGATCACGGCGTTTCAACCGATGTCCACGATATGGTGGAGCGATCCTTCAACGCGCCGAAAAAGAAGGAGTAACGGCGCGGCAGGCCGAGCCGGAGCAACCGAAAAGCCGGCAAGTCCGTCTATCATGGAAAGTATGCTATCGACGCTTGGGCTTCTCCTCGCTCTGAAGATTGTTCCCCCTACCACTGACCTGGTGTTCAAGCAGCCGCAAGTGGCTTCCACCGGGGACATGATCGGGGTGGCCTTCGGAGCCGGCAACGATCTCTACTACTCCTTTTCGGACAACGAGGGCGAGACGTTTTCACGGCCCTCCAAAATCGCCGTCGCCGGTAAGCTCTCGCTCGGCCGTCATCGCGGCCCTCGGATCACCTACCAGGCTGGCAACGTGGTGATCTCGGCCGTAGTAGGAATGAAGGGCGGCGGACAGGACGGGGATATCCTGGCCTGGCGCTCGGACGACAACGGCAAGGCATGGTTCAAGCCGGTGCGGGTCAACGACGTGGCCGGTTCGGCCCGTGAAGGGCTGCACACGATGGCTTCGGGAAATGGTTGGGTGGTGGCGGCGTGGCTCGACTTGCGGGACAAGGGGACACGGATTTACGGGTCCCGTTCCGAGGATGGCGGCGCGACGTGGTCAAAGAATTTCCTGGTCTACGAGTCGCCGGACGGATCGGTTTGCCAATGCTGCCATCCTTCGATCCTGGTGGGCCCGTCCGGCCGGCTCTTCGTGATGTGGCGGAATGCGCTGAGCGGCAATCGGGACATGTATCTGGCGACGTCCACCGATGGCGGGCGTTCCTGGGAAGCGGCCAAGAAGTTCGGTAATGAATCCTGGAAGCTGGAAGCTTGCCCGATGGACGGAGGCGGGTTGACGCTGACCGGACTGGCCAAGCCGTATGCGGTCTTCCGCAAGGAAAAAGAGATTCACTATTCAACGCCCGGCGCGATTGAGCGGGCACTAGGCGAAGGAAAGGATCCGGCCATCGCCTCCGGATTGAACGAGGTGCTGTACGTGGTTTGGACGAGTGCGTCTGGCGCCATCGAAGCTATTACTTCGAAAGAAAACAAGGTGCGGGTGCTCGCGCCCAAAGGCGCCTTTCCCCAGGTCGTGTTCACGGGCCGTCAGGCGCTGGCGTTCTGGGAAGAACAGGACGGCATCGGGATGGGTGTGGTGGAAGACCGCCAGCCGCTCAGCGGGCCGTCTGCCAAGAAATAACGGGCTGCGAGAAATCGCGCCGATTTAACCCTGTAACGCCGGGCCGCGAAACTTCACTATGCTACAGTAGCCGAAGTTTCGCCCATGCCATCCCTTAACAAACCGTATTCGTATCGCTGGCCGTTATCGATCGGCTTGGTGCTGGTAGCCACCTACACGCTATACGTATTTGAACAATACCGCGATCTTCATGATTTGAATCAGCGTGAGTTGGCGATGGCCGCTCAGGAGCTGCGCGCGGCGGTGGAGAACGCGGTGGGTACCGTCGACGAACTGGTAGAAGGCGGCGAGGCGACCAAAGATTTCGTTTGCGCTTTCGACGACGACCAGCCCTATCTGACGCTCGATCCCAAGTCCGGGTCCTGCAAAACAGCCAAACCAGGCGGACAAGCCAAACTCACGGACGATACGACCCTCCAGATCGCAGCCGGCAAGGCCATTTTCAGCGTGGGCGTGGACGTCATCCTCGGCGAGATGGCTTTTCCAGAAGCGTTCCGGCTGGTCTTTCTGGCGAAGAAGGAGGGCAAAATACTCTATCAGGAAGCGCCCGGATCGCGGCGCTGGCTGCGAAACCTGCGCTGGAGTGACCGGGAATTGCGTGCGAAAAATCCTGCCGCGGCTGGCTCGATCGCGATCCGCGATGTCAAGGAAATAATGGGCGGGAAGGAGGTCAACGCCACCACCCGCTTACCGGCAGACTTAGCCGGTGACTCGTACCAGGTATATTTGCAGCCGGTGACGGTCAATGGGAAGGAACTGCTGCTGGGCGGCGTGGTGCCAACGCGCGACCTCTTCCGCCGCGCGCTACGCATGGATACGTACTTCGTCGCGGCGACGGCGCTGGTGCTTCTCGCCGGCTTTCTCGGGATCCCCTTCGTGAAGCTGTGGTCGCTCAATCGGCGCGAGCGCTTCCGGCTTGGCGATGTGCACTTGTTGTATCTAAGCACCGCCGCGTTGCTGTCGCTGCTAACCTACGCTATCGTCGGCGCCGAAGGCTACGCCGAGTATCGAGTGACGGCCGACGCGGGGTTACGCGATCTGGCGGGCGGACTGGCCAAGAACTTCCTGCGTGAGGTGGATGCGTCACTCAAGCACTTGACCGCTTCCGACGCGGCCGCGGTGCACCTCGATCGCCGTAAGCCGGAGGCCGACTGGTTCAAAGACAAGCGCGTCCCGCCGCCGTCGATGCCTCCCGTGGCCCCCAATGTCTATTTCGAACAGATGGCTTGGATCGGGAAGGACGGCAAGCAGGCTTGGAAAGTTACCGCCG
>JAYTKJ010000169.1:0-44669 GCA_043730365.1 Acidobacteriota bacterium | reverse complement strand
ACTTACCAGTCTGGCGTGGCCCGAGCAGCAGGATAGACCCGCTTTTCAGCTGCTCCCTAAGTGGAGCGATTCTAAGCACTTTGCCCTTGTTCATACAGTTCCGCATCTATTCTGCCGTATTTCCTCCTTTTTCCGCAATACCTCCGCCGAATCTTCCGGTCTATAGCTAACCATTAGCCTTTGGTATAGGATAGGAGCTATGCAGCTCCCCATGCGGATGGCCAATCGGTCATCACGGACGCATCTCAAGTCGTTGAACTGCCGTACGACGGCTCACCTGTAGCCACCATGTTCCGGGCGGGACGGGAGCACGTTGACGCGGCGATCAGGGCTGCGCAGGCGGTCGCACCCGTGATGCGGGAAATGACCCGGGAGCAGCGCAGCGCGATCTTGCGGCGGGCACACGCCTTGCTCCTGGAGCGGCGCGACGCCATTGCCTTCGCCATCGTCTCTGAATGCGGCGAGCCTATCCGGGAAGCGCGCATCGAGGAGCGCGCTTCCTACACGCTGTTGTTCTCATCCGAGGAGGCGCATCGGTTGGGAGGCGAGGTAGTGCCGATGGACGCCGAACCGGCGGGCAAGGGGCATTGGGGAATGGTGGTGCGCGAACCGGTGGGGGTGATCGCGGCCATCACGCCTTTCAACTTCCCGCTCAACCTGGCGATGCACAAGATCGGGCCGGCCTTGGCGGCGGGCAATACCGTGGTGCACAAACCCGCCTCCTCGACGCCTGTCAGTGCGCTGCTGATGGCGGAGCTTTTCGAAGAGGCCGGACTCCCGGCTGGGGCTCTCAACGTGATCACCGGCCCTGGGGGAGCGATTGGCGACGCGCTGGTGCAACATCCTGGTGTCGACATGGTCACCTTCACCGGCAGCGTGGAGATGGGCGCGCGCCTCCGCGCCATCGCCGGGCTCAAGCGCGTGACGCTGGAGTTGGGCAACAACTCGGCGGTGATTGTCGAAGACGACGCCGATCTGGACGAAGCCGCGGTGCGCTGCGCGGCGGGGGCGTTTGCGCACTCGGGCCAGGTCTGTATCTCGGTGCAGCGTGTCTACGTTCACCAGCGGGTGGCGGGCGAATTCCTGGACCGCGTAGTGGAGGCCACGCGCAAGCTCGTCATCGGCCATCCGCGAGAATCGTCCACCGACATAGCTCGCTTATCACCCCGGCAGAAGCCCAGCGCATCGAAGCATGGATTGGCGGCGCAGTGAGCGCAGGCGCACGGCTCCACACCGGTGGGCACCGCCGAGACCGGGCCACCGTGGAGCCCGCCATACTTACCGCTGTTCCCGAGTCCAACCCCCTCATGCGCCAGGAAGCCTTCGGGCCTGTGCTCGGCATCAACGCCTACGCAACTCTGGATGAAGCAATCGCTTTAGTCAACGATTCGGACTACGGTCTCCAGGCCGGCATCTATACGCGCGATCTCCAGAAAGCCTTCACCGCCGCCCGGCAAGTTCACGTGGGCGGTTTCATGATCAACCAGGTCCCGCAGTTCCGCGTAGACCAGATGCCCTACGGCGGCGTCAAGCTCTCAGGCACGGGCCGCGAAGGCCCGCGGTACGCTATCGAAGAGATGACTGAACCCAAGCTGATTGTCTGGAAAGCGTGAGCGTGACCTATCGGATCGGCGCGCATTACTCCGTTGGCGGTTCGCTTGAGCAGGCCGCGCGTGACGCCCACGGAGCCGGCGCCAACACCATGCAGATCTTCACAGCCAGCCCGCGCATGTGGCGGGCATCGCGGCCGGGAGCCGAAGACGTAAAGCGATTCCGGGCCGCGCGTGTTGAGCTCGATATTGCGCCGCTGGTGGTGCATGGCAACTATCTCGTCAACCTCGCCTCGATCGACGAGACTATTCGCGGCAAGTCTATCCAGGCGTTTCGCGAAGAGCTCCTCCGCTGTATCATGGTGGGCGCAGACTACCTGGTATTGCACCCCGGCAACTACAAGGATCAGACGGCCGAGACCGGAGTCGCCGCCGTGGCGCTGGGAATCATGGAGGCGGCCGAGGGCGTGCCGCCAAGCAACCTGACGCTGCTGCTGGAGAACTCCGCCGGCCAAGGGGCGAGCCTCGGCAGCCGCATCTCGGAGATGATTGCGATTCGCTCGCTCGTGGACGGCGAGGTCCCGTTTGCCGTGCGGTACTGCATGGATACCTGCCACGCCTTTTCGGCCGGCCTCGACTTCATTGCCTCCTGCGCTCAGCTCGGCTTCGAAAACGTTCCCGTTGTCCATGCCAATGACTCGAAAACTCCGCGCGGCTCCCGCGTGGACCGGCACGAGAACATCGGCAAAGGCCACATTGGGCCGGAGCCGTTTCGGGAGATTCTCGCTCATCCGGAACTGCGCCACAAGGCTTTCATTCTCGAGACTCCGTTTGAAGAAGACGGCGACGACGCCCGAGACATCTCGGCACTGCGCACGTTATCTATTTCGTGATGCCCACCTGCGTCATCAGCCAGGCGTACTCAAAGGCGGTCTCTTTCAACTTGTCGTAGCGTCCTGACGCGCCACCGTGCCCCGCACCCATATTGACCTTCAGCAACAGAGCGTTCTTGTCGGTCTTCAGCGGACGCAACCGCGCCACGTATTTGGCCGGCTCCCAGTATCCCACCTGGCTATCGTTCAAGCTAGTGGTTACCAACATAGCCGGATAGGCGCGCTTTTCCAGATTGTCATAAGGACTATAAGACTTCATATAGTCATACGACGCCTTGTCGCTCGGATTGCCCCACTCCAGATACTCGCCCACCGTGAGTGGCAGCGAGGCGTCCATCATCGTGTTTATCACATCGACAAACGGAACGGCGGAGTGCACGGCGCGGAACAGATCGGGCCGCTGATTGACCACCGCACCCATCAGGAGTCCGCCCGCGCTACCGCCTTCGATCACCAACTTGGCCTTGCTAGTCCATTTCTCTTTGATCAGATACTCCGCTGAATCGACAAAATCATTGAAGGTGTTTTTCTTCTTCATCAGCATGCCGTCGTCATGCCAGCGCTCTCCCATCTCGTCGCCACCGCGGATGTGCGCAATCACATAGGCCATGCCCCGATCGAGCAGGCTCAGGCGGCTGGCGGAAAAAGTCGCGGGCATCCCCATGCCATATGACCCATAAGCGTAGAGGAACAGCGGCGACTTGCCATCGCGTTTGAAACCTTTCTTGTAAACGATCGACAGCGGCACCTTTTCGCCATCGCGCGCCGTCGCCCACTGCCTCTCGGTCACATAAGCCTTGGCGTCGAAGCCACCCGGCACTTCCTGTTGCTTAAGCAACTTGGATTGGCGGCTGCTCATGTCGTAGTCAAACACGCTCGACGGCGTGACCATGCTCTGGTAGGAATAGCGATAGGTCTCCGACTCATACTCGGGAGTGCCGCCAGGAAAGGCCGAGTAGACGGTCTCGGGAAACATCAGCGCGTTCCACTTCTTAGTCCTGAAATCGTAAAAGCGCAGTGAGTTCAGCGCCTTCGACTTCTCCAGCGCCACTGCGAAATGGCGGAACAGGTCAATACCCTGAATCTTCACGCCAGCCTGATGGGCGACAAACTCCTGCCAATGCGCCGGGCCCGGATTGTTGGTCGGCGCCGTGACAATCTTGAAGTCTTTGGCGTCCTTGTTGGTGCGGACATAAAAGAGGCCGTCACGATGATCGATGTCGTACTTGTGATTCTTCTCGCGTGGCAGGAACGCTCGAAATTCAGCGGCCGGCTGGTCAGCGGCGAGATAGCGCGCTTCGGTGGTGTCGGTGCTTTGGATATCGAGGATCAGAAACTTCTTGTCTCGCGTGCGCCCCAAGTGGATCCGATAAAGCTCGTCTTTCTCCTGATAGATCTGGGTAGCCTTCCCGCCGAGCGCCTGCCTCCAGAGCCGATCGGATCGCTTGGTCACGCCGTCTTCGGTGACAAAGAACAGCGTCTTGTTGTCGGTAGCCCACTGAACCGAAGTGACCCGCTCGGCTGTGTCGGCCAGGGTCTTTCCGCTGCGCAGGTCTTTGATATGCAGCTTGTATTGGCGATAGCCGGTATCGTCCACTGTGTAGGCCAACAAATTCGCGTCGTCGCTGACCAAGGACTCGCGAACGCTCAGGAATTTCTTGCCCTTCGCCAGCTCGTTCACGTCCAGCAGCACCTCCTCGGGCGCCTCCATCGTGCCTTGGCGGCGGCATTGAATCTGATACTGCTTGCCCTCTTCGGTGCGCGAATAGTAGAGGTATGGTCCCCGCTTCACAGGCACACTGAGATCGGTCTGCTTGATGTGGCTCAGCATCTCCTTGTAAAGCGCGTCGCCAAACGGTTGAACATCCTTGGTCATCGCCGCCGTATAGGCGTTCTCGTCTTCGAGGTATTTGATCACCTCGGGGTTTTTCTTGTCGCGGAGCCAGAAATACTGGTCGACCACGGTCGCCTCATGGCGCACCTCACGGTGGTCAAGGCGCTTGGCCGTGGGCGGCGCGGGATTGGTCTCGGCAGTGGCGGAAGCCATTAATATCAGGACTCCAGTGGAAACCCTATTCAACATAATGTAATTATAGAAGCCATGCCGGAAAACGACAGTCGAGGCGAGCGCCGCAGCCACGAACAGCGCATCAAAGATCGGGCCAAGCGCATCATGCGTCTCTGGTTTGGACCGCGTGCCGCCACAGCCATCACACCCCGCGCCGTCGGCGTAAACGCCTCCACGCACTGCCGTCCTTGCGCCTGCTGGATGTGCCAGGCCAAAGCGAGCGAAGTCCCTCGGCGGCGCCACCGCGCGTTCCTCTATCCAGATCCGGCTTGATCGATAATGTAGCTATGGCCACGGCGTTCGCCAGCATCCCGCATGCGGAAGATCGGAATGTCCTCCGCGAAATCACCTGGGAGACCTACGTCAAACTTTGCGATGAGAACCAAAGCCGTGCGACGCAACTGGCTTACTTCGAGGGAGAACTCGAGATCATGACTGTAGGCTGGCCACATGAATCGGCGAAAGATCTGATCAACTCGATGTTCGGCATCCTGGCCGAAGCCCTCGGTGTGGATTTCATCGGCAGTGGCCAGCACACCTTCCGCCACAATCGAAAGCGGATCGGTTTCGAAGCTGATCTCAGCTACTACGTCACGAACCTGGATCTCTTGAGGGGACGGACCAAAGTGAAGCTCGACAAAGATCCGCCGCCCGACCTGGTGGTCGAAGTCGATATCAGTCGCAACTCGCAGCGCAAGCTCCTCATGTATGCCGCCCTCGGCATCCGCGAAGTCTGGCGCTGCGAAGGCGCCACGATCCGCATGTACCGGTTAAGCGGCGGCGAGTACAAGTCCGCCGCCAAGAGCTCGATCCTGCGAGGCATGAGCGCCAAACTACTCACGAAGCTCCTCTCTGAGGGCGAACACATGAACCGGCTTGCCTGGTTCCGTCACGTGCGCGAGGCTGTCGCTGCCCAGTAGCACGCCTGCAACTAACCAACACTCTCCAGAGCAAATATGTCAGCTGCCGATAAGCCGTACGACCATCAACAAATTGAACCCAAGTGGATTGACGCCTGGGCCGCCGAGCCATCGCTCCACCAAGCCGCCGATGACGGGGTGCGCCCGCGTTACTACGTCCTTGAGATGTTCCCCTACCCCAGTGGCCGGTGCCACATGGGCCACGTGCGCAACTACTCGATTGGCGACGCACTGGCGCGCTTCATGTGGATGCGCGGCTACGACGTACTGCACCCGATCGGCTGGGACGCTTTCGGTATGCCGGCCGAGAACGCGGCCATCAAGAACAAGATGCATCCGCGCGATTGGACGCTCTCCAACATCGGCTTCATGAAGAAGCAACTGGTGCGGATGGGCTTCAGCTATGACTGGTCACGCGAAGTTACTACTTGTCTGCCGGACTACTACAAGTGGAACCAGTGGTTCTTCCTGAAGATGTTCGAACGCGGCCTAGCCTATCGCAAGCTGGCCAAGGTGAACTGGTGCCCGGACTGCGCCACGGTGCTGGCGAATGAACAGGTGGAAGACGGCCGCTGCTGGCGCTGTTCGAGTATCGTTGAGCAACGCGAGCTCGAGCAGTGGTTCCTCAAGATCACCCACTATGCCGACGAACTGCTGGCCGAAACTTACGCGAGCCTGGAGAAGGGCTGGCCCGAACGCGTGCTCACGATGCAACGCAACTGGATCGGCAAAAGCGAAGGCGCCGAGGTGGACTTCACGCACGCCGAATCGGGCGAAAAGATCCGGATCTTTACCACACGCATCGACACCATCTACGGCGCCACTTGCCTGATCGTGGCGCCGGAACATCCGCTGGTAGCCAAGCTGATGCCGGGCGCGGCGCAGGCGCCAGTGAAAGAGATGATCGAGGAACTGGGGCGCCAGGGGCCGGGCGATATCGACAAGAAAGGCATCGCCACGGGCCACTTCGCCGTCAATCCGTTCAACGGCGAGCGCATCCCAATTTGGGTGGGCAACTTCGTGCTGATGGGCTATGGCACGGGCGCGATTATGGCGGTGCCCGCGCATGACGAGCGGGACTTCGAGTTCTGCCGCGAGTACGGCATCAACGTCCGCCCGGTGATACGCGCGGCCGATGGCGTGTTGGCCGACGGCGCGACGATGAAAGCCGCGTTCACCGAGTACGGCGTGGTCGACGCCTCCGGCCCGTACTCCGGCTTGCCGAGCGCCGAAGCGCGCAAGACCATGGCGGCGTTCGCCGGCGAGCAAGGCCTTGGCAAAGCCTGTACCACCTTCCGCATCAAAGACTGGGGTGTCTCGCGTCAACGCTACTGGGGCACGCCGATTCCGATGGTCCGCTGCAAAGCGTGCGGCACCGTGCCCGTGCCTTATGAACAGTTGCCGGTAGAGTTGCCATACAAGGTAGAGTTCACGGGTAAAGGCCGCTCGCCGCTGGCCAACATCCCGGAGTTCCTCAACACCACCTGTCCCAAATGCGGTGCGGCCGCCGAGCGCGAGACGGACACCATGGACACGTTCGTCGATTCCTCCTGGTACTTTTATCGCTTCTGCGACCCGAAGAACGAAGCCGTGCCGTTTGATACCGCCAAGGCGCAGCCGTGGTTCCCCATCAACCAGTACATTGGCGGCGTCACGCACGCGATTCTGCACCTGATTTACTCGCGCTTTTGGACGCGCGTGATGCGAGACATCGGTATGATCTCGAACAACGAACCGGTGGCCAATCTGTTTACGCAGGGTATGGTGCAGCTCGGCGGCAAGACCATGTCAAAGTCGCGCGGCAATGTCGTCGACCCCGACGACATGGTGCAGAAGTACGGCGCCGACACGTGCCGGCTGTTCACGCTCTTTGCCGCGCCGCCGGAGAAGGACATGGAGTGGAACGAATCCAGCGTGCAGGGGCAATACCGCTTCCTGACCCGTGTCTACCGCTTCGTCACCCGCAACGCGGAGAAGGCGCGCACGGGCGGCGGAGAATCGGGTGACGCGGACCGTAAGGCACTACGCAAGCTCCATCAAACGCTGGACAAGATCACCCAGGACTTTGACAATCGCTGGCACTTCAACACCTCCATCGCGGCTTTGATGGAGCTGATGAACACACTCGAAGAGTATGAGCCGGGCCTCACGGGCGCGGCGGCCGCCGAGATTGCCGAGAAGCTCTGCCTGATGCTGCATCCCTTCGCTCCGTTCCTGAGCCAGGAGATCTGGAGCGTTGAACTGGGGCGCGAGGGCCACATGATCCGCCAACCGTGGCCGCACGTCAACGCCGAACTCGCCAAAGAAGACGGCGCCGAGATTCCTATTCAGGTGAACGGCAAGTTGCGCTCGAAGATCGTAGTGCCGTTCGGCACCGCCAAGGACGAGCTCGAGCGCCTGGTCCTGGCCGACGCGAAAGTACAAGCCAACATAGCCGGCAAACAGGTCGTGAAGATCGTAGCTATACCGGACAAGCTGGTCAACATCGTGGTGAAGGGGTAAAACGATGCCCCGGATTTCCCGGCGCGTACTTTACCCGGCGCCGATTGGCTGCCGGTGTGCCTTGAGTCTCCACCTATCGAGATGGACTTCATCCGCAGGATCGGCAAGCGCCACTTAGACGCGCGATAATCGCGAGATGGCACTTCCGGACCCCGCAGTGGTAGTGGATCTCATTGAGGCCTTCCGCCGCTCGAAAACCATGTTCGCCGCCGTCTCGCTCGGCATTTTTGACCGATTGGCGTCCGGGCCCGCCGAAGCACATGAGATTCGCGGCAAAGGCGAAGACCCGGACACGTTCGAGCGCTTTCTCGATGCCTGTGTGTCGCTCGGGCTGCTGCAGAAGCAAGGGTCGGCTTATGCGAATTCGCCCGCCGCCGGCGCGTATTTGTGCCGCGAGAGCCCACAGACATTGACCGGCTACGTACGCTACTCAAACGAAGTGTTGTGGCGGATGTGGGCGAACCTGGAAGATGCGGTGCGCGAAGGCAGCCATCGCTGGAAGCAGACGTTTGACCTGGACGGGCCGCTGTTTTCCTCCTACTACAGCACCGAGGAGCGCAAGCGCGAGTTCCTGCTCGGCATGCATGGCTTTGGAACCATGTCGAGCCCGGGCGTGGTGGCGGCGTTTGACCTGAGCCGGTTCCGTCGCCTGGTGGATCTGGGTGGCGCCACGGGCCATTTACCGATGGCGGCGCGCGCGCGATATCCGCAGTTGCGGGTCGCGGTGTTTGACCTCGCTCCGGTGATCGAAATAGCGCGCGGCTTCACGCACGGGACGGACGTCGAACTGATTGCGGGCGATTTTTTCACGGACCCGCTGCCGGATGCCGACCTTTATGCGCTGGGCCGCATCCTGCACGATTGGAACGAGGAGAAGATCCGCCGGCTCCTCGACAAGATTTACGCAGCGCTGCCGGCTGGCGGCGGATTGTTGATCGCCGAGAAGCTGCTCAACGACGATCTGTGCGGCCCGGTGTCGACCACCATGCAATCGCTCAACATGCTGGTGGGCACCGAGGGCCGCGAGCGCAGCTTCCGGCAATATGCGGACTTGCTGCAAGACGCCGGCTTCGCCGAGACCGAGGGCAAGGTGACGGGCCTACCTTTGGACGCCGTGCTCGCTCTCAAGAAGTAACCGCTCAGTGCCGGTCTGAGCGGTCAAGATTCATCACCTTAGCCCAAGTCTTCGCAAAGTCCCGCACGAACTTCTCCTGTCCGTCGGTCGAAGCATAAACTTCCGCCACGCTGCGCAGCTCGGAGTTCGATCCGAACACCAGGTCAACCGGCGTCGCCGTCCACTTCACCTTGCCGCTCCCGCGATCAAGCCCCTCGTAAATCCCCTCGGACGTGGAGGACTTGCTCCACTTGGTGGACATGTCCAGCAGGTTCACGAAAAAGTCGTTGCTCAAAGTCCCGGGCCGACCGGTGAATACCCCGTGTGCAGCTTGTCCGGCATTGGCATTCAGCACCCGCATGCCGCCAACCAAAACGGTCATTTCAGGAACGGTTAGGGTCAGCAGCTTCGCCCGATCGACCAGTAACTCTGCAGGTGACAGGCGCTGGCCGTTGCGGAAGTAGTTCCGGAAACCGTCCGCAGCCGGTTCAAGCGCGGCGAACGACGCCACGTCGGTCTGCGCCTGCGAGGCGTCCACGCGCCCCGGCGCGAAGGGAACCATCACGTTGACTCCCGCCTTCTTGGCGGCCTGCTCGATCGCGGCGCCGCCACCCAGCACGATCAGGTCCGCGAGCGATATCTTCTTTCCCCCGGATTGCGCGCGGTTGAAGTCATTCTGAATGCCCTCCAAACGCTGCAACACTTTGGCCAATTCACGCGGATTGTTGACCTCCCAATCCTTCTGCGGCGCCAGGCGAATACGCGCACCGTTCGCGCCGCCGCGCGTGTCGGTGCCTCGGAAGGAAGCCGCCGACGCCCAGGCTGTCCCGACCAGTTCTGGTACAGTCACACCCGCCGCGAGGATCTTGGATTTCAGCTCCGCGACATCCTTGGCGTCTACCAGCGCATGATCCAGTCGGGGGAGCGGATCCTGCCAAAGCAGGTCCTCGGCAGGAACCTCCGGACCGATGTAGCGGGAACGCGGCCCCATGTCGCGGTGCGTGAGTTTGAACCACGCCTTGGCAAACGCGAGCTTGAATTCCTCTGGATTGTCCTTGAAGCGCATCGCAATTTTGCGATAGCTCGGGTCGAACTTCAGCGCGAGGTCCGAGGTGAACATGATCGGCGCATGCCGCTTGGACGGGTCGTGCGCGTCTGGAACGAGGTCGGCAGCCTCATTCTTGGCGGGAATCCACTGGATCCCACCTGCAGGGCTCTTGCTTTGCACCCAATCAAATCGAAACAGGTTGGTCAGGTATTCGGTGGTAAACTTGGCGGGACTGGACGTCCAGGCGCCTTCCAAACCGCTGGTGACCGTGTCGCCCGCATTGCCCTTGCCGCACTTGTTCTTCCATCCGAGTCCTTGTTGCTCGATACCGGCGGCGGCGGGATCGGGTCCCAGGCACTTCTCCGGATCGTGAGCGCCATGAGCCTTACCGAAGGTGTGGCCCCCGGCGATGAGCGCCAGAGTCTCCTCATCGTTCATCGCCATGCGGCCAAAGGTTTCGCGGATATCCCTGGCAGACGCCAGCGGGTCCGGGTTGCCGTTCGGACCCTGTGGATTCACGTAAATCAGGCCCATCTGTACAGCGCCCAGCGGCCGCTGCAGGTTTCGGTCGCCAGTGTACCGCTTGTCGTCAAGGAACTTCTTCTCAGGCCCCCAGTAGACCAAGTCAGCTTCCCAGTCGTCCTTGCGCCCGCCCGCAAAACCGAAGGTCTGAAAACCCATCGACTCCAGCGAGACATTTCCGGCCAAGACCATCAGATCGCCCCAGGAAATCTTTTGCCCGTATTTCTGCTTGATCGGCCAAAGTAAGCGCCGTGCCTTGTCGAGGTTGCCGTTGTCGGGCCAGCTGTTGAGCGGTTCGAATCGTAGTTGACCACCGCCGGCGCCGCCGCGTCCGTCACCCACACGGTACGTACCGGCGCTGTGCCAGGCCATGCGGATGAAGAACGGTCCATAGTTTCCGTAATCGGACGGCCACCAATCCTGGGACTTCGTGAGGACCTTCTGGAGGTCCTGCTTGACGGCCTTGAGGTCGAGGCTGGCAAACGCCTTGGCGTAGTCGAATTCTTCGCCCAGCGGGTTGGATTCGGCCGAGTGTTGCCGTAGGGGCGAGAGGTCGAGCTGATCAGGCCACCAGAACTGGTTTGGCGTCGGTTGCTGAGCACTGGCTGCATCGGCTAATACCAGCGGGAGCGCAGCGAAGGCGAGAGCGGCGAGCAGCGTCTTGAAGTTCTTCTTCATTAGAAATCTCCTGGATCGAACTGAAGGTCCGATCAGCTTTAGGGGGATCCGGACCATCACACAAATAACATCCAATGAGATGCAGGCAAACCCGTTTAGGATTCAAATGGATCAGTAGTGGTGGCCTGGTTCGGTTAACCGTTCTTGACACTCGCTTAGCCTTTCTTGAGGTTCAAACAGCCAAATCCCGGTTTTAATGGAATGGAAGGAGAACAAGGGCATGAGATTAAGTGACTGGATTCTGGCGGCGATAGCGGGTTTGTGGGCAGCCGAAGGGTGCTTTGGCGCACAGTCGAAAGGTCGCGTTACCGATCAGGCCGGCGCGCGCTCAGCGAGTCCACCGTGGTGGTGCGGAGCGCCCATGGCTTGGCCACGCGGCAGACCACCAACGAGCAGGGCGACTATCGCTTTGAAGACCTCGCCCCCGGCGCCTATTCTGTGCGAATCTCGAAGGCGGGGTTCGGTGCCATCAGAGCTACGAAATCGTCCTCAAGGGCTCAGCCACGCTGGATAGCCAACTGTCCGCCGCCAGCGTGGTGCGGTCGATCCATGAGAATGAACAGCCGATCGCCGCTCCGGGGAACCTGCTCCGCGAAGCTATCCAACCCAACAAGTGGATGCACGTAAGACTCCTGCCCGAGCTCAGCTACTCGGCGCCGAAGGACCAGGCTCAGACCCCGGTTCTAAAGCGCTACATGCCCGGCACGGATCTGGCGATGGTGGCCTACCGTCAATCGCCGCAGCTCGCACATTTCTTCAGCCCGGCCAGCAACCCGGACCAACGCGCCGCCATTCGCTTCCGCTTCACCTTCTGAGACTGGGGACGGTATCATCGTTTCTGGTGAGACCGAAAATCGAAGGGGCGAAAGCCTTTAGTCAGGGTTTCGCGCCGGCGAAGTTGGCGGGCAAATGGGGATTCGTTGACTCTGCAATTTGACGAACTCGAACCGCTCGAGCGCGGCTGGGCCCGGGCCATGCAAGGTGATCGCATCGGCTTCGTGAACGCCCATGGCGAGCGCTTGCATTGGGAGCAGTAAAGGCCGGCACTTCCCGATGGCGGGCATGTGTCCGCCGGATATTACCCGGCTCGAATGGACTTCCGAGAAGAGTCGAGAGCTTCTAAAGGAAGCGGAACAATTCGGGCTCTCATCGGCTGACCTTCCAGCAGCCGTGCAGTGGGCCACGGGCATCGCTTTCAGAAGCTTTCGGATTCGCCGGAGCCGCGCGGGCGGCGTGAGCCCGCATGATCCCGGAAGACTGGGGCGGCATCATCACCTTCGGCTTAGGTCTGCACAATTCCGATGTTGAGGAATTCCTGGAATCCTCCCGGCCACAGCTCGGCGGCGAGATGCTATGCTTCAGGTGCAATCGCTAACTCTGTGTTCTATGACCATCGTTGGCAACGAAAAAACCCGTGACCTCTTTCCGCCGAGCGTGCGGCGCAAGGCTGGAATTAAGATCGGCGACGAAGTGGAGATCAAAGTCTCTGGTGGGATCATCACCATGTTCCCGAAACCTCGGTCTGCCGATGACGAGTACACGCCTGAGCAGCGCCGGATCGTCGACGCCCGCCTCGCCGAAGGCCTTGATGACGTCAGGCACGGCCGGGTGCACGGGCCTTTTGACACGCACGAGGAGTTCATCGCCTCACTGCACAGGGAAGCCAAGAAGCTGAAGGCTAAAAAAGTTAAGCACCCAGTCCGATGAGGCTCCTCCGTACCGCGCAATTCGACCGAAGCTACAGCAAGGCACCCAAAGAAATCCAGCAGGCTTAGGCTTTTGACAAGCAATCGCTCCTCCTACTCCAGAATCTGCGCTATCCGTCCTTGCGCGCCAAGAAGATCGATGAAACCAACGACCGCCTGGCAAGCTCGCGTCAACCAGGATTGGCGCTTCCTCTTCCAAATTGTTGGCGACGCCTACATCATTCTCAATATTTTTCCGCATCCCAAATGACCAAGGGCCGCTGCTGCCCACTGGCAATGGAATGCTGTCCGCGAGCAGTCGCGATTGGCGCCACCGTCATTACGGCTGCCGATGCTGCTCGCGCAACACCCGGGGGTCATCCATGCGCGGCCCCGGCTCCGGATCCAGCGGCTCCTTCGCCTTCTCCGGCTCGAAAATCTCCACCGGCACCGGCACCACTTTGTACGGCGTCAGATCCGCGGTCGATTGGAAGCAATCAAGCAGATCCGCCGCCGTAGCGTCGTAGAGATTGAGCGGCGGCATTTGCAGTAGCTTGAACACGGTCTTGAGCAGACCCGGAAAACTCGAGTTCACATGCGACACGTAGTTACGCCTGGCGTAGGGGCTGATCGCCATGAGCACCGTCCGATGCGAGTCGATATGATCCACACCGCCCTGCGCATCGTCCTCCGTCACCAGGATCGCCATCTTCGGCCACCACGCCGAGTGCGACAGATACTCGACAATCCGCCCTAGCGCATAGTCGTTATCCGCCACAAAGCTCGCCGAGAAAGGATAGCCGTCTTCGGGGCGCGGCTTCGCCGTGTGATCGTTGGGCAGATGGATGAACAGCAGGCGCGGCAGCGGCTTGCCCGGCTTCACATACAGCTCGTTAATCTCCTTGATGAATTGGCTGGCGCGAAACTGATCCGGGATGTTCATGTTGTAGTTCGGATACTGGCGCGAAGAGTTGCGGAACAGCGGATCCGGCATTGGCACGTTAGTCAGGTATCGCGCGCCCGTCGGCTTGAGCCCCGTGCCCTCATCCACACCCGCCAGCTCATAGCCTTCGCCGAAATTGCGGAAGCTCACACCGTGCCGATCCAGATGATGCCATAGCGCGCCCGCCTCAAGCTGTTCTTCCGGATGCACCGACGAGTTGCTCTCCGCAAACAGGAGCCTCCCGGGCGCCGCCGTCGGAAGCCTAAATTTCTTCTGCCCACCGTAGGCCGCCATCAACGTCGACTCCGTCCACGCATTCGGATAAGAACCCACAATCCAATGATGGCCGTCCACACTTACCTCCGAGTCCGCGTAAAAGTTATCGGAGAAAGCAAAGCGCTGCGCCAGCGCGTGATGATTCGGCGTCACGCTGATGTTACGGAGTCCCAGCCGCTGTTGAAATTCGCCGCGCCGGTTGTTCACCACGCCGAAGCGTCCGTAGCGCGCCAGCACCGGCAAGCCCGCCACCGCGCCGTTGGACGCCGTCTCGATATCGCCAAACACTTCGTCGAACGTACGGTTCTCTTTGAGAATAATCACTACGTGCTCGATCGCGCCGGCGGGCAGCGCCGGCGGCGGCGTATTCGGACGCGCGCCAAAGCCATTGGCTCCGAAGACCGTGCCGGTTAGCCGCGCCAACTCGCCGGCATCGGGCAGCGCAAAGCGGGCCAGCGCGCCCTGCCGCCGCTCCCCGCCGAAGCTGCCGGGAATCGGGCCGGTGCGCGACGCATTCGGACCCGTGCCAAACCCCTTGGCGCAACTCACCCACACTGTGCCGTCCTTCACCGTCACCCGCGTGGGGAACCAGGCAGTGGGAATCAGACCTAGCACCTTGCGCTGTTCCACATCGATCACCGCAATCGCGTTGATGCCCGCGCACGCCACCAGCAGCCACTTGGATGCCGCGTCGTAATGCAGGCCGATCGGCAGGAATCCGCGATATGCCTCCAGCCCGGCAATCCGCATCGGCACTTCGGCGATCACTTCAAGCGAAGCGGCATCGAGAATCGACACCGAGTCATTGTGCCCATTCGAAACAAAAACCCGATCGGCGGTGGCGAAGATTCCCGACGGGCTGCTGCCGCCAGAGATGCGTCCACCAAACGGCTGCCCGATGTGAATGTACTTGACCACCTCGGGCTTGGCAGGCGTTGAGACATCCACCACCGCCACCGAATTTGCCTCGGCCACGTTCGCATCGCCCAGCCCCGGCACCTCCACTTCAGTGCCCTGCCCCGTGGTGCGCCGAACACCATCGCGCGCTTCCGGCGAAGGAAATCCAAACGCAGGGAAAGGCAGACCGGTGCCGCGCACATTCTTGGCATCGGCGCCTGGGATCGCCTTGTATTCGAACATCCCAATGTGTGCCACATACAGGCGCTTGCCGCCGGGCGCGAGCGCCAGCGAAAACGGCAGCCGCCCCACACGCACGCTGGAGACAACGCGCTTCGCCGCCGTGTCGATGATCACCAGCCGGAAGTTGGCTTGATCGAGAACGTAAAGCCGTTTCGACGCAGCGTGGTAGGCAAGGTCACCCGAATAGCTATCGCGAAACTCGCCCTGGTTGAGATCGTAGGTCTGCTTGCGCTTGCCGCTGCGCGCATCCACCAGCCGCACCTTGCCCGATTCGCCTTCTGAAGCAAAGACATCGTTGTCGTCTTCAAACGCCAGCCCCATGAAGACGCTGCGCCAGTCCCGATCGTTGTCGTCCGCTTCTTCTTCCTTGCTTTTCGGCGCGATCAGATGCTCGGTATGCCAGCCATCCTTAGCCGACGAGACGACGGTGAGCGAGTAGCGATTAGGCCCGCCGTCGGCCGTCACGGCGATGGTGCCCTTCAGGTTCAGCGCCAGGCCAAATGGACCAGGCCCCGTCTTGTAGTGCTTGCCCACCGGCGCAATCACGCGGCCGCCGGGAAGAATACTGGCCGCACCTGGACGCACCACCGCCGGGCGATTTTCGGCGGGAGGACGATAGTCGGCCGCCAGAGCAGTGCAGCAGGCAAGAACCAGCAGCCTCGTCATATGGAAACTACATTGTACGGCCCTTTAGCGAAGCTGCTCGATTGCCCGAAGCGCCTGCCAATCCAGCCCTTTCAGCTTGAGCCTACCCCGCAGCCATTTAGCGCGGTCCAGCCGGGCAGCCGAGTTCAGTTCGTGTCCGGCATCATAGAATTCGATCTGTTTGGGCCCATTGAAATAAGAGAGGCTCTTTCTCACAACCCTCTCGGGCAGCTCTTTATCGGCGCGGCCGTTTTGGAGGAAGACGGCGCTTGGCGCGGCGTGGCTCACAAACACGGCTAGTTCCTCCCAAGGAAATTTGCGGAAATAGCTTTCAATTGCCGCCTCCCCCATTTTGTTCCTCATCGCTGTAATCCCGGCGTCCTGATCGTCGTGGATGTAGTCGCGCGAAGCGTAAGTGTTCGCCATCAGCACGAAGGACTGGATGCGCTTCTCGACACCGGCGAGCCTGGCTCCCACCCCGGCACTGAAGCTATGCCCGACGTAGGCCACGCGCTGAGGGTCCACATCTTTTCGGAGCAGCAGGATGTCGAGAGCTTTTCGCCATTCGCGAGTCATCTGCAAGGCGGCATTCGGTTCTTGGCCGTGCGTCCAATCGGGATCCTCGACCACGCCCGGGCGCACCAACGGCGTGTCCAAAAGCAGGCAAACCGCTCCCGCGCGAGCGTACACGATGGCTTCTTCAGAAAACTCGGTGTGATTCCGCATCGGCGATCCGGCCATCATCCAGTGCCCGAACAAAAGCGCCGGAAACCGGCCAGGGCGATCGGGTATGACCAACACTCCGGGGGCCCGGCCCGACACCGGGCTTGCAAACGAAAAGTCGAAAATCCGCACGCCTTGGCGGCCCGCGGCTGCCGACAGCTTGGCGTCTTGCGGCTGCTGAGTATCGACGTGGAACAGCTTGGCGAGTTCATCGAAGTTCGCCGATTGACCGAACGCCACGAGCCCATATGCGAAAGATGCCAACACAATCTTCATCGGGACTATTCTCACTCATGGCCTGCCACCTGTTGAGAAGTGGCCCTTCAGTTCCCAAGTAATGTCATCCCGCTTCCCTGAATCAGGTGTATGCTTGCCGGTTAGGGACCTGCGATCTACCATCAGGGGGTGGCACATCAAATGAGAAACTCTTTGGCGCGCATAGCAGCTACTACTTGCCTTGGCGTGGCTCCGCTGTTTTCGCAATTCGCCGGCAAGGTGCCCGCCAACTACACGGGTGCGCTGGAGGATTTGCAACAAGGCCGTTGGACCGAGGCGCAAGCCAAGCTGGCAGCACAGCCGAATGACTTTCACCAGTTGGTGGCCTATGGCGTGGCGCTCACGCTGGGGGAGCGATTTCCCGAAGCGGTGCGCGTGCTGGAACACTGCACCAAGCTGCAGCCCAGCAGCGCCGAGGCGGATCTATGGCTCTTCGCCGCTGAGTTGATGGGCGGCCTCGTCACCGAGCAGCACGCGTTCAGCATCCGCCCGCCCGGGCAGCCACTGCGATTGGAAGGTCAGCCTAAGATCAACAACCAGACCGAGTACCCGCCCGCCTACGCCAACTTCATCTGGCGGGACGTGGCCAGAGTCTACGCGGTGACCCGAGAGAGCGGCGGCCGCGGCGCGCGTGAAGGGCCGCCGATTCCGAAGCTCCTGCTTGAAGCCGGGCAGCGCTTTGCCGGCGTGCAAATGGCCCGGCCCGAACTGGCCGCTTATCGTCAAGCCCGGCAGCAAAACCTCATCGGCCAGAATCGTCACGGCGAGGCACTGATCGCGATTCTCAAAGAGGGCGATGTTAGTAACCCAGACTGGTTTCTGAAGCTATCGGGCGAGTTCATGGCGCTGGGGCGCTGGCAATCGGCGCGACGCAACTACACCTTCGCGCTGGAAAATCGCCCCCTGGCGGCGGGGGGTTGGCTGAACCGTGGGATCGCCGCCGCGCAAATGGGCGACGAGAAGCGGGCCCGCGCTGATCTGGCCCGCGTGCAGAAGCTTGATCCGGCGCTGGCGCAGCGGGGCCGCGCGCAACTGGAGCAGGCGATCGCCCGGCCCACGGCCACCCCCGCGCAGGCCCTCGCCGCGCTGGAACAGGGCGCGCGCGCAGGTGAACCGCTGGATCGCCTGATCGCCAAGGCGATGGTGGTGCAGCGGGCCACCAACGCGCAACGGATTCTTTATGACGAGACCTATGTTGACCGGCTCACCGAATTCGTAGATGCATTGCGCGCCAATCCGCGCGCCGTCGACACCGCTGTGAACCTGGTGCGATATCTGGTGGCCGAATCTGACTTTGCCACCCGGAGCGAGAGCGTCGAGCGCCAGATGGAGAGTGTCCACTATCGCATGGCCTTCGATGCGGGGCGCGACCTGCGGAGCGCGCTGGTGATAGCGGACCGCGCCCTGGCCCTGAGTCCCCAGCATCCTCAGGCTTTGGTGGCAAAATCGCTGGTGCTCGATAAACTCGGCCGGTACTCGGAGGCTGAGCCGCTGGTAGACCGCGCTGCCGCGCTGGCGCCTAACGATCCGCTGGCGCTGCGACTGAAGGCCGAGTATTTGGTGGCCAAGCGCGATCGCGCTTTCATCGCCGCGTCTCATTTACGAACCAACACCGTGCTCGGTTCCCGCACCTACACCGAAGGCAATTCGGAAGTGACGGAAACCACCTATCGACGGCCCTCGCTGGACGAATTGAATCGCGCCGGCGGGTTCGATCAGGCGGGCTATGGGTTCAACCAGACCGCGATGGCCACGATCCGGACGGCCATTCGCCTCGCCCAGGGCACGCCGGAGGCCCCGATTCTGAGCGCCCGCGTGGACTTTCACAATAACCATCCGGAGCAGGCGCTCGCTACCTTGCAACAAGCCGTGCGTCAGTTTCCGAAGTCCGGCCTCGCCTGGGACGCCTTGGCCAAACACTATCGCTTCACCCGCCAGTTTGACGCCGAGGACGACGCAAACTTTGTGGCGCGCAATCTGATCCAGACGACTGCCGGCCCCAAGCTGCGCAAGGCTTGGCGGCTGATTCTGCGCGCCGATTGGGCCGCCGCCGAGACCGCGCTGGCCGAGGCGCAGCAGGCAGACCCGGCCGACGCGCGTGTCCCCGCCTATCGCGCCGTCATAGCGCGAGAGCGTGGGCAGAAGCCGGAGGCGGCGCTGTACTGGATGACGGCGCTGGCTCTGGAAGAAGCGCGGCTGGGCCTGGATGAATCGGAAGCTTCAGCGGGGGTCACCCGCTCACCTACCAGCCTGGCTCTGGTGTTGCAGCTTCGCTTTCAACTGGCGGCGCGCGGTACGGATGAGTTCTCTACCGGCATCTATCGCGGCGCCGTTGCGCATGCCTTGCGGATCGATAAGGGTGACCGAGGCATGATGATGTGGAACAGCCTGCTGCCGGATCCGCAGCGTGAGAGACCAGGCCAGCCCGGTTTCAAGAAGGACGGCGCGGTGTTATGGCCCAGCAACGCAGCCACGATGGCGGCGGAGGCTCACGTCGGGCTCGGCCATGCGCTGGAGCGGCGCGGCGAACGGGCCGAGGCCAAGCAGCAATATGAACTGGCTCTTGAGTGGGCGGTGGCGCCAACTCGTGTGGCGCCTACGCGGGCCGGGGGCGGGGGCGACTACGACGTTGACCAGGGGCGGGCGGCGGGTCCCGGTGCCGAGGCCCGTCTGGCGCTATCGCGGCTGGCGGGCGAAGGGCAACGGCAGCCAGGAAGCGAGCGGAAGGAAGGGGAGGACAAGCCTCGGCCGGGCATCCGGTTGCCGCGGCTGCCCAAGCTCAAATTGCCTCGGCAGCAGCCACCCCAGTGAGTCATTCAGCGGACGACGCGGAGGCGGCCGATTCGACGAACACGTACGCCACCCGCGGCTCCTCGGCGTGCATATATTCTTTCTCTTCCTTGCTTACCGAGAACGTCAGTGCCACATCCGAACCGGGTGCGATCACTTGGCGCAAGAAGCACTTGTTGGTTTCGCCGTAGCAGTCAAACCGCAGCCGGCCCTTGGCGTCGGGCTCCACCGTGCGGGAGCGGAACAAGGAGATCGCTGTTTTCCCTCCGGTCTTGATCCACAAGCTGCCTCCGACACCCGAAGCCACTTCATAGCGGCCGGCGGGCATGGGATTGCCGGAATGGTTAAAGGCAAATGGCACAGTGATCACCAGTCTGGTGGGCAGCGCGGCCTGGGCATGTGCCCGGGGAGCATAGGCGGCGACGAGGGCGGCGGCGAGGATCAGAATTGAGCTTCTCATTGGTTTTCTCCTGTGCCATACCCTATTGCAGGTGGTGGGCCATGTCGCGAGGACTGGCCGCCTTTGGAAACAAAGGAGATCTGCCGCGGCGCACCGCCAAGGCTCACCAAATGGATAGCTTTGATGGGGCTTGCCTGCTAACGCATCGGAGAGTCCGCAGTTTCGCTGCACTCGTAAAATTGCGGTGCAGCCCCTTCCGCCCCCGCATGGAGGTGTATACTTGCTGGCGAACGGATCTGCAAATCCGTCTCGAGGAGGCATGGTTTATGAGAAAGTCTCTTTCGCGGATAGCCACTGGCATTTGCCTATGCTTGGCTCCCCTGGTGTCGCAAACAACATCGACCGAAGTGCTGGGAACCGTCTCGGATACCAGCGACGCCATTGTGCCCGGCGCAAAGGTTACACTCCTCCGCGTGCAGACGGGCGAAAGGCGCACGGCGACGACTGACTCCAGCGGCAACTATTCCTTTCCGCTGATTGAAATCGGCGACTACACTGTCACGGTCGCGATGGAAGGCTTCAAGTCCCAAGTCAAGACGGGCGTTCACGTCGAGTACCAGCAGAAGGCGCGCGTCAATGTGCGGATCGAGGTGGGTGCGA
This sequence comes from Acidobacteriota bacterium, assembly GCA_043730365.1. Lineage (GTDB taxonomy): Bacteria > Acidobacteriota > Terriglobia > Bryobacterales > Bryobacteraceae > VFZP01. Next base: position 23,836 of record JAYTKJ010000169.1, on the reverse strand, counting down.
TCACCGACCGGGTGGAGGTCCAGGCCACTGGCGTTGAACTGAAGACCGACGATGCCTCGCTTGGATCCACCATCGATCAAACTCGCGTGGTTGAGCTGCCCACGGTCAACCGTAACTTCGCCAGCCTGGTGATCCTGACTCCGGGCGTGCAGTTCGGCACGCGCATGGGGCTGAGCCCGCTTTCGACCGCCGGATCCTTCTTCCCCGGCGCAACGCAGATCAGCGCCAACGGCCAGCGCGACGCTAATCAGCGCGTCACTCTCGATGGTGTGATCGCCAGTGAGCCGCTGGTTAACACGGTCTATTTCAATCCTTCGATCGACGCGATCGAAGAGGTTAAAGTGCAGACCGGTTCCTACTCAGCCGAGTACGGTATGAACAATGGCGCCAACATCCAGATCGCCCTGAAGTCCGGCACCAACCAGTTGCACGGAGCCTTCTTTGAATTCATGCGCAACGACGCGGCCGATGCCAGGGATTACTTTCTGAACTTCCAGCTTCCCGCCGGCTCGGCGCAACAGTCAAAGAACCGCCTGCGCCGCAATCAGTTTGGAACGTGGCTCGCCGGCCCGGTCATGCTGCCTTTCTACAAGGGGAAAGACAAGACTTTCTGGAGCTTCAACTTCGAAGGAACACGCGAGACACAGGAGTCCGTCCAGCAAGGCTTCTGGTTTCCGGCCGCATTTCGTAACGGCGATTTTTCCGCTCTACTGACACCGCTGATTCGCAATGGCGTCCCCGTGCGCGCTCCCACCATCGTCTACGACCCGCTGACCGGAGAGCCGTTCCGCGACGCGGCTGGTAACATCTCTAACATCGTGCCGCCCAGCCGTATCAACAAGAACGCCCAGAACTTCATCAACAAGTATCTGCCGCTACCTCTATTTGCTCCAGAGGATGTTCTGGATGTGAACGTCATTCGCACGGTTCCGAATATTCTTTATCAGAATCAGTACTTCGCCCGCATCGATCACCAGTTCAGCGGCAAGGATAAGATCTTCGGGCGCTTCGCCACGATGCACGGAGACTACCGGATTAACGACATCAATCCGAATTTCCCCAGCACCCAGCGCATCCAGAATTACAACGTGGCCTTCCAATATCTGCATACGTTCAGCGCCACCACGCTCAATGAGTTTCGGGTCGGCTTCAACAAGGTGAATAACGACCAGACGAGCCTACGGAGCAATACCGATTTCGATCCCGACACGTTGGGCCTTGGACAGTTTCGCGTGGCCGTGGCCAACAATCGCAAGTTCCGCCCGGACGAAACGGGTATCCCGCCCACGGGAATCATCGGCAGTGATGGCGGTGCGCGGTTCGATCTCAATGGCATCTATCAATTCTCCGAGAACCTGTCCTTCATGCGGAACTCGCACAACTTCAAAACGGGCTTCGAGTACCTACGCTACGGCCTGGATCGCGCCGCCGCCAATGTTCCTTTGGGGAACCTCAGTTGCTGTCCGGGCGGTTACAATTTGGCCGGCTTCCTACAGGGTTACCCCTCAGCCAGTTCCAGCGCCGAAGGGCTTACCTGGACGGCTCCGCGGCAGAACCGCTTCGGCGCCTACTTCCAGGATGAATGGAGAGCCACCCGGAAGTTGACTGTCAACATGGGCATTCGCTGGGACTTTTTCCAGGTCCCGCACGACGTCAACAAGAAGTGGCGTTCGCTGCGTTTGGACATCCTGTCAAAGGCCTCGGACGGCCGTATGCTTCCCACGGTCATTCCCGGACCGAATGAGGACTTCGACGCCTACCGCACCGATAACCGCTATTTCATGCCGCGGGTGGGCATCGCCTATCGATTCACAGACAAGTGGGTCCTGCGCGCGGGTGGTGGCTGGTTCGCCAACGTTCAACAGATGAACAATATGACGATTCTGGACTTGCAGCCGCCTTACTCTGGAACGTTTGGCTTTAACCAGGTGGATCAGGCTGCCCTCACGATTCCGATCAGTTACGGTGGCCGGGATTACACGGCCACTACGCGGCGCTTCACGCCTGGCCAACCCGTGCTGACGTTGGACAATCCTTTCCCGGGTCAAGGCACCGCCGCGGCTCGCACTAACGTGCTGGCGTTCACGCCGGATAACAAGAACAGCAGCGTGGTGCAGTGGAGCGCCGATATTCAACGCGAGTTACTCTGGAAAACGATCGTGACAGTTGGCTATGTGGGCAGCAAGACGAGCCACCTGGATAACACCATCGGCAACTTCAATTCACCGGCGCTTCCCTCTACGAATACGGACTTCAATAGCCGCCGTCCGTGGCAAGCATACATCAGCCAGGGGGAAGGCGATCAGGCGCGGCTCTTGGGGAATATTCGCTACCTGGACAGCTTCGGCAATGCCAGCTATCATGCCCTGCAGGTGCAAGCGCAAAAGCGGTACTCGGGAGGGTTCACAGCGGGCTTGGCTTACACGTTCGGCAAGGCAATCGGCGAAGGCTATGGACGGAATGACCCGGCGGGTAACGTGAACCCGACCTACCAGGATCCGAACAACCGGCGCCAAAATCGCGGGCGTTACGGCTTCGATGTTACCCACAATGTAGTCATCAACTACGTATGGGAAGTACCGATTTTCCGGAACTCCAAGGGCCTGACCCGCGCCGTACTGGGCGGCTGGCAAACCAGCGGTATCGCCACGTTCCGGACCGGCTTCCCGTTCGCCCTGGGCGGCGGGAATTTGAATACCAACTCCGGCTCCTACCCGGACCGCGTCGCCGACGGCCGGTTGTTCGGCGAGGCAAGCCGCCAGAAATGGTTTGACTTCACCGCTTTCCGCCGCACTGAGTGCAACATCCAGAATCATCCGGAACTTTGCCACTATGGCAACGCGGCGACAGACGTCCTGATTACGCCAGGCCTCAAGAGTTTCGATATATCTATGGGCAAGAACTGGGCCTTCAAGCCCTTGGGTGAGCGCGGCAAACTGCAGTTCCGCGCCGAAGGCTTCAACATCTTCAACACTCCCCAATTTGGAGTGCCGAACGGGTTGGGCTACGCCACGAACGATTCGATCATACCGGATGCGCCCCGGGTGGGCGAGGTCCGTGGTCTGCGGCAGCCGATGCGGCTCTTCCAATTCGGGCTGAAGCTGTATTTCTAGGCGCCAATGCGGAGTTGCTTTGCCCTTGTGCTCATGGCGGGCTTGGCCGGCGCGCAGCAATCGCCCGTTGAGTACCGGATCTATCGCGCGACTTCGCCGATCGTCATAGACGGCAAGCTCAACGAGCCCGCGTGGAAGGCGGCGCCTCCGGCCGGAGACTTCCACTTCAACTGGTATGTCTCCGGAGATAAGGAGCCCACCGTCGCCAAGCTGCTGTGGGACGACCAGAATCTTTACGTCTCCTGGCGGGCATCGGATCGCCACATCTCGGCCTTCGAGCGCCAACGCCACGGTCCCGTTTCCAAGGACGATTGCGTCGAGATCTTCATCGCCCCCAATCCGGCGAAGGTGGCGAATTACTACACCTTTGAGATCAACGCTATCGGCACGATGCTCAACCGCAATAAGTCCGATTGGTGGACGGCTGGGCCGACATGGGACCCGGAAGGCGTGAGTTACCGCGCCACCTACCATGGGCTCGACAAGAAAGAAGAGTCGGCGGCGGATCGCGAGTGGATTGTGGAAGCGGCGATCCCGCTCCGCAACTTCGCCCACGACGCCGCGCATATGCCGCCGCAGGAGGGCGACCGGTGGCGTCTCAACCTGCAACGCTTGGGCGGCAAGACGAATCCGCAGGCAAGTACGTGGTCGCCCATTCCCCCGCCCGCCAAGTCATTCCACACGCCGGAAGCGTTTGGCACGGTAATTTTCGCCACGCGGCCGCCTCGATAGCCGCTATTTGTAGGCCACCACTGCGCTGGAGGGACCGGCAAGGTGGATCACGTCAAAGCGTTTGAAGCCGATCTCCCCACACCATTGGCGGAAGTCGGCTGCGGAATAGTCGAACGCCTCGCCGAACTCGATCAGCATGTTCAGCGACATGAGGAGGCCGAAAATATTCTCGCGGCGGGCATCGTCGATGATGGCCTCGATGGCCACCAACGCGCCGTTGGGTGGCAGGGCGTCGTAAGCCGCGCGAATGAGTTGCTTCTTCTTTTCCAGATTCCAGTCGTGCAGAATCATGCCCATGGTGATGAGGTCCGCCTTGGGCAGTGGGTCGGCAAAGAAGTCACCTCCGGCCGTGCCGATGCGATCGCTCAGTCCGGCGGCCGCAATGTGCTTGCGCGCGATTGGCTCCACCGGCGGCAGGTCAAACGAGGTGCAATGCAGGTGCGGATGCCGCTTAGCGACTTCTATACAGAGTAAGCCGGTGGCGCCGCCCACGTCGCAAACCGTTTTGAACGGCGAGAAATCGAACTTCTCGCCGAAGGCCTCGAAGTTGATGCGCGACAGGCCCGTCATCGCTCCCATGAACTGTTCCAGCCGCGGCAACTCGGCGTAGAGTTCTTCAAACACGCCCTTCTGGCCGTGCTTGGATTCGTTCTGCGGTTTGCCGGTGCGTAGCGCCTCGGGCAAATCGTGCCAGAACTTGAAGAGCCGTTCGTTGAGCATCACCAGAATGCCGCCGACATAGCGAGGGCTGTGGCTGTCGAGATAGAGCGCGCTGGCGGGCGTGTTGAAATACTTCCCGGAGGGGCCATCGCCTTCGCGGTCCAGAAATTTCATCGCGACGAGCGCGTCGAAGAAATCGGCGATGCCGCGGGGGTGCAGGCCGAGTTCGGCTCCCAGTTCGGCGCCGGTAACTCGGCGATCGTCCAGCTTGGTGAAGACGCCAAAGTCGACGGCAGTGAGCAGCACCTTGGAAGACCAGAAGGCGAAGGCCGTTTGGAGGATGGGGCCGGGATCGAGAGGCTGGTTCATACTCCCACTATGGCACCCACGCCACTACTTCAATCTCAACCAAAGTTTGCGTTTCCGGAAAGATCGCCCCCAACGCCGTCCGCGCCGGAGCGTCCTTCTTGAAGTATTCGGCGTAGGCTTCGTTAAAGGCTGGCTTCTGGGTTTTGACGTCGGCAAGGAACGCGGTCACTTTGGCAACGTTGTCGAGTGAAGAACCCATCGCTTCCAGGTTTGCTTTGTGAGCCTTCAGGATATTGTGGGTCTGTTCCTTGATATCGCCGCCGAAGGCCAGCGGATCCTTGCGCGCTTCAGGCCGCACACCGGTGAGGCCGCTGCTGAAATACATGTTGCCGATGCGATAGCCGCCCGGCGCCTTCACTTTGCCACTCGCCGTCACCTGGGCTGCGGCCGCTCCGGCGGCAACGCCAGCGCCCACGAGAAAGCTGCGGCGGACCGATTTCTGTTTCGTACTCATCGAACTGCACCTCCAGATTGAGAACATACCAAAATACGCGGCGCTCATTATGGGGGCGGGGTGGTTCGAGTTGTTTTGGACGGGCGGGGTGTTGGTGACGGCGCGGGACAGGCTCAAGTTGTGTTTCCGGTTTCTGTTTCGTACTCATCGAACTTCACCTCCAGATTGAGTAAGTACCAGACCGCGTACCTCAGCACCGGGCAAAGCGCCGTCAGCCAGAAGGCCTGGTGTAATCCTTGCCGTCAAACAGCCGGCCGATGCGCGGCATCACCAGTGCCGCCAGCGCGCCCCAGGAGCCAGCGCCCAGTCCGGCGATCAGCCCGGCATTGCGTCGTGAGAAAACACGGGTCGCGTAACTGATGGGCCCGAGCACGAGGCCGGCGGCGCCGAGCGAAGGCGCACATAAAGCTACCGATCATTTCAGCCGAACGCTATCAGAATGAACGCCTTGCAGCCTCTGGCCGTGTACGCGAGGACTGGTATGCTATGAGTATGCGGTTCAATGAAACCAAAGCAACGCAAGCTGCGGCTCACTTGATCAAGCGACGCGAGCAAGGCTATATGAGTTATGTGAAGCTCATCAAGCTGCTATATTTTTCCGATCGGGAAGCCCTGCTGAGATGGGGAAGTCCGATCACAGCGGACATTTTTTACTCGATGGATCGAGGCCCGGTTCTTAGTCGAGTCCACGATCTCATCACGGAGGGTGCATCCCCGCAAGAGTCTCATTTCTGGGAAGAGCATCTCGAGCCTTGCGGCGATCACGAAGTCAAAATGGTTGTCGATCCCTTAAGTGGCGAGCTTTCGGAAGCTGAGGAAGAGTTGCTCGACGAAGTCTTCAACCTCTACGGCAATCTCAGTAGATGGGACATTGTTGAGGAAGCCCGCAAACTGCCCGAATGGGAGGATCCCCAAGGCGGTCGCATCCCGATTCGCTATGCTGACATTCTTCGGTTCGGGAAGAAAACGCCGGAGCAGATTGAGGCCATTCTCTTTGATCTTGAGGCCAGTGAGCACGTTCACCGAGTCTTGGCTGCGAGTGAGCAAGTTCACTGAGTCTTGGCTGCGGGCTGATTTCACAGAGGCGGGAAACTCGCTTTGCAGCCAGGGGACCCATTTTCCATCCCGACGCCGGACAACCCAACTCGCCACCTTTGGATCGTGCTCACCCCGCCAGATGTAGATGGCAGGGCTTGTTGCGTCAATGTCACCAGCATGGGTGATCATATCGCCGACACCACGGTCATCCTCGAGGTGGGAGATCACCCGTTCATCGAGAAGCGATCCGTCGTCAACTATGCCAAGGCGGCTAACCTTGACGTCCGTACGATTGAGGTGGCGCTGACCGCCCCTTTGGTAGCGCGGAATAATTGGAAGAAATTCGATGGCTGTGCGCCACAACTTCTTGAACGAGTCCAGCGTGGGCTGCTGGCCTCCAAGCACACCAAGCGAGCCATTAAAGATCAGTGCCGGAAACTCTGGAGTCTATAGGCCGGCGGGTCCTTTACCAAGGTTGCTGTCGCCAGCATTTTTTTCAATGGTGCCCACGCCACGATTCAATCGCCACCAATGTCTGCGCCTCCGGGGAGAATCGCGCCCAACTCGGTGGAAGTATTCGGCTAGCTTCGTTAAAGGCCGGCTTCTGCGTCTTGGCATCGGCGAGGAACGCGGTGGTGTGGGGTCTGCTCCTTGATATCGCCGCCGAGGGCGAGCGGGTCCTTGCGCGCTTCAGGACGCACGCTGGCGAGGCCGCTGCTGAAATACATGTGCCGATACGATAGCCGCCCGGCGCCTTCACTTTGCCACCGCCGTTACCTGGGCTGCCGCCGCTCCGGCGGCAACTCCGGCGCCAACCAAAAACTACGACGCACCGATTTCTGTTTCGTACTCATCGAACTTCACCTCCAGGTTGAGTACGTACCAAACCGCGTACCCGAGTACCGGGCAAAGCGCCGTCAGCCAGAAGGCCGTCGCGTAATCCTTGCCGTCAAACAGCCGGCCGATACGCGGCATCACCAGCGCCACGAACGCGCCCCAGGAGCCCGCACCCAGGCCCGCAATCAACCCGGCATTGCGTCGCGAGAAAACACGGGTCGCGTAACTGATGGGCCCGATCACGAAGCCAGCGGCGATGAACATGGCAAAGAAGAGCTCAAACAAAATCAACTCGAGGCTGGGACGTCCCCAATGTGGAACGAAGGCCAGCGGCAGCGAGAGAATCATGGCGACACCCATCAACCAGCGATAGGCGCGAAGCGGCGACGAGGTGCGGCTCAGCGCGGTATCGGTGAGCCAGCCCCAGACAAAATAGCCCACTTCCCAGCCGAGCGGGGGAACCCACAGAACCCGGCCGATTTCCAGTTGGCTCATGCCCAGCGCTCTATTCAAGTAGAGCGCCGATTGATAGAGCACGAAAGCCAGCGGGAAGCCGCCGAGCGAATAGGCGGCCATGAAGGCCCACACGCGCCGGTCTCGCCAGCGGATCGCCGACGTGGAGGTTACCTGCGTGGCGGCGCTTTGCATATCCGGGCGGCGGCTGACGAAGAACCATATGATCAGCCAGATGACGCCCACCAGTCCGGTGAACCAGAATGCGCCGCGCCATCCCCAAGCCTTGGCTACGGGCGTGATAATGAGCGGCGTGATGACAGCGCCGAGTGACCCCCCGCTGAACGAAATCGCGACGCCTCGGTTGCAAAGATGCGCGGGGAGCGATTGCACGGCGGCGCGTAACCCGCCGGGAAACGTCGCGCCCTCGCCAAAACCCAACGCCAGGCGCGCCAACGCAAAACTCCAGAAGCCTTGGGCGAAGGCGTGTGCCATCGAGGCCAACGTCCAGAAGGAGACCGATACGGTCATCCCAAGCGGCAGGCCAAACCGGTCCAGAAGTTTGCCCCACACCGGATTGCTCACCATGTAGGCAATCGAAAAGGCCGAGATGATCCAGCCGTATTGCTCGGCGTTCAGACCGGTCTCGGCCAGGATGGTGGGCGCCAGCAGCGCGAGCGTGTTGCGGTCAATGTAGCTGATCAGCGAGACCAGCAGCATGGTGACCGACGGAATCCATTGGCGCAACTCTCTATCGTAGTCTGCGGGCGGTTCGTCGGCGGAATAGGGCGGTTCGCCGGAGGCCCGGCACTGGCGCGGGCAACCTGCCGCATCATGATCCTGCAAGGAGAATCCAAACAAATGAACTTGACTCACGCACTCACCGCCGCCACATACCTGGCCGGCGCCACCCTGGTCTGGGCCGCCGAACCGGTGCGCCTTGACCACATCATCCGGAACGACTTCTTCGCCGGTCTGAGAGGCAACGCCGAGGCCATGGCGCGCGGCATGAAGTCCGCCGAGGCCGTCCTCGAGCAGAACCCCAATCACGCCGAAGCGCTCGTCTGGCATGGTTCCGGGATGTTCTTTCAGGCCGGTCAGGCGTTTCAGAACGGCGATCCCAACAAAGGCATGGCCCTGTTTGGCAAATCCATCGCCGAGATGGACCGCGGGTGGAGCTTGAGCCCGGCAACCTTGCCGTCCGTATTCCACGTGGCTCCACGATGATGGCGGCGGCGCGAATCATGGGGGCGGCCAACCCGGTGGTGCCGAGTCTTCGTGAGAAGGCTCTGTCGGACTTCCTGGGCGCTTACGAATTGCAGAAAAACAGTCTGGACAAGATGGGCACTCATCCGCGCGGTGAGCTACTGTTCGGCATCGCCGACACCTATGCGCGCCAGGGCAACACGGCCAAGGCAGACGAGTTCTTCGCGCTGCTGGCGGAGACATCGAAAGACACGCCTTATGCAGAACGCGCGGCAGCGTGGAAGCAAACGCGCCAACCTCTCCCGCCGGCCCAAGCCAACTGCATTGGCTGTCACGTAAAGTAAGAAGACGATGAAGGCGATCGTCGGCCAACTGATTTTCAACACGCTCATCGCGATCGTCTTGACCGCTTTTTTCTGGTTTCAGGGTGGTGCCGCGGGGCGCGATCTCGGCCGCGTCTTTGTGGTCAATCTGGTGATATCGCACAGCATCGGATGGCTGTGCGATATCACCATCCGGCGTACCTTGTTTTGGCGACTGAAGCGTTTGCATTGGCCGATTCTGGTGCTCACGCTCCTGGTGGTGGGATTTCTGGGATGCATGGCGGCCACGGCCGTGCTGCTGGCCTTTATCTACCCTGGGCGGAACTTCGAATACTGGCCGACGGTGATGAATTTCTACCGCTCAGCCGCCATCATCACATTGATCATCGGCATCGGCGCTTCTGTTTTCGGCTCCTATCGCGCCCGGATCAAGGAGGCGGATGACCTCCTGCGAATTCAGGAATTCGAGGTATCCCGTGCCAGGCTCGCGTCCCTTGAATCCCGGATTCAGCCCCACTTCCTGTTCAATGCCCTCAACTCGATTGCTTCGCTGATCCGCGAAGATCCAGACCGCGCCGAACAATTGGTGGGGCAGCTCGCCTCGCTCTTGCGCTCCTCGCTCGACACCCAAGAGGCCAGCCTGATTTCGCTTGAGCGCGAAATGAAGATGGTGGAAGACTATCTGGAAATCCAGCAGGCCCGCTTCGGCGGGCGGCTCCGCTTTGCGCTCGATCTTCCGCCCGCGCTCGCCTCCGCGGCAGTGCCGCCCTTCTCGGTACAGTCGCTGGTGGAGAATGCGGTGAAGTTTGCGGTGTCGCCCCGCCTGGAGGGCGGCCAGATTCGCATCGAGGCCCGGGAGCGCTCCGGCCGGCTGGTGATCACGGTCAACGACGATGGTCCTGGCATTCCGGCGGGCGTCCCGTTGCCGAAGGGCCACGGGCTTGATAACTTACAGTCCCGGCTGGCGTCGTTGTTCGGCGAAGCCGGAGGGCTCCAGATCACCCGTGAAGGTGTTTCGATCGCCGTGCCGCTGGCTGCGGTGGAGGCCGATGCGCGCCTATCTGCTTGACGATGAGCCGCTCGCCGTGAGACGTTTGGCGCGGCTGCTGGAAGAAACCGGGCGCGCCGAGATTGTGGGCTCGTCGTCAGATCCGTTGGCCGCGGCGGACTGGTTGAACGTGAATCCGGTGGACGTGTTGTTTCTCGATATTGAGATGCCGGGCCTCAACGGTTTTGAGCTGCTCGCGCGGCTGGCCTCGCCGCCGCTCGTTGCCTTTGTGACGGCGTTCGATCAATACGCCTTGCGTGCGTTTCAAGCCAACTCGATCGATTATCTACTCAAGCCCGTAGAGCCTGCCGAACTGGCGCGGGCCCTGAGCAAGCTGGAGAGGATGCTGGGCGGCAAGGGCGACACACCCAGGCAAAATATCGCGGGACTACTCGAGAAGTTGCTGGCGAAGTATCCGGCGCGCGTGGCGTCTCGCACGGGTGACAAAGTAGAGTTTGTGGAAGTGGCCGAGGTGACCTATTTCTACGCCAAGGACAAACTGACCTATGCGGCCACGGCGGCCAAGCACTACATGCTGGACCAAACCATCAGCGATCTGGAGCAGCGCCTGGACCCGGTCCTGTTCCTCCGCATTCACCGGGGCACGCTGGTGAAAGTGAGTGAGATCCGCGAGCTTCACTCGTGGTTCGGCGGGCGCATGATCGTGCGGCTCAAGGACGGCAAGACCGAGTTGCCGGTGGCACGCGAACGCGTCTCCGACCTGAAACTGCGGATGGGGCTTTCCGGATAGAATAGAACTTCTTGACCAGTTCGCCCTTCTCCTTCCGGTCGCGACATTCCTCGGCAGAGCACAATGCGGGAGCAGATCCGGCACGGACCGTGCAGCCTGGAAATCGTTCTGATAGGATGATCGAGTCGCCGCCGGTTCCGCAATTCCGCGGCGATGGGGGAGCCGCATGAAACGTAGCGGGATCCGTTCATTTGGTCAGGCGCTTTTGCTCTGCGCTACGTTGACCTGTCTTGCCGCGCAGTCCGTTCAGTTGGCGCCATTATTACCTTCAGCAGCGCCCGGCGTGGCTACGGTGCCGGGTACCGTCACGATCACGGGCGCTCAGGGGCAAGGCAAGGGAACCGTGACGGCCTCGTTACCGGCCTCGCTGCCGGTCATCAACTGTCCGGGTCCCACCACTTTGAAGTGCCTGGGTCCGGCCACGGTGACCATCACGCACACCTTGGCGGGCTTTGGCCGCTTTCTGATCGCGACCAGCCAGGACGGCGTGAAGCTAGTCAAGCTCGGCAACACGTTCGTCCAGCAATGCCCTGTCCCGCAAACGACGGCGGCGACCTTCACGTGCGATTTCGACTATCTGCCGTATAACGAGTCCGGCAGTCCTTACTCCACCAAGATTCGCTTCGACATTCTGACAACCAACAATAACTTCGTCGAGGCCAACTATATCGTAGATTTTCAGTGGGGACCGGCTTCATCGTGCACCGCTCCGGCGACAGCCGAGGGCCAAGCCAAGACGAGCCGGCAGGCCGATGCGTGCCAGCCGGTGACGATTTCTCCGTCGGTGGCCACGAACAGCCTCAGCGCCCCGTACGCTCAACGGGGCATCGCCGGGGCGCTCCGGGCGACGATTCGCGGATCGAACCTCCCGACGAGCGGAACCGTCTCGCTCGGATCGGACTTCGTTGTCGATCGAGCCGAATTCAAGAGTTCGACCGAGATCGAGGTGTTGCTGTCCGGATTCGGGGATCTTAAGGAAGGGCCGCGAGATGTAGTGATCACCGGTCCCTCCGGCGGAAAAATCACCGGGAAGGATGCCTTCTTTGTCTCCAGCCTCGCCATCAGCCTGGAAATCAACCAAGGGGTCCCGATGACGTGCGACCTCAAACGGCCGTGCCTCGCCGACCACAATACTGTCGTGCGCGTGCGCATCGAATGCAACCGGCCCAAGGCCAATAGCGAGGGCTGCGAGCAGGGAAAAGAGCGAGTCACCGGACGATTGAATCTCTTCAAGAACGGAACGTTGTTCGCACTCTCTCCCTTCAAGCCCAAGAAACGCCTGCGCGTGAACGGCGGCGGGGGCTACTTCGAGACGACACGCCAGGCTGGCAAGGACGCCCTCAATTTCTTCTTTACCCTCGGCAACATCGGGTTGCTGCAAGAGGGGCTGTTTTCGTTCGAATTCCAAATCGACCCGCGCAAGCCGGATGTGTTCCCCGAGACTGTGGCCTCGGGTGACCTGCTGTCCACCTCAGCGCTCACATCCGATGGTTCGTCCGTGCTTTCCTTCCGGAAAAGCACCAAACCGCCCGACCATGATCCGCGTGGACGAACGCGTGTCTCCACACCCGCCGGCGGCGTCCGGATCGGATTATTCGTCGACCCGGCGGATCGGGCCAAAGTGACCGACGCCCAACTGCTGCAGTGGGTGGAGTTCGTGCGGGCAACTTATCCGGCGAGCCGCGACTCCATTCAGGCCGAGGTGTTCCCCACCGGTGTACGCTGGCAGGGCCAGGAGCCTGCGGACAAAATAGAGGACGCGACTTTGGGCCTGGTCGAGGCCGGGATCAAACTCGGGTTGTACGGACGCCCGTCTCCCAGGAAGGCGGGCACGCCGAACTCGCCGTACACGCACCTGATGTATTTCTCGACGAGCCCTCTCGACAATGGCTGGTCCCAGTGCGGGCCGGGCTCGCTCTTCGGAAATCTTAACGTTGGACCTGACCTATTTCGTTGCTGGGGCATGGGCTCGGTGATCCTGCTGCAAGAGGTCGCGGGTAAGGTTGTGGACGATACGATGCGCACCCTCGCCCATGAACTCGGGCATCACTACTGGTTCGGTGACACCTACACGGCTGCAGGGTTTCAGAGAAACCCCAAGCTCCCGGAGCAAAACGCCGGCGTGTGCGACTATGGCGACGGATGCGCCGTGGAGGACGGCCACATGGACACCATGCTAGGGACCGTCTCCGTGCGGCCTTTTGCGAACGACCTCGCCGAAAGGCGAAAGATAGTCAAACGGGATTTCATGGGGAACTCGGACCGGCCTTTTCGATGGGTGAACCTCTTCAACTGGAATTATCTGTACCCTCAGTTCAACGAGCTGCCTCAGGCGCCGGGAACCAACTCAGCGCCGAAGGGCGCACGTTCGATCGGCCTGCCGGCCGACCCCGAAGCAGTTGACTTCATCGAAGTACGCGGTTGGCTGAGCCAGACCGATGCCGTCAAGTTCCTGCCGGCTTTGCGCGGTAACGGCATTTTGCCCGGGCCCTCGGCGGCCGAAGCCGAACTGCCGCCGGCTGCCTATACCGTCGAAATTCAGGACGGCTCCGGACAGACGCTCGCCGCGGATGGATTCGATCCAATCTTCCGGGCCGTCCATCGTGCCACGCCGATGGGACAGGCAACCTTCGACGTGACCCTCCGGCTCTACCCGGGATCGGCGCGAATCGTGGTCAAGAAGCAGGGGGTGGTGGTGGCAACCCGGAACATCACGCCCAATCCACCGATTGTCCAGATCGTGTCGCCTTCTCCCGGAGCCACGCTGAGCGGGGTCACGAAGGTGCTGTGGACCGGCGCGGACATCGATAGCGATCCCTTGACCTACAGCGTCCTGTATTCGGCCGACGGCGGCGAGAGTTGGATTCCGCTGGCCGTGGATCTGAGCTCGAGCGAATTCGAATTCGACACCGCGCTAGTGCCCGGCGGCCAGAACGGAAGCATCCTGGTGATCGCCAATGACGGCGCCAACTCGGCAAATGCCGTCGCCGGCTCGCTAAACCTTCCGTCTAAGGCGCCTCAGGTGGCGGTGCTTGCTCCCAGCGACGGAGAGATTTTCGAGGTAGGAGAAACGATCACCATCCACGCGCCTGTCCTCGACCGTCAGGGCGGAGAAGCAGGCGGAACCAAGGTCGTTTTGAAGTCGGACCGCGATGGAGTACTCGGGGACGGGCCCATCCTGTCCACCAAGCAACTCTCCGTCGGACGTCACCGGCTGGTTGCCACAGCCACGAACAGCGCCGGCATGAGCGCGGAAAGCGGGATCACCATCGTGGTTGCCAGTGCCGCGGATTCCACCGCCGAGAGCCCCGGAACGCTTCCAGTAGGAGGTGGTACGGGCGGCGGAACGGAGTCCGGTTCTTCGACGAAAATTACGCCGCTCACGGCGCGCGGCTGGCCCAACGAGCGCAACTTCAACAATCCTCCGCCGAACGCGGTGGACGGCAACACCGGCACATTCACCTGGACCACCAATCCCAACAACACCTTGTTCCCGTCGTATTTTGGCGTGGACTTCGGCTCCGCCAAATCCGTCAGCCGGATTCGCCTCTTCAAAGACAACGACGGCGGTGGCGGCACGCTCAGCGACTTCTTCAAGAACCTGACCATCGAATACACGACGACGGGCGCTTCCACGGCGATGGAGTCGCGCACGTGGACTCGCGTCACCGGCCTCGCCAACGGTTTCAATGGGACCGAGTTGCTGACGGCTGTCGCGGTTAACTCCGATGGGACGGTCACTCGCGATTCGCACAGTAGCTTCACCAGCGGCTGGGCCTCGCTCACGTTCAACGCCGTTAACGCGACCGGTCTTCGTATCGGGTTCTCAAACGTGACGAACCCCACGTTCTTCAACCACTTCAAGATTCATGAATTCGAGGCCTATGGTCCCGCCGCCAGCGGCGGAACAGGAGCCGGCGCCGGGAGCGCCACGCTGCAATTTTCGCTGAATGGCATCGACGCCGGTGGCCGGGTGAACTTCCTCTCGGTGAACGTGCGAACCACGTCTACCGTGACGCTGACGGCGCGGAATCCGGGAACCTCGGCAGTGACGGTCAATTCCATTTTGAGCGACAACCCGGTGTTCAGCGCGGACCCGCTGACGTTCACCCTGCAACCGAACGCGACCGGCCCGCTCAACGTGCGCTTCTCTCCTGCCACCGAGGGCTTCCAGCAGGGCCTGCTCACTCTGAATCTGGCCGGCGGCGGCACGGTGACGTTGAATGTGTCTGGCAGCGGAGCGGCCGCAAGCGGCGGCGGAGGGGGCGGCACGGGTGGAACCGCGGTCGGTCCCAACCTGCTGCAGAACGGCGGCGGCGACGCCACGTCCGTGAGCGGGTGCACGGTACTTGCCTCCATTTTCGGTTGGAACACCGATGGGCGCGTGGGGATCTGCTCCTACAACGCGGGCAGCGGTTATCCTGCGCCAACCGATCCGGGTCCACCCAATCGCGGCGCGAACTTCTTCTGGGGCGGCGGCAGCGCCGCGTCGTCCATGAACCAGGTGGTGTCATTGGCGTCCAATGCAACGCAGATCGACGCCGGGACGCTGCCGTTCACCGTCAGTGCGTATTTGGGCGGATACGCGGGCGATCAGGACGCCGCTAAGGTGACTCTCACCTTCCTCAATCAGGGAGGATCGGCTGTGGGATCGAGCGTGACTCTCGGTCCCGTCACACCCACGGACCGTGCCGGCAAAACGGGCTTGTTCCTTCGCACGAACTCCGGCAATGTTCCGGCTGGCGCGCGGTCGGCCCGCGTGACGGTGGATTTCAACCGCGTCAATGGTGACTCGAACGACGGATACACCGACGACATTTCCTTCGCCGTGGGAAATGGCGGCGGAGGCGGTGGAAACGGCGGCAACCCGGGGGCTGCCTGTCCTTCCACCACCAACATCGCTCTCGGAAAGCCCGCCTCGCAGAGTTCCACCGCGTTCAACGGTCCCGCATCGGCGGGAAACAATGGAATCCTCGAGCCTGACTACGGATTCCACACCGGCGAGGAGATCAACCCCTATTGGCAAGTGTATCTCGGCCAGGCCTCCACGATCTGCCAGTTGCGTCTCTTTAACCGGATCGACGCCGGATTTATCGATCGGGCCCGTAGCATCGGCGTGCAGGCCTCCGACGACGGCGTTACGTTCCGCACGGTCTACAGCCATGACAATTCCATTTGGGGAGCCGGCGGAAGCCCGTTGGCGCCGGCCATCGCTCCCTTCACGGCGCGATACGTTCGTCTCCGTTTGGAAGCGAACGCGAGGCTCTACTTCCACCTTAGGGAAGTGGAAATCTATGGATTTGCCGGGGCGAGCGGCGGCGGCTCAGGCGGCGGCGCCCTCGGACCGGGAATGGAAATCCTCCAGGTGGACGGTGGTACGTTCCAGCTCTCCACCGGGTTTAACCAGGGCGGGGTCCAGGGCTACTTCGTCAACCGGCTCACGCCCGCTTCCTATCCGGCCACGTTGCGTAAGGTGCTGATTCAGTTTCCGGCCAGTGGCGCGCCTTTGAACGGCCTGCTTCTTGGTTCGGCGATTCAGGTTGTGTCTGCTTCCACGGCGGGGAGCGGTGCGCGGTTGAGCAATGTTCCGCTGGCCCTGACCAACACGACTGTGACGGCATTCAACAACTTCGTCGAATTCGATGTACCGGCGCTCACGGTGCAGAGCGGCGGGTCCTTCCTGGTTGGGT
Organism: Acidobacteriota bacterium; assembly: GCA_043730365.1. GTDB lineage: Bacteria > Acidobacteriota > Terriglobia > Bryobacterales > Bryobacteraceae > VFZP01. The sequence continues at coordinate 7,162 of JAYTKJ010000169.1, read as the reverse complement.
TCACGGTCCTCAACCCGCAGGGCGTGTATCCGGCTTTGGTCGACGTATCCAGTCAGTCCGCGGCACGGTCGTACGTCGGTAACGATGGGACGAACTTCTTTCTGTACGACAGCCTGCCGGGGATTCGGCCAGGGAACTTTGCGATTCGGGCCCGGGTCGATTACGGCAGCGGAGGAGGAGGCAACACAGGCGGCGGCACGTCCACGCGCGTAACGGCCAACGCAGCCGCGGGCTGGCCGAACGGACGCGCCTCCAATAACCTGCCGGACAACGCGATCGATGGAAATACGTCAACCTTCACCTGGACCACCGAGTCGTTCAATAGCGTCAGTCCGTCGTACCTCGGCATCGGATTCGCGGCCGCCACGAGCGTCAACCGTATCCGCCTTTACAAGGACAACGATGCGGGCGGGCCGGGACTGATCGCCAAGAACCTGACGATCGAATACACCACCAGCGCGTCCTCGACGCCGTTGAGTCAGCGGACTTGGATCGTGGTGAGCGGGTTGACCAACGGCTTCCAAGGCGCCGAACCGCTAGTGGCCACCAGCGTCAACAGCAACGGCACCGTGACCGCCGACAACCACGACAGCCTGAAGATTGGCTGGGCTTCTCTCAGCTTCGATGCGGTGAACGCCACCGGCGTCCGCATCGGTTTTTCGAATGCCACGCCGATCTCGGTGAATCACTACCGCGTGTACGAGTTCGAAGCGTACGGCAGCGGGGGTTCGGGACGCTGACCGTGACGCCAACCACGGCGGCGCGTGGCGGGCAGGTCACCGTGGCCAGGAGCGGAATCAGCACCAGCCTCGCCGAAAACTGGGTCGGACTCTACCAGGAGACGGTCGCGATGAACAGCGACAATCTCCTGCGGTCCGAAACACGGATGGCATACCCATGCTGATCTCGGGGACCTTCATGTAGAAATTGAACCCGTTCTCCACGGTCTCCGGTGAGCGGCTCCCATCAACGACTAACTAAGATGGCTCTCTTGACGAGGCCGATAGCTCGTTCAGCATGGCTCATTGAAATGCGGGAACTACTTCTTCACCAGTTCGTCCTTCTCTACCTTGCCGTCGCGAATGTAGAGAATGCGGTGCGCGTTCATGGCGATATCATGCTCGTGCGTCACCAGGATCACAGTGTTCCCGGCCGAGTGGAGACGCTCGAATAGCCCCATGATTTCGATACCGGTGGCGGTGTCGAGGTTACCGGTGGGCTCGTCGGCCAGCAGAATCGACGGGTTGTTGACCAGGGCGCGGGCAATGGCCACGCGTTGCCGTTGACCGCCGGAAAGCTCGTTCGGCTTGTGGTGCATGCGGTTTTCCAGGTCCACCTGGCGCAGCGCGAATTGAGCCTGCGCGAGCCGCTTGTCGGCGGGCATGCCGGAGTAGATGAGCGGCAATTCCACGTTATGGAGCGCCGTGGCGCGGGGCAGCAGGTTAAAGGTCTGGAAGACGAAGCCGATTTCCTTGTTCCGGATGCGTGCCAGTTCATCGTCGGTCAGGTTGCTGACCAAATTACCGTTGATGAAGTACTTGCCGCTGCTGGCCGTATCCAGGCAACCGATGAGGTTCATCAGCGTGGACTTGCCCGAGCCGGACGGTCCCATGATGGCGACATACTCGCCACGATGGATCTCAATATCGGTGCCGTTGACGGCGTGAATCTCCTGATCGCCCATGATGAACGTCTTGCGCAGTTCAATGGTGCGGATGACGACCCCGTCCCGGCGAAGTTGCTCGCCGAGTTGAGCGTCGGTTTCTTGCGTGGCTGAGCGCGACATGAGCGGTTGGAAATCCCCTTCGGTTTCAAGACGCCGCCGGGGGAGCGTGGGTAACGCGTCCCGGGCGGGCCCTACTTAAGATTCTGTCTTGACGGGCGCCTTGTTGTCCACTTTGATTTTGGCGTCGTTCTTGAGCGTCCGGATCACCTTGTAGCTCCCGGTGATGATTTCGTCGCCCTCACCGAGGCCGGACAGCACCTCTATATCGGTGGCGCCCGTAATGCCGGTTTCGACCTTTTGGAACCTGGCCTGCTCACCCTTGATGATGAAAACGCCCTGCATTTCCTTCTTACGTTCCTTTTCGGCGGCGGGGCTGAGCGTCTTGGGCGTCTCGCCCTTTTTCGGCTCGGGATCAAGGTCACCTTGCTGGCGCACGGCCAGGGCCTGGATGGGCAGCGTCAGGACGTTTTGCCGCGTCGCCGTGACTACTTTGGCGGTGCAGGACAGGCCGGGGCGGATCTCGCCGGGCGGATCCAACAGCTTCACCACCACTTTGAAATCCTTGGCCTCCTGGCTGGAAATGGCGCTCTGCGAGGCGGCGAGGCCGGTGCTGCGGAGGATGGCCGTGTTGCCGATCTCGATCACCTTACCTTTGAAGATCCGGTTGGGTATCGCGTCGATTGTCACGTCGACAGTCTGATCCAGTTTGACGTTAACGATGTCGGTCTCATCCACCTTCACTTCGGCGGTGATGAAGGACATGTCCGCAATCGTCATGATGAGGCTGGCCCCGGAATTCTGAATGCCTGGCACGACGGTCTCACCCATGCGCACCGGCAAATTGGTCACCATGCCGTCGATCGGGGACACCGCCTGAGTGCGCGCCAGCACATCCTGAGCACGCCGGAGATTGGCTTGACTCAGGGTGACACGGCGCTGAGCGGCCGCGATGCTGGCCATCATTTGCGCCCGGCGGGCTTTGGCCTGAGGCAGCCTGGTTTGAGCTTCCCGCACGGCGGCCGCAGCGGCATCGACGCTAATTTTCGCGTCGTCATAGTCGCGCCGGGCAATCAGCTTCTCGTTGAACAGGCGCTCGATGCGAGCATAGTTGTTCTTGGCTTTTTCCAGTTCCGCCTGGCTGCGCTCGAGCGAGGCGGCCAGCGACTTGGTGTTCTCGTCCTCAACTTGCAGGCCCGCTTCGGAAGCCGTGGACTCGGCCTCAGAGCTTGAAACCGATGCCTTCTGCGCCGCCACCTCGGCCTCTGGCTGGACACTCTCCAATTGCGCCAGGAGTTGCCCCTTGCGCACGCTTTGACCTTCTACGACGAGGATCGAGGTTATGCGCGCCGGTCCGGAGGCGTTCGACCCGATGTTGATGTAGTTGCGCGGCTTGATCTCGCCGGAAGCCGTCACCAGAGCCGTCAGATCCTGGCGCACCGTCTTGCCGGTCTGCACCGTCACGATGTTCCGTTTGCCGTACTGGATGCTGCCGTACACTCCTCCGGCAATCGCCAGGGCTCCAACCGTACCCAGAGCCACTTTCCACTTCGTCTTCAAACTGTTTTGCTCCCTGGAACTTACAGACGCAACTAACGGGCCGGAAGTTCTCTAATATATTATGATAACCGGTGGGCCAGAGACGGGTCCAGCCGCCGCGCGATCCTTTCACTCTCAGTCCTCGCGCTTCGTGCAGAAGTGTGATAAGAAGTAGTGATAGTGAATCCTGCCGAAATCCTCGATAAGTTGCTCCGCCCCGGCGGCGCGGTCGTGGCCGGCGCGCCCGATATTATCGGCTTGGTGGGCTCAACGCTGGGTCTAGGCTTCCTGGCCGGTTTCAGGCTCTACGCGACGATTCTGGCGTTGGGAATGGCGATTCGTTTCCACTGGTTCTCACCCAACGAAACGATGGCGGCGATGACGGTATTGGCAGACTGGCGCGTGATGGGTGCCGCCGGCGCGATGGGTCTCATCGAATTCCTCGCCGACAAGATCCCGTGGGTGGACAGCGCCTGGGATTCGGTCCACACTTTTATTCGTCCGCTGGCGGCGATCGCCATGGCAGCCATGGCCCTGGGCAACGTCGATCCGGTGGGCAAAGTGATCCTGGCCCTGCTGACCGGCGGCGTAGCCCTGACGACGCACTCGGCCAAGGCTGCCACGCGGTTTGCGGTCAATCACAGTCCGGAGCCATATTCCAACTGGATGCTGAGTGCCGGCGAAGACCTGGCCGCTCCACTGGCATTATGGTTCATCAGCGCCCATCCAGGAATCTTCCTCGGATTATTGGGGATCTTTTTGGCGGGTATTGGCTACGTGGCGCCCGGGTTGGTGCGTCAGATGCGGGTGGAACTGTCAGCCTTGCGCAGTCTGATCAACAAGTGGGCCGGGGTGGCGCCGACGGCCAAAGGCAGCCTGACGTCAACGGCCGCCGCCGAGCCAAAGGCCCGCGAAACGTGGGATCTCCTACACACTTACGTGGACGCGATCCCGCTCGAGATCGCCAACAAGTCCGGCGTGGCGGCAGGCGTGCGCGCCGTGGCCACCAAATCCTTGCTCGGTCTGAACCGGTCAATCGGATACCTTTGCTTCCGGGACAAGAAGATCACGTTCATCACGCGCCGCTGGTTCAAAACGATGGGTCACTCCGTGCCTTACCAGGACATCAAGACCGTCGCATTGAAGACCGGCTTCCTGATGGACCAATTCACCATCGAAGACGTGCGTGGACAGAAACTGGCTTTTGATCTATTTCGCGTAGCATCCAACCAGCAGACGGGCGCGGCGAAACTGGCCAATGCTGCCGCTACCACCTCCGGCCCCACGACCGCTTCTCCGGCCTGACGCACTGCGTTACTCTAATTGCTTATGGCCAAGTTCACTCCCACGGCGACCTACGACGACGCCAACCTGATCCTACGTCTCTACGATATGCGGCGCGAAGAGCGCACCCGCGAGGCGCGCGCCTGGTTCACGGCCAACTTCCACGTGTCGACGATGGAGGAGATGCAGAAGCTGTGCCCCCCCGGCTCCAAAGAAAATGCCTACTATCGCCAAGTGGTTTCCTACTGGGACATGGCCGCCTCGTTCGTTACCGCCGGCGTGATGAGCGAGGAGCTCTTTTTTGAGAGCAACCGCGAGTTGCTGCTAGTCTATACGCGAGTTCAGAAGCTACTTCCTCAACTGCGCACAACGTTCCAAGATCCATTCGTGATGAAGAATCTGGAGGCGGTAGCCAAGAATTTCATCGAGTGGATGAACAAGCGTGCGCCGGGCTCTTATGACTCGTTTGCCGCGCGGATGTCGACCGTTCGCTGATCGCTGTTGGGAGTACGCGCGATGCGGATCTCGGTGCGCTCGGCGGGCCAGAGTTCCGGGAATCGCTCGCCCCACTCGATCAACACCAGCGCCTTGGCGTCAAGCAGCAGATCGTCAATGCCGAGATTGGCGGCTTGGCGGGCGTCATCAAGCCGATAAAGATCGATGTGATAGACCCGCGGCGGATCCCCGTATTCATGGATTAGCGTGAAGGTGGGGCTGGAGACTTCGTCCTGCCGCGCCACGCCCCGGCCTTCCATGATGCCCTTGGCCAGCGTCGTCTTGCCTGCGCCGAGATTGCCTATCAACAACACCAAGCCTGCCGCGGGGAGCGCAGTCGCAGCCAAACTGCGCCCGAGGGCAATGGTTTCTTCTTCCGAATTGGTTGTGTAGATCAACGCGCCGTTTTCACGCTGGCGAGAGCCTTAGCCAGTTCCGGCCGCGCCTCACGGGCGGCCGGGTAGAACTGCGAGAAAGTGTTGTCGGCCGCGCCATGCTCGTTGTGGCAGTTCCAACAGGCTTCTTTGGGATAGGCCTTGGCTTCGTTCAACGGCTGGCCGTCGCCGGTGAAGAACTTGAAGTAAGCCCATTTCTCTTTGCCAAAGCGTTTGCTGTCTTTGACGCCTACTTCGATGCCCATCACTTTGTCCTGAAACACGCCCTGCTTGTTGATGGAGGCATGGGTGCCGGGTTTCACCACCTCCATCACCAGCATGGCGCCCTCGGGGTACTCACCGGTCTTGGCGAAATGAGCGAAGGCCTTGGGTTGAACGTAGATGTTGTGGAAGGTGGCGTCCTTGGCCTTCTGGGTGGTGATCGTCTCGCCTTCGGAATAGCCCATCCCGTAGTTGGCGCCCATAAAGACCCAGCGCCGGTAGCCTTCCGGCCGCAGCATTCGGCCCGAGCCGTCGAAGCGGGGCATCATGGTAGGTCCGGCAGCTCCGGCAAAAGCTGCGGCGGCGAGGGCGAGAATCACAATTCGGTTGGTCTCCACACCGCTATTGTAGAGCCGCCGGGAGCGGTAAGCATCATAAAAATATTTGATCATACATGAACTTAATATTAATTAAGTGGTCTACCCTAAAGGTGGTACGACAATTGCAGACAGGAAGTACTGTCGGGAGCAGTACAATTGCTTCACCGCCCGACCACTCTATCCTGAAATCGTTAGGAATACCCAGTGTCAACAGCCATTGCCAGTCTCTTAGACGCCGCTCCGCACAAATCTCCCGGACGGCCCCGCTCCGACAGTGTTCGGCGCTCCATCCTCAGCGCCACGCTGCAGCTTCTAGACGAGGTTGGCTATGCCAAGCTCACTGTCGAAGGCGTGGCCGCCCTTGCCCAGGCAGGGAAAGCCACTATTTATCGCTGGTGGTCCAACAAAGCCAGACTCGTGGGCGAGGCGCTCATGGAGGAGACGGACCCCCAGTTGCCTTTCTCCGATACCGGCACGGTCCGCGAAGACTTTCGGCGCCAGTTGCAACTGGTGGCCCAGCTCTTCAACGGTCCAAAAGGCAAGCGAATTGCGATGATTATGGGCGTGGCCCAGGAGGAGCCGGAGATGCTGGAGTCCTTCCGGACCAATTTCCTGGCTGCCCGGCGTTCTGAGGCCGTGCAAATCTTACAGCGCGGGGTCCGGCGCGGGGAACTGCGGGGGGAAATTTTTTCCGAAGTGGCGATCGACGCCCTGTACGCCCCTCTCTACTTCCGATTGCTGGTCGAACACGGCTCGCTCACGTCAGAATACGTTGACGCGCTGTGTGACTTGGTGATGACCGGTCTCGTCCGCCGATCCAACTAGCGGATCAGGCCCATCTTGTCGAGCGGCCAGTAAACGAACACCGCTTTACCAAAGATGTGCCGGCGGTGGACCGGTCCCCAGGCCCGGCTGTCATTCGACGAAGACCGATGATCCCCGAGGACGTAGTAGCAATCCTCGGGGATCACGGTCTCGTTGACGCTCTGCGCGTCACGAAAGGCCGCCGGCACGTAGGGCTCGTCCAGTTTGGCGCCATTGACGCTGACCACGCCCTCTGTCACCGCCACTCGATCCCCTGGCAACCCGATCACCCGTTTGATGTAGCTCTTGCTCGGGTCACCCGGGTAAGAAAACACCACCGT
>JAYTKJ010000168.1:0-4207 GCA_043730365.1 Acidobacteriota bacterium | reverse complement strand
TGGCGGTAGACATCGCATGTCTGGAAGCGGTATTCGTAGCAGCGGGGTGCCTGCTCGTTCTACTATGACGAACTTTTCGCCACAGGTCCGCGAGCGTTTCCACAGCCGCGGTTTGCGACGACTGTGGAAATCCCTTCTTTCTCATTTCCCTTTCTTGGAAACTATAAGGAAGGGGTCTCCGCCGCCCCACGCAAAACAAAAAAACCGCCGCGCCAGCGCAGGAGGAGGAGAGTGCGCGGCACGGCGGCTTTCAGCCCGGTCTACAACATCAGCCGGGAGTCAGGCGGCGTTCTGCATGAGGGACTCTTCCGACTCGGGATCACCCGCGCCCGGACGCTCGTCATCCTCAAAGCTGCCGCCATTCACATCCGCGATTTCCTGGCAGCTAATGCACAGCGCCGCCCACGGAATCGCGACAATACGCTTCGCGCTGACTTCTTCTTCGCAATGGCGGCAGGCGCCGAACGAACCATCGCGGAGCCGCTCCAGGGCGGCGTCAACCTCGCGCAGCAAGCGCGAGTTGCGATTGATCTCCGAGACCGCGAGTTCGCGGTTCACCTTATTCTGAATCTGGTCAAGTTCCTCCGACACCCGTTCAATGCGGATATCGTCAATCTGGCGTAGGGCCACGATCAACTCTGCCCGCTTGGTGCGGAGGGTCTTTTCTATCGTAGCGGCCTGTGTCTTTGTCATCTCGCTGTATAAGATGCAAACGGGGGGCCATATGTTCCATCCTGAATGCAAATATATGTGAACAACGGCATACCCTCCATAGGGTATGACTGCTTTTGTGACTGTCTGGATAGGCTAAACCGGGCCTGAATCGATCCCATCCATCTAATCGGATAGAGCGCAGCTGTGTGAGTTTGTTTACATTTCAGCGTCGGGATCGGCAAAACTTGCAGGGGACGCCCTACTTGTGAAGAATTGTCTCGGGTGTCCCAGCCTGCTGAGTTTGCGTCTTCTCAACCTTAACCTTCACGATCCGGTTCCGCTCCATCTCACTAATGGTGAAACGCAGCCCCTCCACGTCAACCGCCGCCCCTTCCTGGGGAATAACACCCAGGCGGAACAGCAGGAAGCCGGCCAGGGTCTCAAACCCGGCGTTGGTGGGCACGTCGATCTGATAATGCGTCTCCAGGTCGCGAATGCTGGTGGCGCCCTCGAGCTCAATCGTCTCCCACTCCAGGGGCAGGGGCGGCAGCTTGACATCGTGCTCGTCGTCGATCTCGCCAAACACCTGCTCCAGCACATCTTCCAGCGTCAGCAGCCCGGTAACCGAGCCGAACTCATCCACCACAAACGCCATATGGATGGAGCTGTGCCGGAACGTGTCGATCAACTGCGACACCGGTTTGGACTCCGGGATCACAGGCGGACGCCGCAGCAGCCGCTTGGTATCGAACTGCGGCGCGGGCCGGCGCTTCTCGTTGGCGTGGCGCCGCTGCTGCCACACGAACAGCAGATCCTTGGCGTAGATCAACCCGAGCAAATGCTCTGGACTGCCTTCGTACACCGGAATGCGCGAGTACTTGTTCGCATGGAACATCCGCAGTAGATCGTCGAGCGTGCAATCGATCGACGCGCAGCTGATGGCGTTGCGCGGCGTCATGATTTCGCGCGCGCTCAGCTCCCGCAATTCCAGCAGGCGGCGGACCGAGTCTTCTTCAAACTGCTCAATCTGGCCGTGGCGGCGCGCCGCCGTGACGATGAACTTGATCTCTTCGGTGGTGTGGGTGGTGGAACTGCCGATGCCTTTGAGGCCGATCGAGCGCGAGAGCCAGGCCGCTGACCGCTCAATCACGCTGACAAACGGGCCGGCCGCGCGATAGAAAACCAGGAGCGGCGGGGCCACCAGCACCGCCATGCGGTCCGCTTTTTCGATGGACAGGTTCTTGGGCAGCACCTCACCGAGCACCACGTGCAGATACGTGATGATCATGAAGGAAAACACCAGGCTCATGTGATCGATCCACCAGGTGGTGGCCGGGCTAGCCAGCGGCGAGAGCAGGCCGGTGAGCGCTGCTTGCACGGAGTCCTCACCAGCCCATCCCAGACCGAGGCTCGCCAGTGTGACGCCCACTTGGACGACGGACAGCAAACGCTCCGGATTGGCGAGCAACTGCAATGCGGCATGTGCGCCCGTAGCGCCTTCCTCGGCCATCTGCTTGAGCCGGGATTGGCGCACCGAGAGCAAAGCAACTTCGGCGCCCGAAAAAAAGGCATTGATCGCGATAATCAGCGCGACCAACAGAAATCGATATCCTAGTTGGAGGTCCATGCGGGCCGAGGGTCAATGCGCCTCAACCTTATTCTCAAATATATCAACTATCTGATCGCTATCGTGGCGCTGTCTCTGCTGGGAGCCGCGTACTGGCTTGGGTACCGGGTGTTGCCGCAGTCCAGCGGCGCCACGCCTGCGCCGGTGGATTCTCAGGTGGTGGTGCGGCGCGATGCGCAGGGCGTTCCTCATATCGAAGGCCGCTCGCTGGACGACGTGTTTTTCGCGCAAGGCTATTCGATCGCCGAGGACCGTTTGCTGCAACTGGAGCTCGGACGGCGCATGGCCGGCGGTGAACTGGCCGAGGTAGCGGGGCTGCGGGCCCTGGAAGGAGACCTTGAAGTTCGCCGTCTGGGAATGCGCCGGCTGGCGGCCGTTAAAGCGGCGTCACTCCCCGCCGCTGACCGTGCGCCGATTGCCGCTTTCGCCCGCGGCGTCAACCATTTTGTGGAAACCCATCGAGACCGGCTGCCCGCCGAGTTCCGTCTGCTGAAGATGGACCCCGCGCCTTGGACCGTGGCTGATTCCCTTCTCATCGGCCTGCAGATGTACCGCAGCATGACCAATTCCCACCGTGAGGAGATCACCAAGCGGAGCCTGCTGGCCGCCGCCTCCGATCCAGCGATGGTGGAGCGCCTGTTCCCGAACCGCACCGGCTTTGAGCCGCTGCTTGGATCCAATGCCTGGGCCATTTCAGGGAAGCTCACCAAGTCTGGCAAACCGCTGCTGGCCAACGATCCGCATCTGGGCTTTTCGCTTCCCAGTGTGTGGTACCAGGTGCATCTGAAGGCGCCGGGGTTCAACGCCGCTGGCGTCCAATTGCCGGGGATGCCGGGCGTAGGGATCGGTCACAACGAGCATATCGCCTGGGGTATCACCAACCTCGGCTTTGATCAGCAGGACCTCTATCAGGTGGGCTCAGGCGCGCAGGCGCGGCAGGAGCGGGAAGTGGTGCGCGTCGCCGGCGGCGCCACGGTTGACATGACCTATGTGGTTACCAGCCACGGCCCGATCATGGTCACCGATGGCGGCGCCGCGTTTGCGTTGCGCTGGGCCGCAGCCGAGCCCGGCGCCTATGCTTTTCCGTTTATCGAAATCAACCGGGCGGCCAACTGGGCTGACTTCCGCCGCGCGCTGGAACGGTTTCCTGGACCGGGCTTCAATTTCGTTTATGCGGACCGTGACGGTAATATCGGACTGCAAGTGGCGGGCCGCCTGCCCATCCGCAAGAAGCCGGGCGATCTGCCGCAGCCAGCCGGCGCCGGTGCGGACGAATGGGCGGGCTCGATCCCCTTCGCCGAACTGCCTTCCTATTACAACCCGCCATCCGGCATGTTGATCACTGCCAATCAGAATCCGTTTCCACAGGAGTACCGGTACCCGGTGAACGGTGGCTTTGCTCCGCCGTACCGGGCCACACAGATCGAAGCGATGCTCAAGCGTGGCAAGGCGTGGGAGCCGGCCGGCATGCTGCGTGTGCAGCGCGACGTCTACTCTGGCTTCTCGCATTTTCTGGCCGGACAGATGGTGGCTGCCTACAAGGCACGCGGGGGTACGAATCCTGCGCTCAGCGAGGCCGTGGAGCGGCTCGGTAAGTGGGATGGCCAGATGAGCGGCTCGTCGCCCGAGGCATTGCTGGTCACGCTCGCCTTCCAGCATCTGCGCCGCACGGTCACCGAACGCGCCGCCCCGGGCAAGGGCAACCTGTATGAGGCGGGCATGGCGCCGGCGGTGCTCGAGCAACTGCTGCGTGAGCGGCCGGCTGCCTGGTTCCCGGACTTCAATCAGTTGCTGGTGCGCGTCCTGCTCGACGCGGTGGAAGAAGGGCGCCGTATGCAGGGCAACAGCATCGCGGGGTGGAGTTATGGGGCCTACAATCAATTGAAGCTGGAGCAGCCCGTGCTGGGCACGATCCCGTATTTCGGG
>JAYTKJ010000167.1:0-3508 GCA_043730365.1 Acidobacteriota bacterium | reverse complement strand
GCCGGAACCCAATCCCACCCTACCAGGAGCTCAACCCCTCACCGCCGGACACTCTTCATGCTCAACCGCTCAGTTAGCCACTAATTTGGACAGCAGTGACAAACTCTGAACCATTGAAAACGAGGAAACCGGCAAGGTCGAGGACAGGAAATGTCAAACCGCTCTTGCCACCAGGGCCGAGCCTCACTCCAACCTTCACGTTGGCCGACATTGGGTATCATTTAGTAGAAACAGGTCCCAAGGGGTCACCAAATTGACGAACGCGTATCGATCGCTTTTACTCTTTTCTGCTTCAGCGGCAACGTTGGCCGCGCAAGGTCCACCGAGGCCCGCCGCTCCCGCTCGTCGCGGGTTGCCCGATGGACCAGGCCAAGCTGTGGTTCAGCGGGTTTGCGGCGCCACCTGTCACGGCGCCGAAATTGTCTCCGGCAAAGGGTACTCGCGCGACAACTGGGCCACGGTGGTCAATAGTATGATTTCGCGTGGAGCCAAGGCCAGCGCTGGCGAGTTCGGTGAGATCGTCGACTACCTGAGCAAGAATCTGCCGCCGCGAACCGGGACGGCCGGAGCGGGTGGCGTTGGCTTCATTGGCGCCGGTCCGGACGACGCGCACGTTGTAGATGGCGAAGCGGCCGAACGGGGCAAGTCTGTCTATGTCGCCGAGTGCGTTACCTGCCACGGCAACAAAGGCCGCGGGGGACCTGATTCGCTGCCTCGACCACAGCGCGGTGCTGACCTCGTCAGGTCGCTCGTCGTGATCAAGGACCGCTACGGCGCCTCGATCGGGGCGTTCCTGAAGAAGGGCCATCCGATGCAAAGCGGCAAACCAAGCGCCTCGATGGAAGGAGCACAAGTGATTGACCTGGCCCATTTTCTCCATCTCAAAGTCACCGACACCCTACGCAGCGGGCCCTATTCGAAGCCCATCAATGTATTGACCGGCAACGTCAAGGCTGGCGAGACGTTTTTCAACGGCGGCGGTGGGTGCAACAAGTGCCACTCGCCCACCGGCGACATGAAGGGCGTAGGAGCCAAGTATGATCCCGTCACGCTACAACAGAAATTCCTGTTCCCCCGCACCTTCGGATTTGGGCGCGGCCAGCGAGGGGTCACCGGACCCAAGCCCGTGACAGTCACCGTTACCCCTGCCGGCGGCGCCTCAGTTTCCGGCGTTCTGGTGCACCTCGACGATTTCAACGTGGCTTTGCGCGACCCCGGCGGCGAATATTATTCCTGGAGGCGCTCAGCTTCACTCAAGGTGGAAAAGAACGATCCCTACGCCGCGCACATAGAGTTGCTGGACAAGTACACCGACAAGAACATGCACGACATCGTTGCCTACCTGGAGACACTCAAGTGAGAATCGCAATCGCTCTGTTCCTTGCCGCGTCCACTTTCGCGCAGACGCTCGATCCGGCCAAGCTCGCCAAAGCTCCCACCGATTCGTGGCCTTCGTTCAACGGCGACTACTCCGGCCGCCGTTTCAGCCCGCTCACTAACATCACGGCCGACAACATCACCTCGCTCAGCTTGTCTTGGGTCTACCGCATCAATGCCACCTCCAGCGGACCGTTCCCCGGTTCGATCAAGTCCACGCCGGTGGTGGTGGACGGCGTCATGTTCTTTACGATTCCGGATCACGTGTGGGCGATTGACGCGCGCACGGGCCGCGAGTTGTGGCACTTCACCTGGCCCTCGCGCGGCGGCATCCATATTGGCAATCGTGGCGTCGCCGCGTCAGGCAAGTGGCTTTTCTTCGTCACTCCAGACTGCAACCTGGTGTCGCTCAACATGAAGGATGGCAAGGAGCGGTGGCACAAATCGATCTGCGATCCCGACCTGCTCTACTTTGCCAGCGCCGCTCCGCTCGTAGTGGGCAACCACGTAATCGCCGGCATCAGCGGAGATGACCTTGACGTGCCAGGCTACATCCAATCGCACGACCCGGAAACCGGCGAGAGGCAGTGGCGTTGGTACACCTACCCGGAAGTCGGCTCAGCGGAAGCCAAGAGCTGGCCAACTGTCGAAGCAATGCTGCACGGCGGAGGCATGACGTGGGGATCAACCACCTACGATCCGGACCTCAACCTGATCTACTTCGGCACCGGCAATCCGCAGCCGGTAATCGCGCACAAAGGGCGCATGGGTGACAATCTCTTCACCGAGACTATTGTGGCGCTGAATCCAGACACCGGGAAGATGAAGTGGTATTTCCAGGCGTCGCCGCACGACACGCACGATTGGGACGCCAATCAGACGGCCGTCCTGATCGACGGGACCATCAACGGCCAACCGCGCAAGCTGATCGCACAGGCCTCGCGCAACGGCTACTTCTTTGTGCTGGATCGGGCTACCGGCAAACAGATCGTGACCTCCACGTTTGCAAAAGCGAACTGGGCGAAAGGCCTGGACGCCAAAGGCCAGCCTATTCCGGACCCGGCGAAGTTTCCACAGATTGACGGTGCGCTGGTGGCGCCCAATCAAGCCGGCGCCGCCAACTGGCCCCCTCCAAGCTTCAGCCCCGCCACCGGGCTCTTCTACGTGAACGCCTCGAACGCCTATAGCGTCTACTACATTTACGATGATGAGGACAAACCCGAGGGCTGGGGAGGCAACGATCGCGGCGGGTGGAGCGAGGGCGTGTTGCAGGCCCTCGACTACCGGACCGGCAAGCCCAAGTGGAGCCACAAGTGGGAAGGACAGGGCGGGCCGCGCTCGGGCGTGCTGAGCACGGCTGGCAACGTGGTGTTCGCGGCGGACCCATCGAACAACTTCGTGGCCCTCAATGCCACCACAGGCCAACCGCTTTGGCACGTCAATCTCGGAGCCAGCATGAGCAACGGCCCGATGACCTATGCACTGGACGGAACCCAGTACGTGGTGGTGGGCGCCGGGGATACGCTCTACGGGTTTGCGATGCACGCCAAGTGAAGACGGCCTTACGCACTGGCGTTCGGCATCCGGGCGCCAGACTTGACTGAGTAGGTTCGCCACCCAACTTCGACCAGCCAACCGATACCTCCGGTCAGCACCGGCACCAGCAACAAAGCAACGAGGAACATGACCTCCGCCCTCCTTATCGGCGTACGTGGCGTACGATTGCAGGTTGGCGGCCAACGCCGCCGTGTTGGAAGATAAGGAGTTCCTTAACCGCCGGGCTACCAGGGCTCACTCATCGGCTAGCTTTGCCACGTGGCGGCCCAACCAAACAGTGAGTACTGGGAACGGCGGGGGGAGTGGTGCGCCCGACATGATTCGAACATGTGGCCTTTTGCTTCGGAGGCAGAACCCCACAAAGAATCAGAAACTTACAAGCGTAAGGAGTTGTTGCGATACTTTGCTAGAAGTTGCGAGTCTTCAAGTGCTTCGGGGGGGTCCGCACTGGGGAACTCGCAATGCGGCACAACGCTTCTATGCAGGGGGTGGGCACAATAATGGGCACAGCTCACCTCAACGGATTGCGGCGTGGCTGCAGAGTGGGAGCTTGCTAAGCCTCAAAGACCATTTC
>JAYTKJ010000166.1:0-2175 GCA_043730365.1 Acidobacteriota bacterium | reverse complement strand
CTTCTTCGCCGCCCATCCCCAGTTTGAGAAGACCACCTTCTACGACACTGCCGGCTCAGTCAAGATGTTGGCTGAAACCCGCCCAACCGATGCCGCCGGGATCGCCTCGGCCCTGGCCGCCCAGCTTTACGGATGCAAGATTCTCAAGCGATCCATTGAAGATGATCATCGCAACTTCACCCGGTTTGTTTTGTTGCGGCGCGCCGCGGCTGCTCCCAAATCTCACGAGCACGTCAAGACATCGTTGGTCTTCACCACCCGCAACATACCGGGCTCGCTTTTCCGCGCCTTGAGCGCCTTTGCCCTGCGAGACATCTCACTGGCCAAGATCGAATCGCGCCCGTTACGTGGCAAGCCCTGGGAATATCTGTTCTATCTGGATTTCCACGGGCACATCGATGACCCGAAAGTGAAGAACGCCCTCGGTCATCTCCAGGAACTCACAGACTTTTACAAGGTGCTCGGCTGCTATCCCCGAGGCCACGGGATTTAGCGGCGTGCACGATCTCCGCCACGCTCCCGCCCCCAAGAGATTGCCCGGTGGCCGACGGCACTGGGCCGTCCCGATCGACATCGGTAGCCTAGCGGCTAAGCTCACTTTCGACGGCGCCAAGCAGCAGGTCCACGGCGATGCCACGCTCGACTTCCATCATGGGGTTGAGGCTGGATATCCGATTTTCGATCTTCGCCAACCCATCACTGCCGGGTGGCTCGACAAGGTCCCGCTCAAGCCAGGCGCCATTCCGCTGCACCGCTTTGGCGTCAAGGCCGAGCAATCGTTGCGGTGGGTGGAAAAGACGTTGCGCCCGGGTGATCGGCACCGGCTTCGCTTATCGTATGATCTGGCGGCTCCGCCAATCAAGGGGTCGGCCAAGGGTGGCTATCTACCTGATTTGAACTGGGGCGAAGGCGGCCGAGTCAACTTCAACTTCGGCTTCACAGATTTGGGCGGCGGAAGATACCTTGAAGCCTGGGCGCCGGCCAACTTGATCTATGACCGCTTCTCGCTGCGGCTCGATGTCCAGATCCGTCACTGCCTCACGCCGCACGCGCTCATCACCAATGGAGAGGTCGAGGAACTCGAGCGCAACCACTGGCGCGTCCGCTATCCGGCTTCCTTCACGTCGCTGTCCCCGATGCTGCAGTTGCATCCCGTCGATGCGGTGGAATCGTCCACCAGCCAGGTTCAGTTGCCGGTGTCGAGCCGCACCATTAACTTGGAAGCCTGGAAATTCCGGGCGAATCCCCTTGACCTGGCTGGCCAGTTGAAAAACATCGCCCTTTGGATGGCCCGCAACGAAAGCGCCATCGGCCCCTATCACCACCCGGACCGCTTCGTCGCCTTTATGCACCAGGGAGGCATGGAGTACGATGGCGCCTGCACGTCCGCGCCGGACGCGCTTGAGCACGAAGTGTTTCATAGCTGGTGGGCGCGCGGACTGAAACCGGCCTCGCAGAATGACGGCTGGATTGACGAAGCCTGGACCGTCTATCATGACGACGGCGGCCGCGTCGAAAAGCCCTTCGACTTCAAGGAGCCTCCCGTGCGTCTCTGCTCAGGGAGCCCGTGGAACCGCGCCACTCCCATCGAGTCCTACCGGCTCGGCTCACGCTTCTTCGCCGGCGTGGCGGCTCGCTTGGGCGTGGAGCGTCTGCAGCAGATCATGCGCGAGTTCTATCGGCTCCGCGCCCCGGGCCTGATTACAACGGCGCAACTTGAGGCCCACATACTGGACCGCACCAATGACGACGTGATCCACCGCGCGTTTGCCCGCTGGGTGTACGGACGGTCTTGATGTGAAGTCGCACAGGGTTGAGCGGCAAGCTGGCCGTTCCTTGGTAACCCGTCATTCAACGGGATGGCCGAGCGCATTGGCATTGTCACGGACGCGAAGATCGCGTGTAACTATCGTCACGAGAGCGGGCGGATCGCCCAAGGCTTCCGCGGTCGCCAGATGAATGGCGTCTAGAGTGCGTATCGGTTCGACGGGGAAGCGGCGTCCGGCTTGAGCTAGGATCGCTTCAGTGACGCTCACGATGTGACAACGCCGCGTGAACCGCTGCAAGGTGAGTATAGCTGCGCGCTCCTGTTGGGCCGTGATCCTTCCCGAGAGCCGGGCGCGAAGCACTGCGCGGCTGGTTTCGGCTATTGTGAGTGCGGATGTGACCCGCTGC
>JAYTKJ010000165.1:0-9090 GCA_043730365.1 Acidobacteriota bacterium | reverse complement strand
GCCAGCGTGGTCTTGCCCAATCCGGGAGGGCCGTGGAACAGCACATGGTCCATCGCTTCGCCGCGCGCGCGGGCCGCCTGAATGGCGATCGACAGTATCTCCTTCACCTTGGGCTGACCGGTGAAATCGGCCAGGGTCACCGGGCGGAGGGCGGATTCAAACTGGCGATCGCCCTCATCGGGCGTAGGCGAAATGACGTCACGGCCGGGCACTTAGCGGAGATTCTCCATGGCTTTGCGGAACAGCGTTTCAAAGTCCACGTCTTTATGCGCCGCGCGAGCCTTACGCACCGCCGCTTCGGCTTGCGGCCGGTTGGCGCCGAGGTTGACCAACGCCGAAAGCGCATCGCGTTCCATGTCATCCATCGCGGCTGCTCCGCCCGGGGCTGCAGCCGTGGCCGACGCCGCGCCGGACTTCTCCGCCAGCAACACGCCATCGAGTTTGTCGCGCAACTCGAGCACCATGCGCTCAGCCGTCTTCTTGCCGATCCCCGGAATTCGCACCAGGCGCTCCACCGCGCCGCCGCGAATCGCCTGCACCAGATCGGAGGCCGCCAAGCCGCTCAATACCGTGATGGCGAGCTTGGGGCCGATACCGGAAACCGCGATCAGCCGCTCAAACAACGCTTTCTCTTCCGGCTTGGCAAAACCAAAAAGCGCGATGGCATCTTCGCGCACGTGGGTGTGAATCCGCAACGATACAAGCTCGCCGAGTTCGGGCAGCGTGGAGAACGTGGATACCGGGATCGTGACGTCGTAGCCGACGCCATGCGCATCCACGATAGCTTGATTGGGGTGCTTCTCAAGCAGCGTCCCACGCAGGTGAGCGATCATCTCGGTAACCTATTATTCTGGCATGTCACGACGGCGCTTCTTTGTCTCGAGCATTCATCATGGGCAAGCGGAGCTTATCGGCGACGACGCTCATCATCTCGTCCGTGTGCTGCGTGTTGAAGCGGGGCAGCGCTACGAGATCTCCGACGGCGCCTCCGTGTATCTGGCCACGGTAGCCGAAGCGCGTAAGAGCCGCGTGGTGTTCGACGTTGGCGACCGGGTGCCGTTGAAGCCCATGCCGGTGCGGCTCACGCTCGCCTTTGCGCTCATCAAGTTTGACCGGCTTGAATGGATTCTGGAGAAAGGCACCGAGGCGGGCGTCGAAGTCTTTCTGCCCGTGATGGCGGAGCGGAGCGAGAAAGGTCTTGAGAAAGCCGCCGCCAAGCGGAGCGAGCGCTGGGAGCGGGTGATCGTGGAAGCGGCCCAGCAGTCTCGCCGCGACGTCTTGCCGGTGTTGCGCCAACCGGTGTTGCTGCGCGAGGCCGCCGGCGTCGAGGCTGACGTGCGGTTGCTGCTGGATGAAGCCCCCGGCGTAACGCCGATGCTCAGCGCTTTGCCGGTGCCGCTCAAAGCCGCCGCCCACGTAGCGCTGATGCTCGGACCTGAGGGTGGCTGGACGGACGAGGAGCGTCTGGCCCTCACCACCGCCGGCTGGTCTCCCGTTTCGCTCGGTCCGCAAATTCTGCGCGCCGAAACCGCCGCGGTGGCGGGCGTATGCGTGGTGATCAACGCGTGGTTGGCGTGGGCGAGTAATGCGTAGTTGATCAACGGGTTTCTCCGCGCTCATGGTGACACGGAGCCCGAGCAAGGCGGTGAGTGGAAATCGCGCAAGTGGCTGATACAGAGCGAGTAGAAAAATCCCCCGAACAGGTCAACGGTCAAGTTCAATGGACTGGGCAGAGGCCTTCGGCGCGGCACCCAGACCTCAGTGGCGTAGTTCCATCAACGCTGATGAGGCCGAAGCGGAGCCCGTGGGGATCAGTATTCATTTTCTTCTTTACGTCTAAACCAGCTATCCGCCCGCTTCGGAAAAACCGTTCCGTCTTCTGCTGGAGCGGGGCGTTGCAAGGCTTGCGCTGCGCCGGCAGGGACGGGTCTGCCCGACACGATGACCACGTTGTCGACGGCGCGGTGGGAGAGGGCGCCGATGACGTCGTCCGCTTCATAGCCTGGAAACGCAAGCGTGGAAATCCGCTGGCCTTCAGGAGCCCGGCGCGCCATCGGAATCTGCTGCAGCAGTTCAGGCGGCGAATTCCTGCTCGCGCAGCGTCTTGCCTTCGCTCTCAAAGATGGCCGCGAGGTAGTCCGGCTGGTGGACCGTGCGCGCGGGTGGAAGGCACGGAAGAGAAAACCTAAAGTGTCGATCAGGAAGAGCTGGGGACGAGGCATAGGCGAGGCTCCAGCTTCAACAGCGGTACCCTGCATTGGCCGGATTCATCGGCTCAACGGTTTGGATTCAATAGTTTCGGGTTCGTTTCCGCTCACGAGAGTTTCGAGCCGCCCAAGCAGCCGCAGGTAGTGCGAACGGAGGCGCGCTTCCTGGCGCGAGAGCTTGTCGAGAGTGTCGACGGATTGGTGGTAGGCTTCGCCGACGAGATTGGGATTGGGCTTGAGCGGGCCGAAGCGGGCGGAGCGGAGGACCACGTCGACGCGGGTCTTGATGGCGGCGCGATAGTGGGACGCTTCGACGCGTCCGAGGCGGCGGAGTTTCCAAACGCACGCGGCGAATTCCTGGACGAGGAAGTGCGCGTGGGGGGTGGCGGGTTGATATTGGTCGAGAAAAGAGGCTTGGAGTTCGGCGAGATCTTCGGCGGATTCCCCGAGTTCGGCCACCGCTTCGGCGGCGGCGGCCAAGGCGCCGTGGGTCAGGGCGTTGCGTGACGAGGAGCCCTTACCGGTGGGGGTGCGGGGACCGGAGGATTTTTGGGCGTTCTCGCAGTTGGCTTGATGTTGTTTGTCGCTGATGAGCATAGTTTGATCGCGGAGTAGGTCCGCTGTAACTGAATTCTGGCGGAGGCGGCGAACGGGGCGGCATGGAGAAAACCGGTAAGTGGTTGAGGCGGGGCGAGAAACTTTATTTCGCTGAAATGTCAACGGCACCACTAGAACTAGAACTTCTACCGGGCTGAAAGTGTCTGCACGGTTGGATACTACCTTCTACCCGACCGGCGTCAAACCCTCAAAAGCCGAACTTAGCCAACGCTCAATAACCAGGAAACGTGTTCTTCCGAAATGGAACTACACCATCTCGCCCCAAATGTGAAACTATTTTTGGGCGGTTGCCAAGCGGCGGCGGTGAGGTCATGAGCCCGGATGCTGAGAGGCCGGAACTGGTCTGGACCGAGAGTGGGCGATGTTTCCCAGAGGTAATCGCCGGTTAGATCAATGTGTTCCCAGCTGAGGGGCGACAAGTGGGCCAGATCACCGGGTGTCGGATGGTGCCCTTGTTTACGCAAGTGATCGCCGGCGCCTTGCAGGTAGGTCGTATTCCATAGAATGGCCGCGGAGCGCATTTTGTTGCTCACCCTTGTTGAGGCCGACGTGGCTACGACGGCGTAGATCGGGATCCTCCAGCCATAACGGTTCGTGAAACGCGAAAGCGCTATTCCGGTAGGCCGACCTTCTTGCGAAGAGTTTTCAGCCGAGGGTCGCCCTTAAGCAGCGCGTAGTAGGGAGATGTAAGCGCCCAGCCCATTCGGAAGGGCCCAGCCACCGAAGCTCGATCTAGAGCTTCGAACGTCCGGTCTTTGTCCCCCAAAGCTGCAAAAATCCGAGCCTGGTTGAATGGGTTGAACGGGCTCTCCGCCGCAAGTTTCTCCGCGTCGGCGCGGCGGCCAGCCCTGACATACGCAGCGCCAAGAACGCCAATAACCTCACTACCCTTCAGCACGCGTCCATAGAAAGCTGTTTCGAGGATGCGGATGGCCTCATCGGTTCTCCCCTGCTGCAACCGTACGTTGCCCAGACACACGCTCTTACCCCAATAGTCTGGCGGCAGCTTGTCGCAATGTTGCGCTGCCTCGTCGTACCTGCCAGCCGAAATCAGCGCGGACGACACCAAATTATGAACGTCGGGAGCAAGCGGGTCGGCATTCTCCGCAAGCCGCAACTGTTCGATCGCCTCAGCCCCGCGACCGAGCGCCGCAAAAAAGAATTTGGCGAAATCTCGGTGCGACTCCGAACGGTTCGGATCAAGCGCGATGGCGTGGCGGAAGCTTTTTTCGGAGCTCTCCCATTGCCCATCGCGCGCAAACGCCATCCCGAGTGCGGCGCGCGCCTCCGGCAAGAGCGGGTCCAACTGGATCGCCTTCTCCGCGGCAGTTCGCATCCTGGTTATTTCATCGCCGAAATTGTACCGGAATTGACCCGACCGGGCCGCGTGAGCCGCGGCGAGACCCGCATAAGCGGGAGCAAACGACGGATCTTTGGCGATCACGTGGCCGAACGCATCGACACTTTCACTCAGGCCCGTAAAGCCGCGACGAAGTTCCAGAGCGCGCGCGCGAAGGTATAGATCGTAGGCGTCGGCATTGACGTCATAACGCCGCCGCCCGCGCCCCAGCTTCAACCGCAAACTATTGACGATGCCGCGGGAAATTTCGTCCTGGATCGCTACGGCGTCAGCCAACTCGCGGTCGTACCTGCCCGACCACACCGGAAAATCGTCGCGCACTCTAACCAACTGGGCATTGATCCGCAATTGTTGCCGATCGCGCAGAACCGAGCCTTCCAAAATGTACTCGGCTCTTAGCTGCTTGCCAGCCTCTTGTATATTCCGCGACCTGCCTTTCCATGCAAACGATGACGTCCGGGAGCGCACCTCCAGCCCCTCGATGACGGACAGGTTGCGAATCAGTTCGTCGGTGAGGCCGTCGGCGAGGTAATCGTTGGCTGGCTCATGGCCTAAATTTTCCAATGGCAGCACGGCGATGCTGATGGGAGTGCGTTTGTGCGGAAAGAGCCACCAGCCGGTCGCGGCCAGGACGACGGCGAATCCGGCCAGCGCTATCGCGAACCAGAGCGTCGAGCGCGTTTTCCCCCCTACCGGGGCCGACTGAGGCGTCGTCTCCAAGCGGCGAAACACGGGTGTGTAGCCGCCCTTCGGCAATTCGATAACCAGCTCGTCGCCTTTTCCTTCGCGGAGATAGTATTCGCTCAGGCGCGCGCGCAGCCGGCCGGCTTCGGTCCGGACAATCGAATCCTGTTTGGGGTCATGATCCGTAGTTCGCCCGAAGACTTCGACGGCGATGACGGATTCCTTTAGGGCGCTGTCCCTTCCTTCGAGATGCTCTTCGACTACAAATCGCAGAAATCGAGCGATACGCTCATTGCGCGAAAAACCAGTACTCGCGAGCACCCGTTCCAGCTCCCGTCGCGCGTTTTGTATCTCGGATTCCGCAGTGGGCATTGATTCGAGCATACCTCCTGTTTTCACCATGGTGCAAGTGTATGAAACTCCCTTCCAACATGCCGGCGCTTGTAATAGAACCGGCGGCGGCGCATCCTGCCTACATGCATGCAGCCCGCCTAGTGATTTTGCCCGGTTCCGCCTGTTGGTCGGCCGCGCCCGGTTCGTCTCCGAGCGCTTTCGGGATTTGGAGAATGAATCCGGTCCGCTCGACCTTGACCGGAGACGCTCAAGCCAAGGATCTCACGGTGCGGTTTGAACCACACGCCAAAGGCGAGTTATTCACGCTGGACCACACCGGCGGGGACGGCTGGATCACGACCTCCAGCACCGTCCTCTACCTTGACGGCAATCGCCGCAGTTTCAAGGACCGCGATTGTTGGGGTACTCAGTCCTCGCGGCGAGTGGACAATCAGACCGTCGAGATCTTGCGCACCTGCGGCGGCTGGATCGGACGTGTCCGGCGACCGGGCGCGGAGGCGAAAGAGCTGATTATCGAGATCACGGAGCAAGAGTCCGGAGGCCGCCGCTTCGAACGGCGGTTGCTTCTGGAGAAACAGTAGGAGGCGAGAGATGCAGGCGGGCCGCAGAAGAATCGGAAAGATGCTTAAAGCTCTAGTTATTCTCTCCCTTGGATTTGCGAGCCAAGGTTTGCCGGCACCCCCGCCGGAGCATTCCTGGAAGACGGAAATCGATAACAGCCTAGTTCGAGTTGAGCGCCGGCAAATAGAACCTCACGAGCGGGTCCCCGCGGCGGAGACGCCTCCGGCTCTGCTGGTCTTTCTTACCGATTATTCGGTGCGGCTCACGAATGCTAAAGAGGAGCTACAAGGCAAGCCCGGCCAGTTCCTCTGGCATCCGGGAGGACGAATAGGCGTGGAAAATCTGAGCGGGCATCCTGTGGAGGTAGCGCGGGTGACGCCAAAGTTCAGCCCCGCATCCGAGGCAGCGCCCGCCGTCCTGAATAGTCGCAACGTGCTTTTCGACAACGATCTGATCCATGTGCGCCACGTCCATTTTGCGCGTGGGGGAAAAACGGCGATGCACCCGGTGATGCCACGTGTCCTGATCCGGTTATCCGCCGCCCATATTAAGTTCACGTGGGCGGATGGACGCGTAGAGGAAATCCAAATGAAAGCCGGGGACATCCATTTTGTTCCTGAGGGCGCCTTCTCTGACGAGAATCTCGGTGATTCGCTCGAAGCGCTACGGATCGAATTGAAGGCCGGCAAGCGGGATGACAGGTGAAGACAATTATCATGACGCGAACCCACGTATGGAAACTCGTAGCATTTTTCGCTTGGGCCGTGGTGGCCCACACCCAAACCAGCCGGGGCACGGTCAGTGGCACCGTTATGGACGCTTCCGGCGGAGTGGTTCCGGCGGCGGGCGTTCTGGTAGTTGGCACGGAAACAGGTGTGCGGCGCTCGACGCTCACCAACGAAGCGGGTATTTACCGGTTCGACGCGGTGGATCTCGGTGTTTACGAGATCAAGATCACGCACCCAGGATTCAAAGCATACGTTTCCACCGGGCTCGGTGTGGAAGCGAACCGCACCACCGTGATCGATGCGAAGCTCGAAGTGGGTAGTGGGGAGATCGCCGTCCAGGTGAGCGCCGAAGCGCAAATGGCGATTGTACGAGACGCGCCGTTGCGCGGCGGAAACTTTCTGCCACGGCAAGTGAGCGAACTGCCGCTCATCGGTTTGAATCCGATTTCGCTGGCACGCACGCTGCCCGGCGTGGTCCAGACTTCCGGCAGCGCCTTGCTCGCGATAGGCGGAGGCGAGGCTGTGCAGTTCTCGGTAAACGGGCAGCGGACCCGCGGCAACAATTTTCTGCTGGACGGTACGGAGAACAACGATATCGCCTTCACGGGGGTAGCCCAGCCGTTCAACATTGCCGACGCGGTGGAAGAGGTGTCGGTGCAGACCGGAAACTACAGTGTGGAGTTTGGACGAGCTTCGGGCGGCATCTTCAACGTGGTCACGAAGGCCGGCACCAACACGGTTCACGGCACGCTGTCCTGGCGGTACCGCTCGCAGCGGTTCGAATCGGTTTCGAATGTCGCCAAATTGAACGGCACGCCGAAATCCGTGTTCAGCCACAACGTTGCCGGAGTCACGGCAGGCGGGCCGATTCGGAAGGACAAGACTTTTTTCTTTGGGGCCTTCCAGCAGGACACCCGGCGCTCGACCGCAAGTTTCCCTATGGTGGTTCCTACTTCGGCAGCGGTTGACCGGTTGCGAACGCTGTTCCCCTCGAACCCGCAGCTCGATCTTTATCTGAGCGCCCTTGGCGATCTGCGCGGTTCAGCGGCGCCCATAGGCCTGGCGCTCGGGGTCGATCCCCGGACCGGCATCGATCGAGGGCCGGTCCAATTCGCCACGGCCTCTCTGGGCCTGCCGAGAACCGATGAAGGTCCCCAGTGGCTGGCGCGAATCGATCACTATCGATCGGAGGCGCACCGGCTGTCGGGGCGATACCTCTACGATTCCCGGATCAACTCACCGATAGGAGTTACCTTCCCGGGATTTATTACCGACACAGGAGCACGGAACCAGAACTTCCTGTTCGCCGATAGTTACACCTTCGGGCCGAGCTACACGAACGAGTTCCGGTTCTCCTATGGAAAGCTCCATGCCGATCAGGTCCGGATCTCGCCCCAATCTGTTCCGATCGCACACACGCTGCCGGTGATCGTAATTCAGAATGTCGCCCCGCTCGGAGTAAACCAGAGCCAGCCGTTCCGGTATGCGGACAACCTGCTGTTTCAGGAAACACAAACCAAGCTCAGCGGTCGGCATATCTTCCGCTACGGCGTGGAGCTGTTGCGGCAGTTGGCTACGCAGAATGCGAATGCCTACCCGGCAGGCGAATACCAATACCAGGGCGCTCCGGGGTTCTCTGCCTTTGCGAACTTTCTCGACGATTTTAGCGGACCTTCCGGGCGCATCCGCAAGACATCGGGCGATTCGATCTTCAATCCGAACCAATTCCGCCAGTCTTACTTCTTCCAGGACACCTGGAAAACCACGCCGTCTCTGACGCTGACGCTGGGGTTGCGTTATGAGAATTTCGGCATGGTGGCGAACGTAATACGGTACCCGGCCTTCGCCGGTTTTGACCCGGAGCGGTTTTTTGAGCCGAACAAGGTGAATCCCGACAACCTAAACTTGGGTCCGGCGTTCGGTCTGGCTTGGTCGCCCTCGTTTTCCTCGGGCTGGTTGGGCAAGCTGTTTGGAGATCAAAAGACGGTGTGGCGGGGCGGCTATCAGGTCAGCTATCAGGCGTTGCCTACGCAGGTCATCGCCTTGGACCTCGTCACATCCACGCCGAACGCAATGTTTGCCGAAGTGAACGGCGTGGCAACCGGGCGGGGGACGCCCAACTGGTTTGCCCAGCTTCCAGGCGCTGCCGTCCCCCCCAGCCTGCTAGATACGCAGTACGGCACCCTCGAGAAGAATTTTCGTAACCCTTAGACCGAGCGCTGGTCTTTTGGCTTCCAACGGCAACTACTTGGTCAGACGCTACTCGACGTTTCCTACGTGGGTTCGGAGAGCCACAAGCTGACCACGCGCGTAGACGTCAACCCTCGGCAGCCGCACGGAGCACGCCTGCATCCGGATTTTGGACCACGTACCATCCGCAGCAGCCAAGGCAATTCCGCCTACCATTCCTTGCAAACGAGCGTGAACCGGCGATTCGCGCACGGGTTCCAGTTGGCGGTGTCCTACACTTGGTCGCGGAGCATCGATAGCACCAGCGAAGGAATCCACCAAGTCAGCACCCAAAACGCCAGTTCCGGCCTGACCTCCGTGCCGGCGGCGCTGGGCGGATTGAAACTGG
>JAYTKJ010000164.1:0-8799 GCA_043730365.1 Acidobacteriota bacterium | reverse complement strand
GTCGTCCATCACGTTGAGATCGAGAAGAATCCCAACTTAGTCGGCAGGGCTCGCAAGCGATGGTTTACATTCCAGGGGACCAATCGCGTGTCATTGCGGATTGATACGCCGGAGCTCACCTCGCCCGTCGTGGACTCCACGTTGATTTGGGAGCGGGTCGTGAGATAAGCCACCCGAAAGACCTAGCTGCTGGAGGACGGCGTAACCGGAAGTTGGCCGGGAACCCAGCGACCCGCGAATCGGCCCCGCCATCTCTCCGCTTTCCTTTGTACGCGCACATGCGCGGCTGTCAGATTCCAGGCGCAGTGCGAGCAGACCTCGGCGAACGTTCGCATTACGATCGCACGGCTGTCGATGTCCATCTTGTAAGGGCCCTGATTCATTACCACACCTATTCTGAGACGTTCCGCGCCGGCGCGCCTTGGATCGGCTTCCAGCCATCGCAAACAGACTGTGCAAACGGTCTCCCGGCTCAGCAGCTCTGACGCACCACCTACGCTCAGATATCCTCGACTCGTTTGCATTTTCACGAATCTACCATTTTCAAGCCGCACACCCGGAAACCAGCTGCCACTTGCGTCCGGCGGTGAAAAGCCAATATAGTTGTGGTCAGCATGCTTCGTTTCGCGGCTATCCTGAGTTTGAGTGCTTTAGTCTGCGCCGCTCAGGGTCCGGATCGCGCCGCGACGATCAAGCAATACTGCACGGGCTGTCACAGCGGCAAGGTTAAGACCGGAGGGCTGGCTCTGGATGCGGTTGCCCTTGACGACGCGCCGGTGTGGGAAAAAGTGGTTCGCCGCTTGCGGGCGCGCCAGATGCCGCCGGCGGGCTTGCCCCGTCCCGACGAACGCACTTACGTAGGGCTGATCTCGCAGCTCGAGGCCTCGCTTGATGCCGATGCCGCCAAAGCCAATCCCGGCCGCACGGACACCTTCCGGCGGCTCAACCGCACCGAGTATCGGAATGCGATCCGCGATCTGTTGGCCCTGGAGGTGGACGTTTCCTCGCTCCTACCCAGCGATGAGGCCAGCCACGGCTTTGACAACGTAACCGTGGGCGACCTTTCTCCCACGCTGCTGGAGCGGTATCTGGCTGCTGCGCGGAAGATCAGCCGGCTCGCGGTTGGGAGTCCATCCAAGTCTCCTGGCGGCGACACCGTCACGCTGCGCCCGGATCTCACGCAGGAAGAGCATTTCGCCGAAATGCCGTTCGGCACGCGCGGCGGCACGCTGGTGCGGTACACGTTTCCCGTTAATGCCAGCTACGAAATCCAACTTCGCCTCGCGCGAGATCGCAATGAGCACGTCGAAGGGCTGACGGGGACCCACGAGGTCGAACTCATGCTGGACGGCGAACGGGTTCGGATGTTCACGGTCAAGGCGCCGGCGCCCGGGGTTGATCATTCGCAGGTGGACAAGGATCTCAACATCCGCATTCCCGTAAGGGCCGGCCCGCACGTAGTGGGCGTCACCTTCCCCAAGCTTCCGTCGACGTTGATGGAGACCGAGCGCCAACCGTATCAGGCGCACTTCAATATGGATCGCCATCCGCGTATCCAGCCGGCCGCGTACTCGGTGTCGATCAACGGACCGTACGAGGCCCAGGGCCCTGGCGATACGCCCAGCCGGCGACGGCTTTTTGTCTGCCAACCGGCGGCGGGCGCCAACCAAGCGGGCGAGGATGCCTGCGCCAAGAAAATCCTGGCGGCATTGATGCGACGCGCTTACCGGCGGCCGGTCGCCGAAGCCGATTTCGCTGCGCCGATGAAGTTCTTCAAGGAGACGCGCGCTGCTAAAGGCTTCGACGCCGGCGTCGAGATGGCTTTAAGCGCCGTGCTCGTTAGCCCCGAATTTCTATTCCGGGTTGAGCAGGATCCGCCAGGCGTCGGATCTCGCGCGGCCTACAAGCTCAGCAATCTCGAACTCGCCTCGCGGCTGTCCTTTTTTCTGTGGAGCAGCATTCCCGACGACGAGTTGCTGGAGGCGGCGACGCGCGGAACGCTGGCCACGCCGGCCGTTCTCGAGCGCCAAGTGCGGCGCATGTTGGCCGACCCCCGTTCGCGCGAACTGGTGACCAACTTCGCCGGCCAGTGGCTCCATCTGCGCAATCTCGCCTCGGTGACGCCGGACATGCGCGCGTTCCCTGACTTCGACGATAATCTGCGCCAGGCGTTTCGCCAGGAAACCGAACTCTTCGTCGAAAGCATCGTGCGCGAAGACCGCAATGTGCTCGGACTGCTCAAGGCCAACTACACGTTCCTCAATGAACGGCTGGCCAAACATTACGACATTCCAGGGATTTACGGTAGCCGGTTCCGCCGCGTCGAGTTCAGCGGCAAAGACGGCAACGCGCGAGGCGGGTTGCTGCGTCATGGGAGCATTCTGACTGTCACCTCCTATGCCACCCGGACCTCGCCCGTGATTCGCGGCAAGTGGATTCTCGACAATATCCTGGGAATTCCTCCGCCGCCTCCGCCGCCGGCCGTACCGGCACTGAGTGAGAATAGCGGCTCGATCAAGGCCACCTCCATGAGAGAGCGCCTGGCGCAACATCGCGCCAAGCCCGCCTGCCACGGTTGCCACCAATTGATGGATCCGGTGGGCTTTTCGCTGGAAAATTACGATGCGGTGGGCCGATGGCGAACAGCCGAAGAGGGCAACAAAATCGATGTCTCCGGCGGCCTGCCGGATGGCAGCAGCTTCGAGGGAGTGGCCGGACTGGAGCAGGCGATCCTTAAACGGCCCGAGCTATTTGCCACCGCTCTTGCCGAAAAGCTATTGACCTATTCGCTGGGCCGGGGCACCGAACATTACGACGCGCCCGCGGTCCGGAAAATCGTGCGGGGAGCCCAGGCTGCCGATTTCCGGTTTTCATCGTTTATCCTAGGAATAGCTGGTAGTGTTCCGTTTCAGATGAGGAGGTCGCAATGATCGTTTCCAGGAAGGCCCTGCCGCGCCGGACTATTCTCCGTGGCTTGGGCACCTCGCTGGCGTTGCCGTTGCTGGACGCCATGGTGCCCGCGATGACCGCTCTGGCGGCCACTCCGGCCAAGCCGGTGCGCCGCCTCGGCTTTGTGTACGTCCCCATGGGCTCGATCATCGCTCAGTGGACGCCGCCCGGCGCTAGCGGCGCACTGCAGGAGCTCTCGCCCACGCTGCGTTCTCTTGAGGCATTTAAGGACCAGCTCACTGTACTGACCAACATGGAGTTGCGCAACGCCTACCCGGGCACGCACGCGACATCCAACGCCTCATTCCTCAGCGCTGCCACCGCCAAGTGGACTGAGAGTAGCGATTACCATCTGGGCACGACCGTGGATCAGGTGGCCGCGCAACACATCGGGCAGGAAACCCGCCTGCCTTCGCTGGAACTGGCTATGGATCTGTTGGCCACCGTGGGTCAATGCGACAACGGCTATGCGTGCGTCTATCAGAACAATTTGTCGTGGTCTTCGCCCACCACACCGCTGCCTTCCGAAGCGCATCCCCGCCTCGCCTTCGAACGACTGTTTGGAGATGGTGGCAGTGCGGCTGACCGCCGGGCCGAGTTGCGGACCAACGCGAGCCTGCTGGACTGGGTGAGTTCCGACATCTCCCGGCTGCAGAAGAAGCTGGGTCCCAGCGATCGCTCGAAAGTGTCGCAATATCTGGAAACGGTTCGGGAAGTGGAGCGGCGCATTCAAAAGGCTGAGGCTGCCACGGCCGATTCGCACCTGCCCGATCTGGACCGCCCGGTTGGCGTGCCTGCCGCCTATGCCGATCACGCCAAGTTGATGTTCGATCTGCAGGTGCTGGCGCTGCAAGGCGACGTGACACGAGTCGTAACCTTTCAGTTGGCTCGCGAGACCAGCACGCGCACCTACCCTGAGATCGGCGTGTCCGACCCGCACCACCCGCTCACGCATAACGGCGGCGACGCTGAGAAGATGAGCCGCGTGGCCAAGATCAACGCCTTCCACGTTTCGCTCTTCGCCTACTTCCTGCAGAAGCTCAAGGCAACGCCCGATGGCGATGGTACGCTGCTGGACCACTCGATGTATTTGTACGGGAGTGGCATGGGCAACCCTGACAAGCATGACCATGTGAATCTGCCCATCCTGGTGGCAGGCGGCGGTATGAAGGGCGGACGCCACATCAAGTACGCCCAGCCCACTCCGCTGGCGAATCTGCATCTGACCCTGCTCGACAAAGCCGGCGTGCGATTGGACACCTTTGCCGACAGCAAGGGCAAGATTCAGGAATTGGGCGAACCGCTGGCGCTGTAACGTGATCTTATGAATTGCCTGGCATCGCTCTGTTTGGCGGCCGGCAGTCTAGCTGCGGTCGAAGGCTACAAGGACGCGCGGCTCGCCGATGCCGCGCAGCGTCAGGACGCTCCGGCTATTCGCGCTTTGATCGGCCAACGCGCCGACCCAAACGTACCCCAGATTGATGGCGCTACCGCGCTGCACTGGGCCGCGCATCAGGATGATCTCGCAACGGCCCAGGCCCTGATCGGTGCCGGGGCCAACGTGAGAGCCACCAACCGCTACGGCGTCACTCCGCTGGCGCTCGCTTGCACCAACGGTAATGCCGCTATGATTGCGCTGCTACTCAAAGCGGGGGCCGATGCCAACGCCGCGCTGCCCGGAGGTGAAACGCCGCTGATGACGGCGGCACGCACGGGTAATCTCGCCGCCGTGAAGGCGCTCCTCGCTGGCGGGGCGGACCTGGGCGCCAAAGAGAGCAGGCGCAAGCAGACGCCGCTCATGTGGGCCGCCGCCGAGGGTCACACTGAAGTGGTGTCGGAGTTGATCAAAGCCGGCGCGAATTTCCGGGACCGATTGAGCTCCGGTTTTGATGCACTGCTGTTTGCGGTGCGTGAGGGACACACCGGAGTGGTTCGGGCTCTCTTGCAAGCCGGTGCGGACGTGAACGATACGATTCAACCATCGCCGGCTGCAGGCCGCCTGCCCGGCGCCTCCAAGGCGGGAACCAGCACCCTCCTGCTCGCCGTAATCAACGGCCACTACGAACTCGCCTCGATGCTGCTGGACGCCGGCGCCGATCCCAATCATTCAGCCACCGGTTGGACCGCGCTGCACGCCATCACGGGCGTGCGTAAGCCTGGCGGTGGCGACAACAACCCGGCTCCCCGCGGATCGGGCGCCATGACCAGCCTGGAATTGATGAAAAAGTTGAAGGCCAAGGGCGCCGACATCAATGCGCGGATGACTAAGAAGATCGGAGTCGGGCTCACTAGTCTGAACACCATGGGCGCCACTCCCTTCCTGCTCGCGGCGCGCAGCGGCGACAGTGAAATGATGCGGGCGCTGGCCGCGCTCGGCGCCGATCCGCTGATTCCGAATGCCGACAACGCGACGCCCCTGATTGCGGCGGCAGGTCTGGGTACCCGGTCACCCGGCGAAGACGCGGGAACCGAGGCCGAGGTCATCGAAGCCGTCAAAGTGGCCCTGGAACTGGGCAACGATATCGACGCCGTCGACAACAACGGGGAGACCGCGATGCACGGGGCGGCCTATAAGAATCTTCCCGGCGTAGTGTTGCTCTTGGCCGAGCGAAGCGCCAATCCAGCGGTGTGGAACAAGAAGAACAGCCACGGTTGGACCCCTCTGCTGATCGCCGAGGGGTACCGGTTCGGGAATTTCAAACCGTCGCCCGACACCATCGCCGCCTTTCACAAAGTGATGGACGCGGCCGGAATTAAGCCCTAACTTAACTTGCGCTCCGGTGACGGCGCTGCCACCACGCGGCCAGCGACAAACCCGCACCGACCATCGCCCAAGAGGCTGGTTCGGGCACGTCCAACGGGAAGCTGGAGCTTAAGCCACTGAAACTGCCGCCATTGGAAAGGTCTACCTGAATCAAAACACCCACAGTATTAACCGGTGACGCAAAAGTAACCCCACCGTTTAGCGTGGCAGCCGTTGCCAAGTCTCCCTGGGCCAAATCCGGGAGGGTAATCGAGAAGCCGTTGAGCGCTCCAGCGCAGTTGTTTCCACTAAAAGCCGCCCCGGCACAAAGCGCGTACCGCACGGAGATCGCGTCGCCCAAGCCAGCCACCGAGAAGCCATTGACATCGAACCCACCCTGGCCCGCATTGTCGAGTTCTCCCGAAACGCCCTTGATGATATCCGGCGGCGGATCGATCGTGAAGCCAAACGTGAACGAGGTTAACCCCGGTCCGGTGGACGTGAACGCCAGGCTCTGGAACCCGATGCTGATCGCGTTTGCAGAGATGGCGGTGACGAGACTGATAGCGGACGCGTCCGTCGATTCCCCAGGCCCCAGGTAGGTGATGTTCTTAATCGTGAAGACCCCGGCCGTACACGCCCCCGCGCTGCGGAGGGCCTCAAAGTTTCCCAGACTGGCGCACGTCGGTACGACTGTCGCCGCCGCCATGGTACCCACCCCAACGGAAAAGAGAAAAAGTAATGGTCTGATCATGGTTTAGTTTTGTAAGGCTCCGAACTATAGGAGTGTAGCGAACCGCCTGCGTCAAACGCAACCAGCGTGCGCTAATAACCGAGGAGTTGCTCGGGCCGGTCTATCCAGTAGTCAGGCTGGAACTGCGCCATCCCGGCATGATTGCCATAGCCCCACCGTACGGCGCAAGTCTTGACGCCTGCCCGCCGTCCGGCATCCATGTCGGGCCCGGAATCTCCCACCATCAGACAATCGACAGGACGGGCGCCCAGTGCTTGGATGGCGCGCAGGATCACATCGGGTTCGGGCTTGCTCGGGAAGCCATCAGTGCCCTGAACGTGCTCGAAGTAGGGGCGGAGGCCAAACAGTTCGAGCACCAGCCCTGCGGTAGGCGTGCCCTTCGTGGTGGCCGTGGACTTTCGGCCAGTCAACGCCGGGATGGTCTCGGCCACGCCCGGGTAAAGCCGGGTTTGGGTATGGCCGCGTGCCCAGTAAATAGACCGATAGTCCGTGACCAGTTGCTCATGGTCCGCACGGGAGAGTTCAGGCAACAGATGCTCGAACAAATCGATCAGGTGGCGGCCAATGTAGGCGCGAAGAAGCTCCACCGGTACATCGGCCTGGCGAGTGCTTGCCAGAGCCTGAACAATCGAGGCCGTGATATCCGGCGCCGAATCGAGTAGTGTGCCGTCTATGTCGAACAGATAAACCGGAAACCGAGGAATCACGCCGGCTGCGGGCGCTCCCCGTCGATCAACCCGGAGGGCATCCGTGCGCCCCCTTCGGGCCGGATCACTTCCTGTGTGGCGGACTTGCCGGCATCACCCTTGGTGGACCGGAAAGGACGCAGGGGCTGCCCATCGATCAACGCCCTTACTTCGGGTCCGTCGAGGGACTCACGCTCGAGCAGTGCCTCGGCAATCCGCACCATCGCGTCGTGGTTCTCTTCAATCAGCTTGCGCGCCCGTTGGAACTGGGTGTCCACCATTTGGCGCACCTGTTCGTCGATCTTCAGCGCGGTTTCCTCGGAATAATCGCGATGTTGGGCAATCTCACGGCCAAGGAAAATCTGCTCTTCCTTCTTGCCATAGCTCAGCGGTCCCATTTCGCTCATGCCCCATTCGCAGACCATCTTGCGAGCCAAGTCTGTGGCGCGCTCGATGTCGTTGCCGGCGCCGGTGGTCAATTGCCCCAGGAAGATCTCTTCGGCGATCCGTCCCGCCATCAGGATACAGATTTGCCCTCGTAGATAGTCTTTCGAGTAGGAATGCTTGTCGTCGAGCGGCAACTGCATCGTCAGGCCCAAGGCCATGCCCCGCGGGATGATAGTGACCTTGTGCAGCGGATCAGCTTCCGGAAGCACGACGGCGACCAGGGCGTGGCCGGCTTCGTGATAGGCCGTGGTCTTCTTCTCCTCGTCGGTCAGCATCATGGATTTGCGCTCAGCGCCCATCATGACCTTGTCCTTGGCATGCTCGAAATCGGCGTGCGTGGCCACTTTGCGGTTCTGGCGCGCGGCGATCAGGGCCGCCTCGTTGACCAGATTGGCTAGATCGGCCCCGGCGAAACCCGGTGTCCCGCGGGCCAGCACCGACAGATCCACGTCGTCCGACAACGGTACTTTGCGCGTATGCACCTTAAGGATGTGTTCTCGGCCCCGCACATCGGGGCGTCCAACCACAACCCGGCGGTCAAAACGACCGGGGCGGAGCAAAGCGGGGTCCAGCACGTCGGGGCGATTGGTGGCAGCCACCAGAATCACTCCCTCGTTCGATTCAAACCCGTCCATCTCCACCAGCAACTGGTTCAGCGTCTGCTCACGTTCGTCGTGCCCGCCCCCCAGACCGGCGCCGCGATGACGGCCGACCGCGTCAATTTCATCAATGAATACGATGCAAGGCGCGTTCTTCTTGCCCTGCTCAAACAGATCGCGCACGCGGCTGGCGCCCACGCCCACGAACATTTCCACAAAGTCAGATCCGGAGATCGAAAAGAAAGGTACATTGGCTTCGCCGGCGATGGCGCGCGCCAGCAACGTCTTGCCCGTACCTGGAGGGCCAATCAGCAGCACACCCTTCGGGATGCGACCGCCCAGTTTCTGAAACTTTTGGGGTTCACGCAGAAATTCGATGATCTCCTGCAGTTCTTCCTTGGCCTCGTCCACGCCGGCGACATCCTTAAAGGTCACCTTCTTCTGCTGTGACGAGTGCAGGCGCGCCCGGCTCTTGCCAAAGCTCAGGGCTTTGTTGCCCCCACTCTGCATCTGCCTCATCATGAAGATCCAGAAAGCCAGCAAGGCAATGAAGGGGATGGCGTTCACCACCAGCGATACCCACTGATTGCCGTTGGTGGCCTTGATTTTAACGTTGACGTT
>JAYTKJ010000163.1:0-2453 GCA_043730365.1 Acidobacteriota bacterium | reverse complement strand
GCCCGTCGCCAATACGCGCCTTTATCTGCTCGATGCGGCGGGAAAACCCGTTCCCGAAGGCGTGACGGGCATGCTGCATATTGGAGGGGCGCAGTTGGCTCGCGGGTATGTCAACAATCCGGCGCTCACCGCTGAGCGATTCATTGAGCACCCGCAATTGGGCAGGCTTTACAACTCAGGCGATTTGGGGCGATGGCTGCCGGAGGGCACGATTGAGTTTCTCGGCCGCGCCGATTCCCAGGTGAAGCTGCGCGGTCTTAGGATTGAATTGGGCGAAATCGCTTCGGCGCTGGCGGAACTGCCGTCGATCAGCGAGTCAGCCGTTATCGTAAGAAAGCGGCGCGAAGGTGATGCGCGGCTGGTAGCGTATGTTGTGCTGGCCGAGGGCGCCGGCGGGTGCGGCGGAGGGGGGGACATCGCGGCTTGGCAGAAGCATCTGCGGCAAGGTCTGCCGGAGTATATGGTGCCCGGGTGCTTCGTCATGCTCGATTGCCTGCCCGTCACCAGCAACGGGAAACTGGACGAATCGGCGCTCCCGGAGCCGCCCGCCAACCCAACTAGCGTGCAGGTAATCGGCCCGCGCAATCCAACGGAAGAAAAGCTGGCGGCACTGTGGCGCGAGGCCGTGGGCCGTGATCATGTGGAGATTGACGACGATTACTTTGCGCTGGGGGGCGATTCGCTGGGCGCGGCTCGGCTGGTAGTGGCGATCGAAAGGCAATTCGGCGTGGCGATCCCGCTGGTGGCGTTCGTCAAATCGCCGACCGTGGCGCGCATGGCTCAGTACATCGCGCGGGGAGGCCGTTCAAACCATCACGGGGAAGACGAATCCGGCATGGTGGTTGTGCTGCGCCAGGGGTCCCACGCCCGTCCACCCTTGATTCTGATTCACACGCTTTTTGGCGAACTGCTGGGATATCGGGATTTGCTCAACCATCTACCGGCAGATCAGCCAGTCTTTGGTATCCAGGCAGCAAGTGGCGCCGGCGGTGTTTCGCCCGAACCGTTGGAAGCGATGGCCCGGCGCTATCGTGCGGCGATCGATCAAAGTTGCCCGGCAGGGCCAATCCATCTGGCCGGGCATTCGATGGGCGGTTTCGTTGCCTACGAGATGGCGCAGCAGTGGTTGGAAGCTAGAGAGGGCCGGACGGTGGCCGGATTGTTCGTGATTGATGCGGAAATCATGGTGCGCCAGGCAGGCTCGGGCGGCGTGGTGCAAACGCTCGAGTACCAGGGCCAGCGGCTGCGGTCATTGCGAACCAGTCTGGGAGGGCTTGGGTTGGTGGATCAGGCCCGCTATGTGGTTGGCCGGGTGGTGGCGCGCTTCAAAAAGCGGATGGAGCGCCGGCAAGTAAAGATACGTCTCGAGCAGGCCCGGGAGGAAGAGAAGCTATACGAGCGCAAGGTGCGCGAGAGCGGATCGGAGGCCCTCCGTCAGCGCGCGGTGGTGTTCCGCTCCATGGTGGATCGGTACGCACCGCGGAAGTACCAAGGCGATGTGGTGGTGCTGCTGGCCGAGCATACCTATCATCCGGTGATGAAAAAATGGTGGGCAGGCAATGTGCACGGGCGAGCCGATCTGCATATGGTGCCCGGCAACCATCTGGACATGCTGCAAGAGCCGCATGTGCGAGCCATAGCGAGCCACATTAAAGACCGGCTGGAATCGGCGAGCTAGAGGATTTGAGAACGTCCTGTGCGGCTTCGCCCGCCGCGGCCGGCGAATCTCGCGTTTTGTGCGGCCAGTGGCTGATTGGATTGGTGGGCCCTCCCGGATTCGAACCGGGGACCAAGGGATTATGAGTCCCCTGCACTAACCGCTGTGCTAAGGGCCCAACCCGTTTGAATTCAGTTTGTTACCGCGATTCTAGCACATTGGGGCAGACCGAACATTCGGTCCGAACATCGATCGGCGCAACTGCTCCCATACTCGCGTCCGCCTTGGACCTTGACGCTTGTGAGAAAATCATCAGCATGCTTTACGCCCTCCGGTTGAGCTTTGCTACCGCAGTCTGTGCCTTAGGCTGTGTTTGTGACGCGCAGGACCGCGAGGCAAAGTTCTCGGTATCTGTTCAGGTAGTCGGAGACCAAGCACCACTCACTAAGATCGTTCAGAGTGCGCTGACAAGGGAGCTGCGAAAGTTCAGGGATATCAGGGTGACAGGGGATGTGAGCCGCTGGGAGATCATTTGCTACGTGAAGGATGTCAAGCTCACTACGGTTGCACGCACGGTGACCGGGCACACCTTGACATTTCTCATTTTGCTTCGGCCGGATTCCGAAACGTAATTGATTAGCGGGTGGTCGATTCAAACTACTGAATCGGCGACGGCCCAGGCGGCGAAAAGAGGAGCTGGAACGCGGCGGTAACGGAACGGGCGCCATTTATTAGGGCGGTCTGGGCGACGCTGGCGAAGGCGGCAAAGGCATAGGCGCCATCCTGATTTTTCGAG
>JAYTKJ010000162.1:0-8911 GCA_043730365.1 Acidobacteriota bacterium | reverse complement strand
AACGGAAGATGAGCAACTACCCCCTGCGCCGTGGCTACAAACGCTCGCCACCCATCGACTTCTCCGCTGCCATCAGAATCGTTAAGTGACGAGTATTGGATTAAACCGGGTCATTCCCTCGGCAACACGAAGCGCCGCGATCTCGAACTGACAAGTTGAGAGTTCGGGCGACCGCTCAGGCAGTTGCTTGGCAATGAAGGCCAAGAACGCGGCCGACTCGGCGCCCGAAAACGAAAGAGTGCCGCCCCCCCCGAGCCTACCCAGGCATCCAGCAACGCTTGCCGCCGGTCCTCCGGCAGAATCGACAAGGTCAAGAATTCCCCGCGCGTCCGGCGCACCATGATCGTTGCACCTTTACCGTGAACTGAAATCCCGGGCTTTGCGTCAAGGCCAGTAGACTTGCGCGTTCCTGCGTGGTGAGCGCGCCAACCGGCAAAGGATCTCTCCCGTCCGAGACTCGGATCAACCGGCCCAGCGACGACTGAAAATCGGCTAACGCCATCAGTTTTCCCCAGCCGCCCGCGAACGCCGCCAAATGCGCCCCGCCTGTTCGAGTTCCCGATTGATCGCATCCGGACCCAACCGCACGGCATGGTCCTCGAGCAGTTCGAAGACCACCCCACCCACATTTTCGCAACGAGGCAAAACGTACTCAAGCAACTCCCACACTCGATCCGGGACGCGCCCGTCATGCGCATCGGTCCAAAATCCATCGTTCCAGGAACCGCCCGCCACTTGGAGTTCGGCGACGGAGTTCAAGAGCACCCGGTCCAAGGCGGCAAACGGATCGAAGCCATGGTTGATGGCGTTGCAATGAATGTTGTGCAGATCGAGCAATTGATGGCAGCCACTGCCTGAGACGATCGCATTCATGAGCCCGATATCATCGCCCAGCTCGGTGTCAGTTGGCAGATCAGGCAAATAGTGTGCCGGGTTCTCGAGCATGAACGGCACCCCATAACGCTGGCGGATTTCGCGGCTCCTCCGCGCCACCAGGTTAGCCGACTCCCGGGTCGGCGGAAGCGGCATCGGAACTCCAATTTCGAGCGTCGTGCCCTCCTCGGCCGGGATCGTCTGAAAACTTAAATGCTCGCTGTGCCAGAGAAAGGGCCAAAGGGCCTGAAAGCGGTCGAGCATCTCAAGGTAGGCGGAGTTCCAACCGTGCGCTGAGCCAATTGAAAGCTCGACTCCGTGCACGACCAACGGCAGCGCCGCGCACGCCCGCTGCGCCTCTGCCAGTTGAGAGGGCTCGATCTCGATCGATATTGCCTTCCCCATCGCGCGTTGCCGGCAGATCGTCTCCGGAGTCATCTCGACAAAGTCAATCAGACCAGACCGGTAGATCTCTGCCGGCAGCGCGGCGAAGTAAGGCAGCCCCACACCGAGCTTGGGAATCGTCAGTTCCATGCTGCAGGACCGCTTGGTAACAGCCTAGAAGCCCCTCATTGTGTAACGAAATTCCGCCCACTCCGGTGAGGTCCGGGCCAGGGTCGCAGGTAAAATCCAGCTTTAGCAAGGCCAGCCGGCCACAAGCGGGGCAGCCCGCCCGCATACGATCTCCTGAGTTCAAAATTAAATTCAGTCCCGATCTTCGGTACCGTGCAGAGAGAGTGAAACCCACGCCCCAATCGTTTCAGGTGATTTGAAAACAAGACAGATCAACCTCGCCGGCGCGACTCTTTGGCCAGCCAGTGGCGGAGCATTGCCGCAAAATCGCGCGCCACCGGACTGGCATGTAATTCCTCCACCGAGTAGCGCATCTTGCGGCGCCAGTTGGGATACTGCCACGTGGTGCCCGGCATGTTCTGCTGGTCTGGTTCCTTGGTGAGATCCTCCTGGTTGAGCGTCATCAACATCGAAGGCGTTTGAGTCAGGAAGCCGGTGATGGCGTTATGGATTTCGCCGGTGAGTTCAGGGCCGTCGGCGGCTTCGAGCGGATAGCCAACCGGCAGCAGGCCCATCTCCAGAAGCCGCTCGAGCATGCGGCGCTTTTCAACCTCCCGATCCTCCTGCCAACGCCGATACGAGGCTTCATCGGCGATCAAGCCAAGCCGGTAGCGGGTTTCGATATCGCGGCCAGACCAGAAGCCGGCCAGCGTGGGCAGGTCATGCGTGGTCGAGGAGACCAGGGCTTGAGGCGGGTATTCGGAGGCGCGCTTGAAAGAACCGTCGGCGTTACGTTCGAAGTAGAAAAGGCGGTAGCTGAGAATGCCGAAGCGCTCAAGTGCCGCGCGCTGTTCCGGTTCCACGGTGCCGAGGTCTTCACCGACGATCAGCACCTGACCGCGCATGCTTTCGAGCGCGAGTACGCCGAGCAGGTCTTCGGCAAAATCCCTCACGTAGGTACCCTGCGTGGCATCGTAGCCATCCGGAATCCAATAGAGCCGGAAGAGGCGCATCACGTGATCGATGCGCAGTGCGCCACCGTGCCGGGCGCTCTTGCGGATGGTCTCTGCAAAGAGCCGATAGCCATCGGCGCGGTGCGCTTCACGATTGGGCGGCGGAAAGGACCAGTCCTGCCCGCTCGGCGAAAAGCCATCGGGGGGCGAACCAACGCGGCACCCTTGCACATAGAATCGGCGATGCGCCCAGAGTTCGGCGCCGCACTTGTCGGTAGCGAGCGGCAGATCGTGAAACAGCCCGATCTCCATGCCACGCTGGCGCGCATAGCTTTGCGCCTGGCTTCCCTGCACGTCCAATTGCCATTGAATGTATTTGTAGAGGAGGATCGGGCCTGGATGCTCGCGCTGGAAACGGCGGACGTCGGGCAGATCCGGTTGCCGCAGCGTCTCCGGCCAATCGGGCCAGATCCACAACCCGGGATTAGCGGCGTGGAGCGTTTCGTCCAGCGCGCAGTATAGAGCATAATCGGTTAGCAGCTCGCCTTCCGAGCCGACGAACGATTCGAAAGCTAAGCCGCGCGGTGTGGCCAGCGCGAGCTCATCGCGCCGGAAGCGCTCAAACAGCAGGCGGAGAAACCGCAGTTTCAAGGCGTGCACGCGCTCGTACTCAACGGCCTCGGCGCCGTTCAAGGCGGCAATTTCCGCTTTCACCGCGGTCGATTCGCGCAAGGTTCGCGCCTCGGCGCAATGTTCCAAGTCCGCAATGGCGTCGATATCGAGATAGATGAAGTTGCGGTAGTAGAGGCTGTTGGGTAGATACGGACTGGTGTTGTAGGGCTGCCGGTTGTGAATGGCGTGGAGCGGATTGAGGGCGATGTAGCTGCCGCCGATTTCGTCCACGACCCAGTCGATCACTCCGCGCAGCGCTGTGAAGTCGCCGCATCCCCAAGTGTGTTCGCTGTGCACACCGTAGAGACTGACGGCGAGGCCGGCACGGCGGCCGCCATTGCTGAGGCACTCCGGCATCCAGCCGCGGCCGGGACAAACGATGAGGTGAACGAAGGATTCACTGCCGCGCCATCGTAGGCGGTGATAGCCGAGCGGTAGATTGTCCGGCAGGGGGATGACGAGACCGGTGTCGTCAAGATCCGCATCGAGAAACGGCCGCTCGCGCGGGAGCTGGCCTTCGAGTTCCAGATCGAGCGTGGCGTGCGCGCCCGCAACCGGAGCGGGCATCACAACGGACCAAGGGCGCGTGGCCGGATTCAGAACATAAGTGCGCGGGGAACCGATCGGCGTAGGGCCCACAGCAGTGAGAATGGCTCGCCGTACCTGCGGGTCAGTCTCGTGCCACTCGCCCTGGATATCCCAATAGCCGCTGACGATGCCGGCGCGTTCGGCGGCGTTGAGAATTGGATCTTTATCGGTCAACCTACAGATTATCGCAAGCGATTGTTACGGAATGTCTGACTGGGCTGCTCCACGTCAAAATGAATACTTCAGAGCAAGCTGAATCAGCCGCGGATCGGCCGCACTCAGAATACGACCGAACGTCGGCGTGCCCCACGTGGTCCCCGGATTGCCGAGGTTGGCGTGGTTGAACAGATTAAAGATCTCGGCGCGGAACTGTAGCGCATGCCGCTCGGTGATCTTGAAATTCTTGATCATGCTGAGATCGATCGTCGCAAACCCGGGACCGCGCAGTGAATTGCGACCCGTGTTGCCGAACTCGCCCAACCGGTTGGCGTCGAACATCGCCGGATCGAAATAACGCGCGATCTGCTCGCCCCGAGTCCGATCTTTGGAAAGATTCGGATCGCCGAGTACATTCGGACGATCGGCATTGATGCCCGTCAGCGAGTTGTCGCGCCCCGTCACGGGATGGAACGGACCGCCGCTGCTGAAGCGCCATAGTCCTGCCGGCTGCCACCCGGCCAGAGCGTACCGCACCACCTTGCTTGAATTGTTCTTGAACACCGGGACCTCCCAGACCAGTGAGCCTGAGACGACAGAGGTTCGGTCAAAATCCGCCAGGCCCACATCGAAACGCGGATTGTCAGGATGCGAAATGAGTGTGCCACTGGTGACGCCCGAATTGAAATCGATCGCCTTTGACCACGTGTAGTTCCCCGTCACGAGCAACCCGCGGCTGAACCGCCGGTTTAAACTGACCTGCAGCGAGTTGTAGTTGGAATTCCCCGTCGACTCGTAGTAGGTGATCGCGCCGAGCGTTCCCGGGTTGAGTCGGCGGCGCGCATTGGTGTTCGCCACCGTCGCTCCCGGCCCGAACACCGCCGGATTCAACTGCCGGTTGATATGGAGTTTCCGCGCCGAGTTCCCGACGTAGGCGATCTCGGCGGTAGTACCGCTGGCCACCTGATGCTGGATCGACAGGCTGTACTGCTGGATGTAGGAGTCGCGGAAATTTCGATCCACCGCCGAACCCGTCACCGGCGTAAAGAAGTCCGCGCGGCCGCGGCTGAGGAACTGCGCGATTGGATCGTTGACTCCGCCGTTGAACTGACCGCGCCACGGATCGCTGAGGCTGAACGGATTCGGCAGGCTGACGTTGATCACGAACGGCTGGTTGACGGCAAGAATGTTTGAAATCTCGATCAACGGGAACTGAAAGAACACCCCGTAGCCGGCGCGCACGGCCGTCCTGCCGTTTCCGCGCGGATCCCAGGCGATGCCGATGCGTGGCGCAAAGTCGTTCCGGTCGCCGTTGTAGAGAGCGCGAGTCAGTCCGTTGTCACCGGGATAGACGAGGCCAAGCGGCGCATCGGGAAACTTCTGCGATTTCACGCCGGGCTGAATCGTGCCGGTCCGGTCGCGACGGTTGATCATCGGCGTGAAGTACTGATAGCGAACACCGAGGTTGAGCGTGAGACGCTCGCTCACGCGGACGTCGTCCTGGGCGAAGCCGCCCCAGTAGTACGTGGTGTTGTTGTCTTCGCGACCCGCGCTGCTCGAGAACGTCACTGGCCTGCCGATCAGGAAATCAGATAGCGCGTTGCCGGTGATCTGGCCGCTGAAGGTGAAGTCGCCATTGTCAAACAGCGGCCGCCCGTGGAAGGAGGGCTGCTCGAGCGACCACCCGAATTTCAAGGCGTGCTTGCCTCGATTCCAGGTCAGCGTGTCCGACAGCATGAACGTATTGTCAAGCTTGGTGGGCTGACCGTTGATTTGCGTGGCCAGCAGCATGCGCCCGGTGATGCGGAGGTTGGGGAGGAACGGAACCGACGGGCGCGCCACGCGAACGCCCAGATCGACGGCGCTCTCGGCCACCGTGTTGTAGCGATTCTCCAGGCGGCGGGTGAATGACGCCCGAAACTGATTCAGCAATCTAGGACTGAAGATGTGCGTGTCGTTCAAGCTCGCGTTGTGAATCGACACCGCGAATACGCCTGGGCTCCACGGCAGGTTAGCGTTGAACGGCCAAGGATCGAGAAGGCTACCCTTGTCGAGCCAGTACTTCACCGACACGCTGTTGGCAGCCGAAATCTGGTGGTCGATCTTCGCCAGCACCTGATTTTGGTTCGTGGGCCGCGACGCTTGCTCCACATACCGGCCGTCGGCGGTGTTCGCACCACGGAGGCGTCCGAGAACTTTCGCCGCCACCGGATCAAACAGGCTCGCCGGTACGCGCGCGCCAGGGAAAGGCGCGGTGGTGGATGGATCGTTCGGCGCGCGACCGATCGTGGACGAAAAGTCGCCGCTCTTCTCGCGTTCGGTGGGCGGAAAGGCCGAGTTCATCAGCGACACTTCGCGGATACGCTGCCCTTGCCAGGAGACGACGAAGAACGTCTTGTTACGGCCGTTGTAGCGCGGCAGGAATACCGGACCGCTGACGGTAAAGCCGTATTGGTTCTGCCGCAGCGTGGGGATCGACGGCGAGAAGAAATTACGCGCATTGAGCTTGTCGTTGCGCAGGAACTCCCACAGGGATCCGTGCAGATCATTGGTTCCCGATCGCGTGATGGTGCTGAAAACACCGCCGCCGTTGCGGCCGTATTCAGCCGAGTACCCGTTGGCGATCACGCGAAACTCCTGAATGACGTCCGGCGGGGGCAGCGGCAGGCCGTCGCTGCGCTGCACAGCGTTGAACGGCGAGCCGTCGAGCAAAAACTGCTGCGCGTTCGGGCGGCTGCCGTTCATTGAGATCGCGCTGCCTGTGATGGATGGCCGCGTCGAGATGTTCACCACCGCCGCACCGGGCAGCACCATCGCCAGCAAGGCGGGATTGCGGCCGTTCAACGGCAGTTCGGTGACCCGCTTCTGATCTACAATGTGCGAGATGGTGGCCTGTCGCGTGTCCACTTGAGATGCGTCCGCCTCGACGTTGATGGTCTCCGTGAGATCGCCGACCTGCAGGGCTAGATCCACGCGCACGTTCTGGTCGACAGTCAGCACGACACCGCGCTGCACGACTTTTCGAAAGCCGGCGAGTTCCCCGGAGATGGTGTACGTCCCGATGGGAAGCAACGGCAGCAGGTATGCGCCGTTGTTGTCAGCAGTGACAGCGCGTTCGTATTTCGTGCCCTCGTTGAGAGCGAGTACTTTCGCGTTGGGCGCGACGGCGCCGGAGGAGTCCCGCACTGTGCCGGCGATGGTCGCCGTGGTTTGCGCGACTACTGGAAGAGCGCCCAGCAGAAGAAGAACAACGACTCGGTTCATTCTCTACACCACCTTTGGGTACCCGAGATACTATCACAGCGGGAGCAGTGCTCCTGACCTGCCAGTCGTGCCGGGCAAATCGCGACCCGCATGCCTTAGATCGAGACGCTGGAGCAGTCCACCTAAGCGTCCACCGCCGACTGATCCGGCACTATGTATTGATGGTATTCAGCGTACTTGAGACCACGCTTTCGCGCGCGCACCCAGTCTCTCGCCGAGCGACCCCATCCTTACCGGTTACGGTACCCACTAAGATCGTGGCGAGCCAGTTTCGCGTGCAATCTGTAGCAGCCTGTTCTGATGTACCCGCAAACCCGCCTCCGCTGAAAGCCCGATCTCGCGGATAGCTTCCAGCCGCTCGATGTGAGCCAGAATCGCCCTTGCAGTCAGCGGTCCCGGCGGAGACGCGGTCGAAAGGGCGGCCGCCCAGCCAAACTCCCCGCCAAAGAGATCAAGACCATTCGGGCGCTGCTCA
Organism: Acidobacteriota bacterium; assembly: GCA_043730365.1. GTDB lineage: Bacteria > Acidobacteriota > Terriglobia > Bryobacterales > Bryobacteraceae > VFZP01. The sequence goes on along the minus strand of JAYTKJ010000162.1, from coordinate 1,417 downwards.
AAACCGCCGACATCCCAGTTGCCGAGATAGCGGCCGCTTTGGAGTCGCCCGGTCTACCCTGTACCGCGCCGTCCTCAACCCTGCGGCCTGACCTCCACCGACAACCGAAGGAGCGCAAAGCGCCCCAACTTCCGGATGCGCCGTCATTCGGGCAAGGATCGGAGTGACCTGTCACTGCCAAACTTGTCTCTAGTAGAATAGGGCTCCATGCGTTTACGATTCATTACAGCCCTTCTTGCGCTCACTGGCTTCGCCATAGCAGCCGATCCAGTCATCAATAACGAAGGGTTCAAGAGCCGCGTAATAGCAGCCAGTGATGGAGTCAGGCTTCACTACCTGGAGGCAGGGAGCGGACCGGCAATCCTGTTCGTGCCCGGATGGACCGGTGCGGCCGAATTTTGGACGCCACAGATGCGGCTCTTGTCGGCTTCCTACCGTGTTGTTGCGCTCGATCCACGCTCGCAGGGCGATTCCGAAAAATCCGAACAAGGGAACTACACGGAGCGACGCGCTCGCGATATTCACGAAATCATAGGCAAACTGAATCTGGGCCCGGTCGTTCTGGTCGCGTGGTCCCGGGCAGTCATAGAGTCGATGAGCTTGGTGGAACAGTTCGGCACGAATGACATTCGCGCGATGGTTCTAGTGGATGGAACCCTGGTTCGAGAGCTCACGCCCGAGAGCGCTCGCCGCTTGCATTCTGAAGCTCGAGAGATGCTTATGGACCGGAAGAAATATGTTTCGAAACAGGTGCCGGCGATGTTCGGCAAACCTCACTCGCAGGAACTTTACGACAGCATCGGCAAGGCAAACCTGAAGACACCGACATCAGTTGCAATTGCCCTGCAGGCTGATAGCGCTGAGCGCGATTGCCGTCCTGCCGCAAAGAAGCTGGACAGGCCGGCAATGTTCGTAAATCGATCTGGACCCGGCGCCGTTGCGCTCGCCGCGATTCTCCTGAAGGAATTGCCGTCTGCCCGCCTGGAGGTCATGGAAGGCGTTGGTCACGCGCTGTTCCTGGACGACGCAGAGCGATTCAATTTCCTGTTCCAGGATTTCCTGCGATCCATTTCAAAGACGCCCAGCAGATGAATCCGAATAGGAAGTCGTCGGCACGCTAACTCTCGAAAAGCGCTCAGGCAGTCTACTCCCAGTTTGTCGGGTACTCGGAAGTTGGGTCTTGCCGAATCGTCGGACACGGGTTCTGTACGGACACGCCGTAACCCAAGAGCTATGTTTTTCGGGTGGGTTATCTCACGACCCGCTCCCAAATCAACGTGGAGTCCACGACGGGCGGGGTGAGCTCCGGCGTATCAACCCGCAATGACACGCGATTGGTCCCCTGGAATGTAAACCATCGCTTGCGAGCCCTGCCGACTAAGTTGGGATTCTTCTCGATCTCAACGTGATGGACGAC
>JAYTKJ010000161.1:0-15906 GCA_043730365.1 Acidobacteriota bacterium | reverse complement strand
CATACCAGCCTGGACCGGCAGGCGGTGGCGCATAGTGCTTCCCTGGCGCGCTCGCATGGAGCCAAGCTATTCCTGGTGCACGTGGAGGAAGGTGTCACCAGCATGGTTTACGGCGCCGAAGCATCGACGGCGGAAGTGCAGACCGGCGAGCGCTATTTTGAAGACATCGCATCCGCGTTGCGGGCCAAGAGCTTCGAGGTGGAACTGATTGTGCTGCACGCGCAAACGCCGAGCGAAGCAATCATCAAGGTGGCGCGGTCGATCAATCCCGATCTGGTGGTGATGGGGGCGCACGGCCACCGCGGCTACAAGGATCTGGTTTTTGGCGCGACGATCGACAAGGTTCGACACGGGGTCAACGCCCCGGTGCTTATCGTACGCTAGCGCGCTGGGTTCGAGCGGGCCGGCTTCGGACAGCCAGTGGCTCGGCCCGGGGAGTGGTCCGGTACACGTCAGCCAGAATGCGCGCGGTTTCGAGAACGATTTGGGCCTCTCCGGGCTGGCCGGTTTTCTGGTAGGCGGTGCCCAGCGCAAATAGCACCTTCGCCTTTTCCATTCCGTGAGCGGAGTCGGCTTTGCGCAGGTGCTGGATTGCCTCGGAGAATTTGCCGTTGGCTGCCAGTTGGATGCCTAGGCTCGCCTGCGCGTTAGGAAGGTCTGGGTGAGACTCGACGGCCTTGCGGAAATGGTCCTCGGCTGAGGCCGCGCGGCCCACGGAGGTCTGGCATTGGCCCAATCCAAGATGGGCTTCCGCCAGCGCAGGGTCAATCTGCAGTGCGGTGTCAAAAGCTTCCACCGCTTCCTCGCACTTACCCTGGGCCGCCAGCATTTCGCCCCGTTGGGAGTGAGCCACAGCGTTGTCCGGATTCTCGTCGATCATGGCGCGAAATTGGAGATCGGCTTGGTCCCACGCTTGCTGATGCGTGAAGTACATCATGAGGTCAGACCGATAGCCGGTTTGGCGCGGGTCGTCGCGTAGCGAGCTCTCCAGCAAAGCGACGGCTTTGTTGAGGCGGCCGTTGCGAGCTAGTTGTTTCGCCAGCAGCCGGGCGCCGCGCGGGCCGGCATCGAGGCGTGCGATTTCGGTCATGAGCGGATCGTCGAGCGGCACGAACTGGAGATCGGCGCGCGTGACGTCATGACCTTCGAGCAAGGCGTTGGCGGCAGCAGCGTCGCCCCCCGTGCGCAAGCTTTCCGCCAGCGCCAGACGGGCGAGGCGGTAGCGGGGGAAGGATCGCAAGGCCTGCTCAAAAAATCGTCGCGCGTCGCGCGGCTTGCCGTCCGCCTGCAACACCAACCCCATGCCGTAGCAGGCGCGGGCCTAAGTTGGCCGCTGGCCGATGGCTGCGGCAAAATGTTCGAGGCTGCCGGCCTTGTCCCCGGAACTCAACAGCGACTCAGCCAGCCTGACTCGCCCTGCAAACGACGACGGTTCCAACTTGAGAAAAGCTAAGAAAGACTGTTGCGCGGCGACGAAATTCTTGCGCTCCTGGTAGACGACGCCGGCGTAGTAAGCCCACTGTGGCGACGAGGCGTCGAGAATGCGCGCTCGTTCAAAGCTGGCCAGGGCGGGCTCTGATAGGCCGTGCGCCAGCAGCAGCATTCCCAGCCGTCCCGAGGCGAGCCCGTCGTCAGGCTGCGATTGAGCGATGGTGAATGCCTCGGCGATCACTTTTCGCACCGGCGGCGGCAGGCCTTCCGTTTTTACAGCAGGCAGCGGGCCGGCGCGCTGGCAGGAGCACAGCAGTAGCAGAGCCAGGCAGAATAGTGTCAGTCGGACAGCCGAGACGCGCATTGGATCAGTTCATGCGCACGCGTTGCCTAAGCAGCTTTGCGGCGGCGGCGATAAGCGAGCAGACCGGCCGCGCCCATCGCCAGCAGCGCGGCGCTGTGCGGCTCCGGGACCGCTGAATCACCGCACGTGGCGCCGCCCTGGGTCTGGCCCGCATCAATGGACTGGTCGGCACAGCTTTCGTACGCAAAGCTGTGGAGGGTCACCGAATAGTCTGGGTTCACGGAAATATCGGCCCAGCCGTAATGCACATTTGCGCCGATGAGGAATTTGAGGCCGAGATAACCCTGGCCCAGCGCCGATCCGAACGACTGCCAATTGCCAACGTTAGTAGAAACGAAACCAGAAGATACTGTGTAGCTGAAAAAACGGCGAGCCAAGACGCCGGCGCCTTGAAAACCTCCCCCTGGTCCGATATTTGCTCCACCAGCCAGCTTGAAGGGAAATGTGCCTCCCGCCAGGAATCCCATTCCGTTGGGTCCCAAGGCTTCCGCTCCGGCCGAAGTCGACGAAGGGTTTACGGGAGCAAGGGGGAATCGCAAGGCGAAGTCCTTGCCGGCGTCGGCTGTGCCCACCGCTCCGGTCACCATGTTGAAGGTAACCGAACCGTTGCTCAGCGTAGTTGTATTGCCGCCGGTAAAGGTAATGATCGCGGCGTTGGCCGGTGTCGCGCCACCTACGGCGGCGGCTATCGCCATTGCCCCGTAAGAAGCGATGCGTTTTTCCAGTCCGTCGGGCAGACCGGTAAGAGATGACGGGAAATTTTTCCTCATAGTTTCGTACTCCTCCATGCCCGCGCCAAGGCCTAGAACCATCCCCTCAATGCGGGCGAGATCGTACTATACCACACGACGCGATTCGATGCGATTGCGGTGCAGAGAGGGGTCAACCGCCGCCGACATGGCCTCGGGATGGGGGAGCCGCCCTGGACCCACGAAGGCTGTGATTCGAGCCACCCACGAAGCCGGGTCCTGAACGAGCGCGGGGTAGTCTACTACCAGCACCTCGAAACCTTCGGTGGTCTTCATCTTTTGCAGAAGGGACTCGCGATGCCGCGCCAGGTTGCGTTTCATCCGCGACGGGTCTGTCTCGGGAGGCTGCTGGCCGCGATGGCGAATCATCTTGTCGTGCGAGGCCGCCACTTCATCCACGGGCCGGTCCATGAAGATCACCTTGTAGCGGTGGCCCTCCGGGAGATGAGCCAGCAACATGGAGATCACTTTAACCACTTTGCCGCCGGCCTCGTAAATGATGGACGGATCCTGGGGTAGACGTTTGATGGCCTCCCATTCAAGATAGCCGCGCGGATTGTCCACATCGGTCGCGCGCTCGCCATCGGTCATGACCGTCATGCCGCCGCTCTGTAGCATTTGCATCATCAATGACGTGCCGGAGCGAGGCAGTCCGGAGACCAGCACCATTTCCAGCGGGCCTCGCTCGGCGAAAAGAGTTTCATACGCCTTCTGTTTGGCTTCGCGGAGCTTCTTTGCGTCTTCTTCTGCCGTCTTCTGTTCGGCGATACGCTGCCGGCGCTCGGCTCTTCTGGCGCTGCGCCCGTCGGCGTCGTCAGCAGATTTCGCCTGGAGTTGGCGGAGGCGTTCCCGATGGTCAAGCCTGACTTCGCGCGCGACGCGGGCCAAGGCTCGGTGTTCGAGCGCTTCCTGCTGCCGGCCGGCGATACCCCACAACGCACGGGCCATCCAAAAATGAGCGACGCGCAGGGGCGGATGAAACGAGAGTGCGGTTTGGATTGCTTGCAGTGCGCGGTCCAGCCGTGTGAGCTTGAGTAGCGCAATACCCAGATAGAGATGGGCCCAGGGGCGATGATGTTCGAAAGCGACAGCCTGCAGCGCGGCCGCGGCGGCGTCTTCCCAGCGCTGGCGGCGCAGATTGGCCTGCGCCAAAGCTTCGTACGCGTCCGGGTCGTGGGCGTCAATCTCGATGGCCCGCGCAAAGTGCCCGGCCGCCTCGTCCCAGCGGCGCAGCCGCAGGCAGACGGAGCCCTGACCGAGCACGAAGCCAATCGCGTCCGGTGCCATTCGGCTGGCTGCCTGAAAATGAGCGAGAGCGTCGTCAAGACGGCCAGCGGCGGCTGCGATGTTGGCCAGCACGCCGTGTTGGCCTGGCGAGTCCGGATAGCCCGATACGGCCTCCATCGCTGTCGCGTGGGACTCGGTGTCCATGCCGAGTTGGGCCTGGCACGAGGCCAGCGTTAACCCATAGTCTGATCGGTCCGGCGATTCGTCCCAGATGCCCTCCAGGACAGGCAGCGCCAGATGCGGGCGGCCCGAGTGCAGGTACACACGCGCCAGATTCCACATCCGCTCGCGTTCGCAGCGCTGCACGGCTTTGCCTTTGTCGGCATCGGGTCTTTCGATGTAGCCCAGAGCCACAAATTGTTCGATCAGCGCTTCGGCATCGGCGGGTTCCATTGATGCCGCGGAATCGCCCTGATGCATTCCGGCCTGTCCCTCCACCTGATCCCAACTCGGAATGCGCTCCAGCGGCGCTGGATTCTCCATCGCTTCCAAGAGCGTGCGCCCCGGCATGTCGAGCCCGGCCGGAAGCCCGAAGAGATTGAGGATGGTGGGAGCCACATCCAGCAGGCTGGCGCCGTAGACGATTTCATCTTGCTTCACGCCCGGGCCGTGCATCACAAATATTCCCAGCGGGCGGTGTTGCTCGGCCGGACCGGCGGGCACATTCGGAATCTCGCGTGGCCGCAAGTGATCTGAGTGAAAGCCGTGGTCCGAGCAGAGGATCACCGTGGTGTCCGGGCCTGCCAATTGGAGGAGGCGCCCGAGCATGAGGTCATGAAAGCGATAGCCGCTGTTGACGACGTCCTTGTACAGCTCAAACAGGTCTTCCGGCACCCAGTCCATCCGCGGGGGATGGAAATTCATGAAGCCATGGCTGAAATGATCGATCGAAGGGTAGTAGATGCCCATGAAGTCCCACGGCTGTGTCTCCATGGCATAGGTAGCGGCGGTGTGGACGTTGATCGTCTCGGTTTGAATTTTGGCCAAGGCGGCCAACCGACGGTCCTTGTGCTGATCCACTTCGACGGCGCGCGGCACAAAGAGGGTGAGCATCTGGTCGTCGATCTCGTCGTTGCGAAGCCGCAGGTCAGCCAGCGTTGCGGCGAGTTCGGGCGGATGCACGGTGCCGGGAATCATCGGCCAGTCGCTGGTGGGGTCCTGGTAACCATGCGTGTAGAAATCGGAGACGCAGATGCCGTTGATCGGTTCGGCAGGGTGGCCGCCGAACCAATGAATCACGTGGGTCCGGTAGCCCTGCTGGGTGAGGATGTTCCAAATAGCTTTGGTGCGCCGCGAGGTGGAGGTGACGGGCCGCACGATCTTGTGATCCGGATCCACTTCGGTGAAGCCGAGGATGCCATGTTGGTCCGCGTACTTGCCGGTGGCGATCGAGTTCCAGAGCATGGGCGAGAGCACGGGCTCAAGCGTGGTGATGTCGCCCATGACGCCGCCTTCGATGAGACGGGCCAGATTCGGCATCTCCCCGCGGTCTAGCAGCGGATGAATTACTTTCCAGTCGGCAGCATCCCAGCCAACCAGCAAGACACGGCGGTTCATCTCTCTATATTGACCCGGTCAGCTAGGCCAGCGGCGGGGCCATCTTGCGGCCGCGGCAGATCGCCAGCCGGCAGACGATGCGGCGCTTGGCCACTTCGGTGTTTCGCTGCGAGTCGACGAGACGGAATTCCCCGTCCTCGAGTTGGAGTAGCGCGACATCGGCCGGGCCCCCTACGGTGAGCGTTCCCATGCCCGGGAGCCGGTTGACGATGCGCGCCGGTGTGGCTGTGGTGCGGAGCATGATATCCGGGAAGCTCATGCCGAGGTGCAACAGCTTGGACATGGTAGTGGTCATGTCATAGACCGGGCCTTTGACGTTGAGGTTGTAGATGTCGGTGGAAATGGTGTCGCACAGAAAGCCGGCATCCAGGCACTTGCGCGCGGCGGCGAAGTTGAAGCTGCCTAGCCCGTGGCCAAGATCGAACCATACGCCGCGCGCTCGCGCTTCGGCGACGCCGGGTTTCAGCTTGCCATCTTTGCTGATGATGCCGAGCGAGTGACCGTTATAGGCGTGCGTGACGATATCTCCGGCCCGCATCAGGGCCATCACGTCTTCGGTCTCCGGCGGCGCGAAACTGATATGAGCCATCAGCGGGAGTTTGAATTTGTCGCAGACCTGGCGCGCCAGGTTGAGGAGGCCCGGACTGTAGCGGCCGTTCATGTTGGAACCCACTTGCAGCTTGATGCCGAGCAGAATGTCGCGGTTGTCGACAACAGCTTGACCGGTGGCGTCGAGCCCCTTGCGCGCGTATTCGAGGAAGTCGATATCGGGATTGCGGCTGCTGGGGTAGAGATAGAGGTAGCCGTAGATACGGGCGTGCGATGGCTGCACGATGAAGCGCCTGAAACCAATCGCCTGGTCATAGCCGAAGCTGCCGGCATCGACCCAGGTGGTTACGCCGGAGCGCGCCGCCACCGGGTCGGCCTCGATGCCCAGCCCGGTGGCCGAGTGATAGCAGTGCGTGTGGAGGTCAACCAAGCCTGGCGTGACGTAGAGGCCGGCGGCATCCACCACTTCCAAAGCTCGCTCCGGAGGGATCGAGTCCTCGATCGCGGCAATGACGCCATCCAGGATCGCCAGATCCTGCCGTTTGTTGATCGAGCGCGAAGGATCGAGCAACGTCCCGTTGCGAATGAGTAGGTCAAAGCGGCGCTGGTTGGTTTGCGCTAGAACAGCAGCGGAACCGGCCGAGAGCGCGGTGAGGAGTCGGCGGCGAGTCACCATCATTGTCTATATAGCGTATCGCGACTGAACGCGCGTGATACCCTTGGGTCTTCTATGAGTGATCCAGTACTACAGGTAATCCCCCTGGGGGGATTGGGCGAGTTCGGCATGAACTGCATGGCCCTGCGCTATGGCAACGATATCGTCGTGATCGATTGCGGCATGATGTTTCCCGATGCCGAACTGATGGGCGTGGACAGCGTCATCCCCGATTTCACCTATTTGACAGACCGCAAGGAAATGGTGCGAGCGCTGATTCTCACCCATGGACACGAGGATCATATTGGCGGCGTGCCATACCTGTTGTCCGAGCTCGACATCCCTGTCTATGGGACTAACTTCACTCTCGGGCTGGTGAGCCGGCGGCTCGAAGAGCACCAGATGCTGAAGGACGCGCGGCTGAACGTGGTCAAGCCGGGCGCCAAAGTCAAGATTGGTCCATTTGAAATCGACTTCATCCACGTCACGCACTCGATTGCGGCGGCAGTAGCCGTCGCCATCACCACTCCGCTAGGTGTGGTAATTCATACGGGCGACTTCAAAGTGGATCCCACGCCGACCGACGATCTGCGCTTCGACCTCCATGCCTTCGCCGAATACGGCAAGCGCGGCGTACTGCTGCTGTTGTCGGACTCAACCAACGCCGACTCGCCCGGGTACTCGCCGAGCGAACGCGCCGTCCGGCCAGCGCTCGAAAACATCTTTCACCGCGCCGACCAGCGCATCATTATCTCCTGCTTCAGCTCCTCAATTCACCGCATCCAGCAGCTTCTCGACGTGTCCAAGGAGTTCGGCCGCAAGGTGTCGTTCCTGGGACGCTCGATGACCGAGGTTTCCGAGATCGCCCACAACCTGGGCTTGCTCCACATTCCGGAGGGCGCGCTGTTGCGGCCTCAGGACATTCAATCGGCGCCACGCTCCAAGGTCTGCGTAATCGTTTCCGGCACGCAGGGTGAGCCGATGTCGGCCACTTCGCGCGTAGCCGTCGACAATCACCGGAACCTTTCAATTCAACCCGGGGACACGTTCGTACATAGCGCCCGCATGATTCCGGGCAACGAAAAAGCGATTTACCGCATGCTGAACCACGTGGCTCGCCGCGGGGCCAAGCTGATGACGGGCAATCAGAGTCCGCCGATCCACGTGTCCGGGCACGGCTACGCCGAAGAGTTGCGGTTGGTGCTCAATCTCCTGAAGCCGCGCTTCTTCATGCCGGTGCACGGCGAGTACCGGCAGATGTCGGCGCACGCCAACCTGGCCAAGCATCTGCACAATTCCGGACTCGAACAGACCTTCGTAATGGAGACCGGCCAGACGCTGGAGATTGATCGCAAGGGCGCTCGCCAGTCCGAAGAAGTGACCGTCGGGCGCGTCTGTATTGACTCCGGCACGTTGGACGAAGTGGTAGACGACGTGGTGATTCGCGACCGGCGCCACTTGGCCGAAGACGGCTTCGTACTGCCGATCATGGCTATCAACAAACGCACCGGCAAGTGTGAGACGCCGCCGGAGATCGTCACGCGCGGCTTCATTTCTGAAAGCGGCACGGAGATGATGGCGCAAGCCCGGCTGGTGGTGGTGAAGACGCTGGAGAACTCTTCGGTGGAGGAGCGCGGCGACTTTGGCGTGATGCAGGAGAAGATCCGCGTGGACCTCAAGCGCTTCCTTAGTAAGCAAACCCAACGCCGGCCGTTGATCATGCCGGTGATCCTCGAAGTGTGACCGGCGCAGTCGACGCTCGGTATATCGAGGATGCTTCCGGATTTCGGGGCCACGCCGATCGCGTCTTGACTCCGGGCTCTGCGGCCGAAGTGGCCTGCGTGTTGGCAGAAGCCGCGGCGGCCGGCATTCCCGTTACTGTGGCTGGCGCAGGCACGGGCGTGACGGGTGGCCGGGTGGCGCAAGGCGGCTGGGTACTCTCCGTCGAAAAATTGCGCGGGCTTGCGGTGACGGGCGGCGTGGCGTTGGCTGGGGCGGGCGTCTCTCTGCAAACTCTGCATGCCGAGGCGGCGCGCCGCGGTCAATTCTACCCGCCCGATCCCACCGAATGGACGGCGTCAGTAGGCGGCACCATCTCCACCAACGCCAGCGGCTCACGCAGCTTTCGTTACGGCGCCACCCGGCGCTATGTGGCGGCCTTGACTGTGGCGACGATGGACGGGCGGGTGCGGACTTTTCGGCGCGGGCAGCCAATCGATTTCGACGTGCCCGCTTTGTCAATGCCGGCCACCACCAAGAACACCGCCGGTTATCCCTTGCGGCCCGGAATGGACTGGGTGGATCTGTTTGTGGGCAGCGAGGGAACGCTGGGAGTGGTGACCGAGGCCGAGTTGACGTTGATTCCGGCGCCGGCCGGCGAACTCATCACGGGCATGGTGTTTTTCGCCGGCGACGAGGCGGCAGTGGCGGCCGTGGATGCGTGGCGCGGTGTTCCCGGCGTGCGGATGCTCGAGTACTTCGATGGGCCGTCGCTGCGGATGCTGGCGCCGCGATTCGATGGCGTGCCAGATGGGGCCGGATCTGCTGTGCTGGTGGAGGCCGAGGGCGGCGAGGTCGACGATTGGCTGGAGCGGCTCACGGCGTCGAAGGCACTCGCAAACGAGTCCTGGTTTGCGGCCACGGATCGGGACCGCGAACGGTTTCGCCGGTTCCGTCACACGTTGCCTGAACTGGTCAACGACACGGTGCGGCGTCACGGCTTTACCAAGCTGGGATCGGACTACGCCGTGCCACTGTCGCGCAATCTGGAGATGCTGGCGATTTACCGGCGGGCGCTCGACGCGGAGTTTGCGGGGCGTTACGTGATCTTCGGGCACCTGGGGGACGCGCACGTACACGTGAATATTCTGCCGTCGACTCAGGCCGAGTTCGATCGCGGGCGGGCGTTGATGGTGGAGTTGGCGTGGGAAGCGGTGCGGCTGGGCGGCACGGTGAGCGCCGAGCATGGCCTGGGCAAACGCAAGGCGCCGCTGCTGGAGCTGATGTATTCGCCGGTCGAGATTGACGCCATGCGAGCTGTCAAGCAGCGGCTCGATCCAAAGTGGCTGTTGGGACGGGGCACGCTGTTTCCCGCGGAGTAGTTCCTCAATTTGGTAGACCGGCTCCGTGACCGTCGCGGCTCGGAACGGAGCCGGTAGAGACTGGTAGGCTTCGGTAAGTCTGAAATTGCTAGGCATCGCTCTGTTGCAGCCGTAGCGTACCACGGTCTAATCAGCAAACGCTGGCCCATTTTTCATTCGTGGCGGCCAAACTCTGCGGGACCTTGTTTGGCAGGGTCATCCGCTGCCGGTGGTGGGCTGCTGTCCTCGGCGGACGGGGGTGGAGCCGGGCAGGGGCAGGAGGAAGTGTAACGTTCAGTTACTCCGGGCAGGAGCCGGGATCTGGGCTCGAGCGGGGTGTAGGGATGTCCGAATGTGGATAGCATGGTGATTCCTTCAGAAGATCCGCTGCTAACGGGCGCGGCTCAGTAACAAGACGCGTGTGCGAGTTGGCAATGAGTCTACGGGTTGGTAGCGAGTTAGGTTCGTTCCTTGATTTTTATATGTTCGGGCGCCTTTCTTGCAGGGCGCGGAGAGCTCGTGCACGGCAGCGGAGGAGCGGAACTGGATGGAGATATTCACGTGTTCATTTTGATGGCGGTGCCGAACGAAGCGGCAGGATGATTTCGTACAAGCTGCTGAGGGGAAGCGAGAAAAGAAATTTCGCCACCAGTAAATCAACGCCTGTCGGCCCGGGGAAGAATTCTGTGCAGAGTGTCGCCAGGCTCAGCCGGCGTACCCAGTTCCTTTGTATCTGAGCCGCCCCGTTTGATGCTTTCAGTAGCGCGAGACCAATTAAAGAGATAGGCTTAATCTTATGCCTGCGCCCGAGAGCAATAATCGCGATTTTTTTATCTCCTTCAACCACGCCGATCGGGACTGGGCGGAGTGGGTTGCCTGGGAACTGGAAGGGGCCGGATACACCACATTCATTCAGAATTGGGATTTCCGCCCGGGCAGCAATTTTGTGATCGAAATGCAAAGTGCAGCCTCGCGTTCAGACCGGACGATCGCGATATTGTCTCCGGACTACCTGAAGGGCCTGTTCACGCAGCCGGAATGGGCGGCTGCGTTGGTGAAAGATCCCACGGGAAGCGAGCGTAGGCTAATCCCGCTGCGGGTGCAGCCTTGCAAGCCTGAGGGTCTGTTGACGTCAATCGTCTACGCGGACCTGATCGGCATGAATGAGCAAGATGCGCGCGCCAAGTTGCTCGCCGCCGTTGGGGCCGGACGGCCCAAACCTGCCTCCGTACCGTTTCCCTCGCGCACGGCCGGGAAGGAATTCCCCGGCGCAGCAACACCGGCACCTCTACCGAAGCCGCCACCGGTGATCGCAACGCAAGTACCGCCCCCCTCCCCATCCTCCGCCGACCAGCCTGTTCGGTACACCGTCATCTACCTGGTTAGCTTCCTCCTCGTTGTCGCGCTTCTCGCGCTGATGTTGTGGAATGCCCAGACGGTGGTTGCCATGGGCCTGACTGGCAAGCTCTACTACCTGGTCCTGATCTCGATGGGACTAGCGGCCGCCGTATTGCTGTTTGGCGTGCTCCGCTCGTATGCCATATACCGCGGGAATCCGTTCGGCGGCACGCTTGAGCTGGGCGGCCCGATTGTGGTGGCCGCATTAGTAGTGTGGGGTGGTTTCGCCTTGCCGCCGCCGGAGCCCGGAACCTTCTCGCTGACAGTTTTCGTGCACGGAGCGGGCGGCCAGCAGGACAGGGTGCTGCGAGCGCGCGGGAAAGTCCTGATGGACTTGCACGGCAACCGGCGCGAAGAAGCGATCGATGAGAAGGGCGCAGCCCACTTCTCCGGCATACCGTCCGATCTGCGCGGGCAGGACGTTTCTATTTCGCTGGAGGCGGAAGGCTTCGAACGGACGGGGCCGGACTCGCGCAAGCTAGCCGGCGACAGCCTCTATCTGCCAGTCCGCAAGAGCGCGGGCCGGCTGTATGGCGTGGTGCTCGATGGGCGCGCTGAGCCGGTGGTGGGGGCGGCGATCGATGTCGGCGGACTGACGAAGCAGACCGATTTGTCGGGCCGGTTCGACCTGGCAATTCCAGCGGATCAATTGAAAACGGAGATGGCTCTGGATGTCCGTGCGTCCGGATTTGAACCGCAGACCCACAGCGTGGTTCCGGGCGCAAATGAGATTCGGATCCGGATGGAGCGGCGGAAAAATTGAGGACCGCGCTTCTGTTTGCGGTCGCGGTGGCGACGGCTCACGGTGCGGCCGTGTTCAAGGGAAAGGTGGTGCGTAACGAGGTCAACGGCGCGCCCATTGCGGGCGCCAGCGTGAGAGCGGGTGGAGCGAATCCAGAAGTTTCGCGGAGCCCTCACGGCGACTTCCAGTTGCTATTCAAAGAGAAGAAACCCGGCGACCGCGTGACGCTCTCCGTGACGATGACGGGCATGAAGGTGGTGAATTGGGTCCAACTCGACGTCACCCTGCCAGCCGAGCCGGATGCCAGTGAGTTGACGCTGATCCTGGCGCGCGAGGCTGAGCGGGAAGAGATGGCCCGGCGGTTCTTCCGCTTGCGGAGTCTGGAGGCGGTGGAGGCGAACTACAAGCGTTTGATCGAAGAGGGCAAGATCGACCGGGCCCGCTTGCAACGGGAGCGCGATGAGGCCAGAGCGGCGGCCGGCCGCGCGGCGGAGGATCTGGCTAAGGTTTTGCCAGGGCAGGCTTCGGGGTTCTATAAAGATGCGATGCGGCTCTTTGTGGAGGGTAAGGTCGATGGGGCTTTGCAGGTGTTGGACGAGGGGAAGTTGAGGAGGTCGAGCCAGGAGGGGCGCGAGCGCAAGGAGCAGGCGGAGAAGCAACTGGCGGAGGCGACACGGGGCTGGCTGCTGCGGGGGAAATTGCTGACGACGAAATTCCGGTTTGCCGAGGCGGAGCAGGCTTATGCGGCAGCGGTGGAGACGGCGCCAGGGGATTATCACACATGTTTTGAGTTGGCCTATTTCCTTCAAAACTTGAATCGGCACCAAGGTGCCACGAAGGGTTATTTAAGATGCTTGGCTATCGCTAGGGCCCAGACGATCCCCAGCCATGTCGCGACGATGCTCAACAACTTGGGGGCCCTGTATCGCGCCCAGAACCGAATGGAGGAGGCACAAAAGGCCTATGAGGAGGCCCTGGACACCTACCGCAAGTTGGCGCGCGCTAATCCCGATACCTATCTGCCATTCGTCGCTGGAACGCTCAACAACCTGGGTGTCCAGCACCGCGACCAGAACCGGACGGAGGAGGCGCGGAAGGCCTACGAGGAAGCCCTGGACATCTACCGCCAGTTGGAGCGCGCTAATTCCGATACGTACTTGCCATTTGTCGCTGCAACGCTCAACAACTTGGGTATACTGCACGGAACCGAGAACCGCATTCAGGAGGCGCAAAAGGCCTATGACGAGGCCCTGGGCGTTTGCCGCCGATTGGCGCGTGACAACCCCGATATCCACACGCCATGCGTGGGCACGACGCTTCACAACCTGGGAAATCTGTACTTCCGCCAGAACAGCATGGAGGAGGCGCGGAAGGCCTATGAGGAGGCACTAGGCATTCGCCGTCAGTTGGCGCGCGACAATCCCGACTCCTACTTGCAGGATGAAGCCAAGACGCTCACCGCCCTTGGCAATCTGTTCTTTTACCAGAACCGGATGGAAGAAGCGCGGACGGCCCGGGAAGAGGCCCTGGCCATCTATCGCAAATTGGCGCACAATGATCCCGATGCCTACCGGCCGAATGTCGCATACTTGCGGTGGGAAATGGGCAGGATGCACGCTGCCAATAGAGAATACGCGGAGGCACGGCAAGGTTTTGAGGAGGCGCTGGAGATTTTCCAAGCCTCCGCGACGCGCTATCCGGCGCGAGACCGGCCATTCGTAGAAGACGTAAAGGCTGACCTTGCCAAGCTTCCGCAGTGAACTCAATGATTGATACACGAGGAACGCACGCGATGACATCTCTGCTTCGACTCGTTGGCGGCTTGCTACTGGTGGTGCTTGAGGCAAAGGCAGCCGCGACCTTGAAGGGCGTCCTGGTGCGCAATGAAATCGGCGGTCCACCGGTGGCGGGTGCGATGGTGGGGGCCGCCGAGGGCGCGAACCCGTCAGTCTCGACGCAGTTGGGCGGCTTCAGGCTCGAGTTTCCCGCAAAGAAACCGGGCGAGCGGGTCAAGCTCATAGTGAGCAAGGACGGGATGGTGGTGGTGAATTGGGTCCAACTCGATGCGGTCTTGCCGGCTGATCCCGGAGGCGCGAATGTATTGACGCTGATCCTTACGCGCGAGGCTGAGCGGGAAGAGATGGCCCGGCGGTTCTTCCGCTTGCGGAGTCTGGAGGCGGTGGAGGCGCAGTACAAGCGTTTGATCGAAGAGGGCAAGATCGACCGGGCCCGCTTGCAGCAGGAGCGCGATGAGGCCAAAGCGGCGGCCGGCCGCGCGGCGGAGGATCTGGCCAAGGTTTTGCCGGGGCAGGCTTCGGGGTTTTATGAAGATGCGATGCGGCTGTTCGTGGAGGGCAAGGTCGATGAGGCTTTGCAAGTGCTGGACGAGGGGAAGTTGAGGAGGTCGAGCCAGGAAGGACGTGAGCGCAAGGAGCAGGCCGAGAAGCAATTGGCGGAGGCGACACGGGGTTGGCTGCTGCGGGGGAAATTGCTGACGACGAGATTCCGGTTTGCCGAGGCGGAGAAGGCTTATGCGGCGGCGGTAGAGGCGGCGCCAGGGGATTACGACCCGTGTTATGCGCAGGCCTATTTCCTTGCTAGTTTGAATCGGCACAAAGGTGCCACTGAGGGCTACTTACGATGCTTGGCTATCGCTCGAGCTCAGGCGGTTCCTAGCCGTGTCGCGACGATGCTTAACAACTTGGGTGTTCTGCACCGCGACCAAAATCGGATGGAGGAGGCGCGGAAGGTATATGAGGAAGCCCTGGAAATCTATCGCCAGTTGGCGCGCGCCAGCCCCGATGCCCACCTGCCGGACTTCGCCTTGACGCTCAACAACCTGGGGAATCTTTACCGCGACCAGAATCAGATGGAGAAGGCGCGAAAGGCCTATGACGAGGCCCTGCGCATTTATCACCGGTTGACACTCGCGAAGCCCGATACCTACCGGCCCTACGTCGCTCGAACGTTCAACAACTTGGGTATTCTCCACGCCGCCCAGAACCGAATGGAGGAGGCGCGGAAGGCCTTTGAGGCGGCAGTAGAGATCTACCGCCAGTTAGCGCTTGCGCATCCCGACACCTACCTGCCGGACGTCGCGTCAACCCTCAACAACCTGGGTGTTCTGCACAGTACCCAGAGCCAGATGGAGGAGGCGCGGAACGCCTTTGAGGCGGCTCTGCGAATTCGCCGTCAGTTGGCTCGCGCTAATCCCGAAACCCACCTGCCGCAACTCGCTGAGTCACTCAACAACCTGGGGAATCTGGAGAGCGACCAGAATCGAATAGAGGAGGCGGCCAAGGACTTAGAGGAGGGCCTGGACATTCGTCGGCAGTTGGCCCGCGCCAATCCGGAAACCTACCTGCCGCACGTCGCAGTGACTCTAAACAACCTCGGTATTGTGCGCAGTCACCAGAACCGGATGGAGGAGGCACGGAAGGATTATGAGGAAGCCCTAGACATTCGCCGACAGTTGGCCCGCGTCAATCCTGAAACTTACCAGCCGCACGTCGCTGAGTCACTCATCAACCTTGGGAATCTGGAGGTCGCCCAGAACCGGATGGAGGAGGCGCGGAAGGATTATGAGGAAGCCCTGCGGATCGGCCGCCAGTTGGCCCAGGCCAACGCCCAAACCTACCAGCCGTATGTTGTTAGAACGCTCTATCTCCTAGGTATTTTGTACGTCGATCAGAACCGGATGGAGGAGGCACGAAAAGTCTTTGAGGAGGCCCTGCGGATCGGCCGCCACTTGGCTGGTGCCAGTCCCTATACCTACTTGCCGTACGTCGCCCGCGTGCGGAGAGGAATGGGGAGAATGCATGCAACGTTGGGCCAATACGCTGAGGCGCGCCAGGCATTTGAGGACACGCTAGAGATTTTCCGGACGTTCGCGACGCGCGATCCGGCGCAGTACCAGCCCTTGGTGGACTACGTGAAGGCTGACCTTGCCAAGCTTCCGCAGTGAGCTAAGAGCAATTTCGGAAATAGTGTAGAGGTCTTGAGAGTACCGAGTTCCCACCGATCAGTCAGCCTTCGATTCCGCCATCGACATGGTGAGCCGTGAGTGCTCGATACTCAGATCGATCCACTGGTCA
>JAYTKJ010000160.1:0-6601 GCA_043730365.1 Acidobacteriota bacterium | reverse complement strand
GTGGTTGCTAAAGGGCGGGATGCAGAGTTCATTGAGATGATGATTTTGTTTATCGGGAACCGGCGAGCGCCACCAGTTCGACTTTCACCTGGGCTGAGCCGGCTTTGATGAAATCGAGTTGCTCGGCGGCGCTATGGCTGACACTGACGACCTTGTTGGAGGAAGCGTTGATGCGATCGACGACGCGGAGTTCAACCGTGTTGCCGTTGGCGGTGTTGGTGACGCGGATGATGGAGCCGAACGGGTAGAGTGGATGGGCGCCGGTAAGGGTGTCACCCTCGAGCGCCTCGCCGCTGGCGGCCTTGCGGCCGTTCATGGCCCGCGAAAAATAGACAGCTTCGCCGGTTTCCGACGTGCCGATTTTGTACTCCGAAGCCGCCGCGATGAGTTTGTTGGTGCGGCGGGAGCGGGAGGGTACCGGCGATGGCTTGTCATCCTGCGCGGCCACGAGGCCGGCAGTGAGCAGCAGCAACAACAGCAGGGAAATGTTTCTCACTGCGTGCCGCCTTGCGTGGAGGCCTTGACCAGCGTGGCCATGCCAGAGTGCAGGGGACACGCGGCGCGCGGCTCCTGGCCGGAGAGGAATTGATCGTAACGGCGCTTGGGGCAAGCAGGCCCGGCGAGCAGGCCGGACTCAGGATCGATCGCCATACTAACCACGCCGGAGGGCGCGTTCTCAAAGGGACGCGCTAGATATTTGGATTGCGCGGCAGCCTTTTTCATGAACTCGGTCCAGATGGGGAGGGCCGATTGCGCGCCTTCAAGCTCGAGCTCGCGATTATCGTCGAAGCCCACCCAGACCACACAGAGCAGATCGCTCATGAAGCCGGCAAACCAGCCGTCGCGGGACGTGCCGGTTTTGCCGGCGGCCGGAGCATTGAGTCCACGAGCGCGCGCGCCGGCGCCGGTGCCGCTGCGCATTACTTCCTGCAGCATCTCCAGCATGAGGTAGGAGACCCGGCCATCCATGGCGCGGCGCTGTTCCGGTTC
The DNA here is from genome assembly GCA_043730365.1 of Acidobacteriota bacterium. Lineage (GTDB taxonomy): Bacteria > Acidobacteriota > Terriglobia > Bryobacterales > Bryobacteraceae > VFZP01. The sequence goes on along the minus strand of JAYTKJ010000160.1, from coordinate 5,611 downwards.
ATCCTTGATCTCAGCCGGGCCACCGGCGGCTGAGCGCACGGTATTGATGAAGCGGGGCTTGGTGTAAATACCGGCGTTGGCGAAGATGGTGTAAGCTCCGGCCATTTCGAGCGGCGTCGTTTCGTAGGAGCCGAGCGCCATCGCCGGCGTAGCTAGGATCTCCTGATTGAGTCCAGCTTTGCGGGCCAGCTCGACGACGCGCGAGTAGCCGATCTCTTCGGCAAGGCTGACGGTAGCGACATTGAGGGACATCGAGAGGGCCTGGCGCAGCGACACCTCACCCATATAGTGGTCCTTGTAGTTGCCGGGCTCGTAATCTTTGCGGTTGAAGCGGAATACCTTGGGTTCGTCCAGCAGCATGCTGTCCGGATTGATAGGCTCGGGACGGTTTTTGACCCGTACGTTGAGGGCGGCGGCGTAGACCAGCGGCTTGAAGATGGAGCCCGGCTGGCGCTTGGAGAGCAGATGATTCAATTGGCTGGAGGCATAGTTGCGCCCACCCACGGCAGCTTTGATCTCGCCGGTGCGAGGATCGAGCGCAATCAAGGCGGCCTGCGCCGGCGGCATCTTGTCCATCTTGCGGCCAAAGCGGGCGCGCAAAGTCTGATCGACTTCGAGCATGCCCTTGGAAACCGATTCCAGAGCGGCGCGCTGGAGGCCGAGATCGAGCGTCGTGTAGATGCGATAAGCCGCGTCGTCCGACATGCGGTCTCCCAGCCGATTTTCAAGCTCCTGGCTGGCCAGTGCGAGGAAATAGGGAGACTCGCCCCAATCTGAGCTGCCCGAGCGAAGACCGAGCGGAGTCTTGACGGCCTCGTCATGCTGGGCGGCGGTGATCACGCCGTTGGTTTTCATCAGGCCCAGAATCAGGTTGCGCCGGGCGAGGGCGCGCTCCGGATGCTTATGCGGAACGAAATAGCTGGGGCGTTGGACGATGCCGGCGAGCATGGCCGCTTCCGGCAGCGTCAACTGCTCGATGTCTTTGCTGAAGTAGACGCGCGCAGCCTGGCCGAAGCCGTGGATGCTGAAGGTTTCGTGCTGACCCAGGTAGATGCCGTTGCAATAGTGCTCGAAGATCTCTTTCTTGCTGAGCTTGGCTTCCAGCGTGAGGGTGATGAGGGCCTCGGTGGCCTTGCGCTTCCAGTTCTTGTCAGGATACAGCCACAGGGTGCGGGCCAATTGCATCGTAAGCGTGGAGCCGCCCTGCGAGCGCTTGCCGGCGCGCAGGTTGACATAGAGGGCCTTGACGACCCGGAGCGGGTCAAACCCCCAGTGCGAGAAAAAGTGCTTGTCTTCGGCGGCCAGCAGCGCGTCGATCAGAACCTTGGGGATGGCGTCGAACGCGACAAGCCGCCGTTTCTCGCGGCTTTCCCCCGACAGATTCGCGATCAGCTGCGGCTCAAGCATGTACTCCTGAACGGAGAGGTTGTCGTGGAGAGTGACGACGCGGCCGATCTTCGAGCCCTCAAACTTTACCTGCGCCGGTTCGCGCTTGAAATAGGACAGCGGGCCGGGCTGAATCTCGATCGAGTCGCCAGCGAGCTTGTAGTAGCCGATCGGGTTGTCGGCAGACTCGGTATAACCACCCTGGCGCAATTCGGCTACCACATTGGCGGGGGATAGCGAATCGCCGCGACCGATGGCGCGGGGGGCGGCATAGAAATTCGAGGTGTTGGCGTAGGGGCCTTGGAGAAGCTTTTCGTCAACGAGGCGCGAGAAGCGGTAGCCCACGTAGAACATGGGCAGCAGCACTGCCAGCGCCGAAGCGACAAAGATCCTCTGACGCGGCGACGATTGCCGGGCCCGTTCCAGAAGTCTTTGCAGCAGTGCGCGCACCACCTAAATATCATGGCAGACTCGGTGGCTCATGCCAAGCGGGCCTAGAGGGTAGGGTGCTTAACTGGATTGGGGGTTCAATTGAGATTTAGCCATGCCGAGGACGCAAACCGCTTCCTTAATAGTCGCGGCTCAGAAACGAGTTGTTGATTCCAGAGAACTTTTGAGGCGCGCGCGTAAGCAAGCGCTCTTCTGCCCCCCAAAACGGTGAAGCGCCCTAGAGGGTAGATGGGGACCGGTGCCGGCACCGGCTGACAAAAGCGTGTGCGAATAAATTGTTACGCCAGTACTATTTGTTTTGGCATTGTAAGCCTTTCAACACTCAAGCGGAATGTGGTATCAAAGTGTGAATGGTTTTAGCCCGAAGATCACCGTTGGCCCTAGTACTGGGATGCGATCTCGTAAACTGCCTGGCTACGATTCGCGCCTTGGGCCGCAAGGGCATTCCGCTGGCTGTAGCCGGTGCGGGATTTGGCGCGGTGGCTCGGTCGCGATGGTACCGGTCTTGGCCGGGCAGCCCCGAACCGACGCCGGAAACGCTGCTGCGATCGCTCAAAAGAGGCGACGTGCCGTCTGGAGTTCTGATTCCGTGCACAGATCGATGGGTCGAGGCGTTGGCGGCGATTCCGGCTGGCTCACTGGAACGATTCCGGTGGAGTTCGCCGGGGCCCAAGGCGGCGTCAGTCTGTCTGGACAAGGGAAACTTTGCGCTGGAACTCGAGCGGCTGGACCTTCCACGTCCTCATACGATATTCCCCGTGCGCGGCAAGCTACCCGCCCGGAGCGAACTGGCGGGATACTTCGTTAAGCCTCGCGATTCATCTGCGTTTTACTCCCTCTTTCAGTCCAAGGGTTTTCGCTTCCAAACCGCGGCCGAGGCCGAGCAGGTTCTCTCGGTTTGCGAGGCGCACGGCGTTGAGGTAGTTCTGCAGGAACTGATCCCCGGCCCCGCCACGGCCCACCATTTTCTGGACGGCTTTGTGAACCGGCATGGCACCCTGTGCGCCTTGTTCGCCCGGCGCCGCCTGCGGGCCCAGGGCGGCGAATTGAGCAACAGCAGTTGCCTGGTGAGCATCGAGCCCGGATCAATGGACCAGGCTGCCGAGGATCTTCAGCGCCTATTGACCGCCATCGGATACCGGGGAATTTTCAGCGCCGAATTCAAATTCGACCACCGTGACGGCCATTTCAAGATGATCGAGGTGAATACCCGCATCTGGGCGGACATGGGTCTGGCGATTCGGTGCGGAGTTGACGTCGTGGAGATGGCCTACCGGGACGCCCTGGGAAAGGACGTGTGGCCGGTCAGTGACTATGCAGTGGGCCAGCATTGGGTGAGTCTGTTCCGCGATCGCGCCGTCGCCATGGATCAAATCCGCGCCGGCGAACTGTCGTGGGGCAGGTTTGCACGCTCATGGGCGGGTGCGGAATTCGATTGCTTGTCTTTGGCGGACCCCATGCCGGCGGTTTGGGAGGCAGGGCAAAGGCTTCGTCGACGGGTTAAGAAAGTTGCTGAGTCGAACCGGCTTCGAAATCGCCCGGGACCGCAGGTCCGCACGGCAACTCCCTGAAATTACACAACTATTACACAGCAAACCCCAAAGTTCCATTAGTTTGGAAGAGGCACTGCCGATCTTAAACGAATAGGGACGCAATCATCATCGTGAACAAGCCGACACTGGTTACCGACTCGGAAACTTTCATACCAAGGACCAAACAACCGGTCCAGTTTAACTGGGTGACAATCATTGCATTGATCATCCTGCACACCGGCGCCGTAGCAGCCTTCTTCTATATCGATTGGAAGGCGATCGCGGCTGCGGCGGCGATCTATTTCATGGCGATTAGCTGGGGCATCGGAATGGGGTACCACCGGTTGCTCACGCACCGGTCGTACAAGGTTCCGCGGTGGCTGGAGAACGTGATCGCGCTCTGGGGCACGATGGCGTTAGAGGGTGGGCCGATCTTCTGGGTCGGCACGCATCGAATTCATCATCAGAATTCGGATAAAGAAGGCGATCCGCATTCGCCGCGGGACGGCACGTTCTGGTCGCACCTGGGCTGGATGATTTTGGGCAAGAGCCAGAATTCCGAAGTAGATTATTTTCGCCGCTTTGTGCCGGACCTGGTGCGTGACCCTTTCTACGTTTGGCTGAGCCGGTATCACTACGTGCCGCTGCTGGTTTCGAGCGTGCTGCTATATGCCTGGGATGGTTTGCCCGCGGTGCTCTGGGGTTCCTGCTTCCGTGTGGTAGTGGGCCTGCACTCCACGTGGGCCGTGAATTCGGCCACGCACATCTGGGGATCGCGCCGCTTTGCCACGACCGATGACTCGCGCAACAACTGGTGGGTGGCGCTGTTCACTTTCGGCGAGGGCTGGCACAACAACCACCACGCCAAGCCGAATTCGGCGCGGCATGGCTTGGCTTGGTATGAGCTGGATATCACGTGGCTGCAGATCAAGGCGCTGGAAAAGCTCGGTATCGCCAAGAGCGTGAAAGAAGCCAGCGTGCACGAAGCCGCCTCGTTTTCAGCTCGCGCCGCGGCCTAGCCTTCCCACGGGGCCCGTCCCGGTCTGGCATCCTTAGAAGGTATGCACCTTCGGCGGCACCGCAAGGCCGTCTTCATCTCGCTCGGCGCGGCTACGGTGATTTTTGCCATAGCCATGAACGTGAGCTGGATGGTGCTGAACTGGCGTGCCGGCATTCAACTGGTGCTGGGCGTCGTGCTCTTTGCGATCATCATTGCCGGAGCGGTGTTGAACACCACGTTCCTGGTGCGCGAGGTGAGGCGCAACGAGCAGCACAACAACTTCATCAATTCGGTGACGCATGAGCTCAAGACTCCGGTGGCCTCGATCCGCTTGTATCTGGAAACGCTCAAGTCGCGGCCCGTGGATGAGGCCAAGCGGCAACAGTTCTACGACATCATGCTGGAGGACTCGGACCGGCTGCTGCAGACCATCGAGCAGGTGCTCAAAGCGGGGCAGGTGACGGTGGGCCGGCATACCGAACTGATGCCGGTGAGCTTGCCCGAAGTGATCGAACAGAGCCGGTCCATTGCGTGCTCGCGCCATCACCTGCCGGAGACCGCGCTGGAGTTCGCCAATCGCCTGCCGCCGGAGTCTACCGGCACGGTGTTGGGAGACGCCGACGATTTGCGGATGGCTGTGCTGAATCTGCTGGACAACGCGGTGAAGTACTCGGGCCAGAGCGTGAAGGTGATGGTGGAGTTGGCCCTGGGGGAAAAGGATCAATTTCTGGTGCGGGTGCAGGACTCCGGTATGGGCATTCCGAGCACTGAACTGAAAACGATCTTTGAACGTTTCCATCGGATCCGGAACACGGCCACGGCGCGCATCAAGGGTACCGGACTGGGGTTGTTCATCGTGCACTCGGTGGCGAAACGTCATCGGGGCCGCGTGTATGCCGAAAGCGGCGGCGCGGGGCTCGGTAGCACTTTTACGCTGCAACTGCCGGTGGCCGCGCGCCAGAAGGAGGCCTAGCCCAGTGCCGGCGCTGGCTCGGATTCTGGTGGTGGAAGACGAAAGCCACTTGGCCGACGGGCTTCGCTATAACCTCGAAGCCGAAGGCTATGAGGTGGACTGCGTGGAAACCGGCGAGGCGGCGCTGGAGATTTTCGATGTCGCGGCCCCAGCGCCAGCGCCAGCGTACGATTTGGTGATCCTCGATATCATGCTGCCCGGCATCGACGGCTTTGCAGTCTCCCGTGAGTTGAGAGTGCGCCAACAGTTTGTGCCGGTGCTGATGCTGAC
>JAYTKJ010000159.1:0-2142 GCA_043730365.1 Acidobacteriota bacterium | reverse complement strand
GATGCAGTTGCGGCGCCAAAGTGACAACGCGCCGTCACCTTTCTCCGCAGTTTGCATCTTGAGGGTTATGGAAGTAACTGCTCAGTTTGTCGAGAACGCCAAGTTCGAAGTCTCGGCCCGCGGCCATCGGGTGATTTGCGACCAGCCGCTGGACAACGGCGGCGCAGATGAAGGCATGTCGCCGCCGGAGTTCCTCCTGGCATCGCTGGCCACCTGCGCGGCCTACTATGCGGCCCAGTATTTGAAGGCGCGGAAGCTGTCCGCGGAAGATCTCAAGGTGCGGGTTACGGCGGAGAAGCGGGCGCAGCCGGCGCGGTTGGCGTCCTTCAAGATCGAAGTGACGACGGCGCCGGGTCTTGAGGAGCGCCATTTGGACGGTGTTTTGCGCGCCGCCAAAGCCTGCCTGATCCACAACACGTTGCTGGGAAGCCCCAGCATCGAAGTTGTAGTCAACGCCGCTGAACTCGCGCGGGTTTAGAATCGGAAGCGGTGCAACGAGAAGCCGAAGTAGAACTGGCGCGGCGGCTGATGACGGGAGATGCCGAGGCGTTTAGCCGCTTCGTGGAGCATTTCCGGGCCAAGATTTTTCACTATAGCTGGCTGATGTGCGGCCAGCGCGAGGATGCCGAGGACGTGGCGCAAGACGCTTTGCTGAAGGTATTTGAGAACTTCAATCAGCTTCGGGAGCCTGAGCGGGTCCGGCCCTGGATCTTTCGTATCGCCCGCAACGCCTGCCTGATGAAGCGGCGGAAGAGCGTTTTCGCGCCCTCGCAGGAACTCTCGCTGGACGATTTCATGCCGGCCATGGACCACTCGGGCGGCGGTGGCCATGCAAAAATCCAGATCGCCGACTGGTCTGCCCTGCCCGATCGTCAGGTGATGCAACTGGAGATGAAGCAAGCGCTCGATCAAGCCATCGCCGCGCTGCCGGAAATCTACAAGTCAGTGATCCTGCTGCGCGACATGGAGGAGCTTTCCACGCAAGACACCGCCCAGATCCTGGATTTGACCGAGGATGTGGTCAAGACGCGCTTGCATCGGGCCAGGTTAGCCGTGCGTCAAAGACTGGATGAACATTTGAGGAGAACAAGCGATGCAGCCGCATGAGCGTAGCGAGAAGTGCAAAGAGATCTTTTCCCTGCTGTCCGAGTATCTCAATCTGGAGCTCCCGCCTGACGCCTGCCAGGAGACCGAAGCTCATCTGGCCGGTTGCCAGCCGTGCATCGAGTTTGCCGAGAGCCTGCGCAAAACCGTGGAGTTATGCCGCCGCTACCGGCCAGCGGAATTGCCGGAGCCGCTCGGGAAAGGTGCGCGCGAGGAACTGCTAGGGGCGTACCAGAAGATGCTGGGCACGCGGGGAAATGGGTGATTCTATCGGGCGGCTGACGTGGCTATTCCTCCTGGCCAGCTCCACCTTGTGGAGTCAAGGCCACTGTTGCGGATGGGCGGAAGAGTTGGTGGAGAGAGTTCGGGCTGCCTCTTATCCGGAGCTTGCCCGCAAGGACATTCGCGTGCGGCCCTTGCAGAGTGAATCTGACTATCTTCAGGCTCGTTTCGATGTCTCCGCTTTGTGTCGGGGAGACGCATGCGTTACATCATTCTCGTCAACCCCGGTTTGAACTCGCAAAGGAGCCCCCGCCGGAGGCGTCAACGCGATCGTCGCGCATGAACTGGCGCATATCGTCTACTACGCCAAGGGGCGGAGAGTGCGGCTGCTGGGGCTGATCCGCCTGCTGTCGCCCGCCTGGCGCGCCCGGTTTGAGCGCGCCACGGATAGAGAGGCCATCCGGCGCGGTTACGCTCCCGGCTTGAAGGAGTATCGGCGATGGCTCTACACGCATGTGCCGGCTGCCAAGCTCAAGGCGAAGTTACGGGATTACTTGTCGCCCGATGAGATCGATGCGGCGGCGCAGCACCCGTAGCCCGCCACGATCCGCGCCACAATATAGAGATGCGTCCTACCCGCATTGCTCTCATTGGCGCACCGCTTGACCTGGGCGCCGGCCGGCGCGGCGTTGACATGGGTCCGAGTGCGATCCGCGTGGCGGAGCTGCAACAACGCCTCGGCCGGCTATCGTATCTGGTTGAAGATCGCGGCAACGTGGAAGTGGTGCAGGCCGAATCGCGCGACGCCGGCAATCC
>JAYTKJ010000158.1:0-39068 GCA_043730365.1 Acidobacteriota bacterium | reverse complement strand
TCCTCGGCGAGGCACGCCATTACCGGCTATTCCTGCCGCCCGGCTATGCGGGAACCAAGCAAGCCTATCCAGTCATCTATTACTTCCACGGCCATAGCGATCGCTACACGTTGGAAAAATATGACGACGGCAAAGACACCGTTCCCAAGATTGTGAGGTTCGTGGCCAGCCATCCGGTGATCGTCGTCGCTGTCGATGGCTTCGTGGCCGCGGACTACACGGGCTTCTATGGCGGCGCTCCGTGGGACGTGGGACAGGGAGGCGGGCGCCTCGACTTCGGCCTCTATTTCCGCGAACTGGTCGCGCACATCGACGCCACCTATCGCACGCGGCGTACCCGGCGCTTTCGGGCGACAGCAGGCCTGAGCATGGGCGGGTTCATGAGCCTCTACTTAAGTGCGCGTTTCCCGGATCTGATCGGCAGCGCGTCTTCGTTCAATCCTGGCCCCGAGTTCTTCATCGGCGAACCTGGCCGGCGAATCCTTTGGCGCCCCAAAGATCATGTCGCCGCCCACGGCGCAACCATGGTCCGGCTCATTCGCGCCAGTGGCGACTATATCAGCCAATACCACGAGGAAACGCACGACGCCTATGCGCGCGCCCATCAGGTTGCTTTCGAGTTTCGGCAGGACGAGTATCACCGGCACTGGGCTACGTCAATCGGAGAGACATTTGAGTTTCACGAACGGGCCTTCGCTCAACCGTCGCTCGACCGCCCGCCCGATAGTTGGAGTTACTCAAGCGCGTATCGCGACGCGCGGAGCTGGGATTATCGCCTGCAGACCGATAACCAGGCCCCCGGATTTATCTATCTTGAAGACGTGAGCGCCAACGCCATGCGGATCTACACACGCCAATGGGCGCCCGATGGTCCGCCCGCTCCGCAATCCATCACCATCACCACCGCGCCCCGGTATACGCCAAACACCGTCTACCGGATGAGGGACGGCGGATCGGCAGCCCGCGAGTTGCGCTCGGACCCCACCGGTCGGTTGGAATTTCAAGTCGACGGCGATAACCATCAAATCAGTTTCGAGGGACCGGGCCTCGTCCCACCTCCGCCGGTTCTCATGACTTGGACCACCAGCGCAGCCCTTCGACTACGGGCAGATGTCAGCCGCACGCTGCCATGGCGAATCTATAATCCCCGTTCAACACCGATAGAAGGTCTGCGCCTTCGCCTGACGAGCGAATACCCCACCGTTGCCATCGAAGCCGGTGACCTCGCGATCAAGCGGATCGAGCCCGGCCAGACCGTTCGCATTGAGCCGCAAGTGCGCTTCACCGCTGGCGACGGCGGCTTCGAGGCGGCCCGGCTTCATGCAGAGCTTTCCGCGCCCGGAGTGGCCAAGGTCGCCAAGGACATCGATGTACTAGTGGCTCCGGCCATCGTGCCCGCCCCATGGCAAATGGAGATTCTCGACGGTCGCACGTTGACACTGCCGGTCTTCCTGCAGAAGGGCAATCAAGGCGGTGGCAGCACCATTCAGCGGACAGTTACCGAGGGCCGCGGCAATGGCAACGGAGTCCTGGAGCCCGGCGAAGAGGCCACGATCTGGGTCCGGCTGCATCAGGGCCTTGACCCTTTCGACAAGGGCCACTGGTACCGGGCGAAAGTGTTTGCCGAATCGCCTTGGCTCACGGAAGTGGGCGATATCGCCGAGCAAAAGCAGCGCGAGTGGACGGGAGCCAAGGAACGCACCAGCCTCATCGCCTTGCGGCCCGATACGCCGGCCGGTGCGCAAATCCCCGTGCTGCTCGAGAACGAATCCTGGAGTTTCCACTTCACGCCCGATGTCCGCTATGGTCCGGAGCCCCTGTATCAGGCCTTCCAGCAGCACCGCCGTCACCTGCATGCCCTCACGCTGAAGATAGTCGATCTGGGACACTAAACACTGCAATGAATCGGCGTCGTTTTGTCGGAGTGCTTGGAGCTGGGATTCTCCTCGATCCGCCCGCCGTCTGGTGCGCGCCACTCAAAGTTCACTTCCGTCGCACGCCTCCCTACGAAGCCTATCGGCGCTACCTTGGGGACATGCCCGCGGCCGCCGCTACTGCGTCGCCACCGGCGCCCGCCGCCGCCAAACCCTGGTTCCACGACGTCACAGCGGGCGCGTTCTCAAAGGCTCCGGAGGCTCGCGAGCACTTATCCCGCGGCGTGCCGTATTGGGCTGCAGCCCTCGATCCCGCCACCGGCATCGACATTTACGGCAACAACGGCATCGCCGTCGGCGACATCGATGGTGACGGCGTTGACGAGATCTACATCTGCCAGCCCGGGGGTCTGCCCAACCGTTTGTTCAAGTGGAAGCACGGCGCGCTCGAAGATCTCACCGCCACCGCCGGCGTGGGCCTGCTCGACAATACTTCGTGCGCACTCTTCCTCGACCTGCGCAATCTCGGGCGGCAAGACCTGGTGGTGCTCCGGTCGGCGGGCCCGGTGCTATTTCTCAATGACGGCTCGGGAAAGTTCACCCTTCGTAAGGACGCCTTCTCCTTCGCCCGCCCGGCCCGGGGCAGCTTCACCGGCATGGCGGCGGCTGACTATGATCGCGACGGCAAGCTCGACCTCTACCTCTGCTGTTATAGCTTTTTCCAAAGCGAAGCGCAGTATCTCTACCCCGCGCCCTATCACGACGCGCAGAACGGTCCGCCCAACTTCCTGTTCCACAATCGCCTCACGGCCGATGGCGCGGGCGCGTTCGAGGACGTCACTCAATCCACCGGCATCGATCAAAACAATAACCGTTTCAGCTTTGCCCCCGCCTGGTGCGACTATGACGGCAGCGGTTGGCCAAGTCTCTATGTCGCCAACGATTTCGGCCGCAACAATCTCTACAAGAATGACCGCGGCCGCTTTCAGGACGCCGCACGCGAGGCCGGCGTCGAAGACATGGGGCCGGGCATGAGCGCCTGCTGGTTTGATGAGAACAGCGATGGACGGCCCGATCTCTACGTCGCCAACATGTGGACCGCCGCCGGTCAACGCACCGTGAATTCCAAGGAATTCCCCAACGCCACGACGCCCGAATTGAAAGAAGCCTATCGCCGCCACACCAAAGGCAACTCGCTCTACACCAACCTGGGCAACGGCAAGTTCGCCGAGACCGGCGCGCAGCGCGGCGTGGAAATGGGCCGCTGGGGTTGGTCTGCCACCGCCCACGATTTCGACGGCGACACGCGCCCGGAAATCTACGCCGCTTGCGGCATGCTCACCGGAGACCGCCAGCCCGACCTGATGAACTTCTTCTGGCAGCACGTCGTGGCTCAGTCGCCCGTCACCGCCACGCCCGCCGCCAAGTACGAAGGGGGCTGGAACGCGATCAACCAGTTCATTCGCGAAGGGTACAGTTGGAACGGCCATGAGCCCAACGTGTTCTACGCGCGTTCGGGCGAACGCTACCGCGATGCGTCGGCGGAATCCGGACTCGACATCGCGGCCGACACGCGCGCCTTCGCCGTCACTGATATCGATGGCGATGGGTGCCTCGATATCCTGCTCAAGAATCGTCTCGGGCCGCAGTTGCAGGTTCTGCAAAACGTACGCGGGCAGCGCAGCCAATGGTTAGTGCTTGCCCTCCAGGGCGTGGCGGCGAATCGCGACGCCATCGGCGCCAAAGTAACCGTAGATGGCCAAACTCAGTGGCTCGCGGCCGGCAGCGGTTATTTGTCGCAGCATTCCAAGCGGCTCCACTTTGGGCTCGGCGGCGAGAAGCGGCGCGCCACGCGAGTAACCGTGACGTGGCCTTCCGGAAAAGTCCAGGAACTTGGCGCGCTAGAAGCCGGCTTCGTCTACCAGATCAAAGAGGGGCAACCCGCCGGCCAGGGTCGCGCGCTCGCGGTTCCTCACCCGTGGCCCGCAGGCCCGCTTTCAGGCGATAACAGCCAGAGCCTCCGCGATGCACGCTTCGGCGAACCGCTACCTCTGCCCGAATCTCACGCCGGCCCGGGAGTCCTCGTGTTAAGCGCCAGCGACCTGAAGGACGCCGATCACGCCGCGGCCTGGTCACTATTCCGCCGCTACCTGTTTGAGTATCGCGCCGAACTCGAGTTGCCCCTATCCCTACCTCTTGATGATCGCGGCCGCGCCCTGGGGGTCTACGCTCAGCCCCCGGTTGGTGACCAGCCTCCACCTCTGCCCAAGACGATCCCCTATCCTGGTATCGCCGTCGACCCGCCGCGTCGCGATTTTTTCAAGCTCGGTCTCGCCCTGCTGTGGTCCGGCTATGGAGAACAGGCCTTGCCGTACCTTGAAGCCGCGCTCGAGCAGCAACCCGGCAACGCCCGCGTGCTGGGGCTCGTGAGTCAGATTCATCTCGAAGCCAATCGGCTCGATGAGGCACAGCGGGCCGCCGAAGCCGCTGTCAAAAACGATCCTTCCTATGCCGAAGGATGGAATGGCTTGGGCGGCGTCGCGGCGTCGCGCGCTGACTTCGACACCGCCCTGCGACACTATCGGCGCGCTATCTCGATCAAGCAGGATTTGACGCACACACTACTCAACGCCGGCCAAGCCGCCGCCAAGCTGGAGCGCTGGGCGGATTCAGCCGCTTTCTATCAGCGGGCTCTCGCCGCCGATGGTACGTCGGCCGAGGCGGCCAACGGGTACGGCTTCGCGCTCGCCCACGAGAACAAGCCCACCGAGGCGAAGATCTATCTCCAGAAAGCCATCGAGCTCAAACCGGACTTCGGCGCAGCCGTCAACAACCTCGCCGTCCTGTATCTCCAGCAAGGCCAGATGAACGACGCCGTGGCCGCCCTGCAGTACGGCATCAAAGTCGCGCCTGCCGAGGAGATTCTCTATTTGAACCTGGGCCGCGCCTATGTGCAAAGCGGAGATCGCGATAAAGCCCGTGAAGTTATGAGGGCTCTGCTGGCCGTCAAGCCTGATAGCCCCGTGGCGCAACGCGCGCTCCGAGACCTAGAGCGATAGCCATGCCTTCGTTTCGTCGCGCAGCCGCGCCGCTGTCATCTTCCCCGCAGCCGCCAGCGGCGGATAGTCAGAAGGCGCAATCGCCAGCAATTCATCCATGCCTTCGCCGGCAAACAAATAGGCGGTGTTGTTCCGATACTCCGGATACTTCATACATTCTTGCCAGATGTACTGGTAGAACACTTCCAGATCCACATAGGTACCCAGCGTGTCCATCTGGGTGGGAATCGCGTTAGCCGCGTCCTGATCGGTGTAGATAAGGAGGCTGGAAAACGGCTTCACTTTGTTGCGAATTCCAAAGGAGATGAAGGCCAGGGTTGGGCGCGCGCGCCGAATCGCCTGCACCGAAGCCCATTCCACAAACGTGTTGTTAAGTAAGAGCGTGCCGTTGCCCGCCAACATGACGGAACGCACAAAATCCGTCATCAACGGATCGGCGCCCAATGCGCCGGGCGGCGGTGGAATCTTCAGCTTCCGCAACTCCATGCCTAACTGCTGTGGCCCTTGAATCTGCTTGGCTTCCACCATGCCGCGAACCTGCTGCATGACGCCTTTTCGATATTCTTCGAGCGCAGCGTAGCTGACTTTCGTCGCCGGCGCTCCCTGCGCCTGATACTGCGCTCCCGCTTCAACCAACCACGAATCGTAAGGACCACGTTTGCTGTTGAGGCTCAGCAGTTCGAGCAGGTCCTTCATCTCGAGGCCGTCTTTGAGCGCCACCCGCTTGCCCTTGGCGGCGATGCGTTGCCACATCCGGTCTGGCCCCACCGGAAGCTCCGAGGGCGCGCTCACCACCACGAGACGAGGATGTGCTTGCCGGAGAATCTCCTCATCAAGCAGCGGATCCACGCGCTCGAAAATGCCGGTTACCCTGGTTCGCCACTCGGCATACCTGGGCGAGCGCTGCAGAAAGTCCACTTGTTCGAGCGAAAACTCACGGCGCTTCCAAGCCTTGGCATCGATACCCATCTGCTGCTCGATCTCGGCTAGCGGGCCGAAAAGCCGGTCCACCAGCGCCGCATCGGACCGGTCAAACATGCCCAGCAATCGTTCGAAGTAGCTCTGCTCGGCGGGAAATAGCAGGCTCCAGTTCCGCACCCGCTCGAAGGTATAGGTGGAGAACGTCGCCGGCAGCCGCTCGAAGAGCCCACGCGCCACGATCTCGTCAATCAGCTTCGAAGCCATTTTGTCAGTGCGCCACCGGCTCGGTCATGCCGGGCCGTCCCTTCTCCGCTTCAAGCAGCTTGGCGTGCATCGCTCGTTCGCGCGCGGCCAGTTGCGGCTGTCCGAGGCGATCGTAGATGCGCGCCAACCGGTAGTGTGGCGCCGCTTGCTGGGGGTTCAGCGCGATGGCCGTCTTCATTTCGCCCCCCGCCTCGGCCAGTTTGCCCTGCTGCTCCAGAACCTGGGCGTACTCGAAATGCGATTCCCAGAATTTCGGCTGCCGCCGGATCGCCTCTTCCAATAACGGCCGCAAGCGTTCGGGGCCTTCTCCCGATGCCTGCAGCGCCTTGGCGTGAACGAATGGGGCGTAGTGATTCCCGGTCTCGCGCTGGTTCCATTCTGTGACGCACGCCAGGAAAGCCGGTAGGCGCGCTGGTATCTGATCGATCATGCGCGCCAGAAATACGTAGGGCTGCTCGATGCCCGGCTCCAGTTCAATCACGCGCAGGAAGCGCCCCGCGGCATCGTCAAAACGCCGCAGCGAATAGTAGGCGACGCCGAGCGCCAATTCTATTTGCGAGCTTTTGTCGAAGCTACCGCGCGCCTCTTCCAGAAACCGTGTCGCCTCGGTGAAGCGGCCCAAGCGGAGCAGCGATTTTCCCAACTCGCCATGCGTTTCCTCGGAGTATGGACGCAGCTTGACGAGTTGCCTCCACTGCGCGATGGCGTCATCGCTCCGGCCCGCGGCCTCGTAAGCGCGAGCGAGCATGGCTCGCACCTCGGCCCGGTCCTCCCGCCTGAGCGCGATTTCCCCAAGCGCAATGGCCTCGGTCCGCTCACCGGCTTCAAAGCTCAGCAGCGCCGCGCGCGAGGCGGCAGCGGGGTCGGCGGCGGCGCTGCGGGCGTATCCGGCCTCCAGTTGCGCCGCCTTTTTCCGGCTGCCTGATTGGGCGTAGTAAAGCGCCAGGGCGTGCTGTACGTTGGGATTGGCGGGGTCCGCCGTTTCGGCTCGGCGCGCCGCCTCTGCGTGGCCCGGCTGCCGCAGAGTCCACAAGGTCCGCGCCAGCAGCGCCCACGCCATCGCGTCGCGCGGATTGGCTCGCGTGGCAGACTCCAGCAAGGGGCGCGCTTCGGCCGGGCGGTTTTGCTCAAGCGCGGCGGCGGCCTGTGCCAGATCCAGGGGCATCTGAGTCTATGGTAATCGGGTTAGGGGGAGCCTCACGTACACCCCGTTCGCGAGGTTCAGCAAACCTCTTGGGACCCCGTTTCCACTGTCGCCAGACGAACAGGCTCGGCACACAATAAAGAACCCCCTGCGGACTTAGGTGCCACAGGGGGTTTCGCTATGGAAGGCGCAACGTCTCAGTGATGGGGGAAATACTAGGACGGTCGAAGCCTATCGACTATTTCTTTTTCGAAGGCGGTACAATCGCGTCTTTCACGCTCTTGGCTACCCTGAACTTCACGACCTTCTTGGCCGGAATCTTGATTGTTTCGCCCGTGGCGGGGTTGCGGCCCATGCGCGCCTTGCGCTCCACGCGTACCAACCGGCCGATGCCGGGCAGCACGAAAACGCCATTCTTCTTTGTCTCGGCGACAGCAGTGGCGGTAAACGCTTCCAAAATCGCCTTGGCGACCTTGTTGGCTACTTCGCCGGCTTCGGCGAGCTTCTTGACCAGTTGTGTCTGCGTCATCCTCTTGGTTTCGGCCATCGAATACTCCTATCTGTCCAATGAACGCCGCTTTCTTGTTCCACCGGAATCGGCAGATTCGTTTGAAACAAGAGCGGTCGAAAATGTTTTGCTGAACCATAATCGCCAAAGCACCGGCATGCTGTCAAGAAAAAAACGCACGAAAAGCCTATTTTTAAAGGGTTGGGGCGAAATTGACCCTTTGGAAGGCCCTAAAACAGGGGGTTTGGAGGCTATGCGGGCCGCGCGGCCCCGGTATCCACAGGATCGTCGGCGGTTTTTGGCCGGATGCGCAAACCGGACCACGTCTCACAAATGATGATCGAATTGCCCGGATCGCGCGGCAAATACTTGAGCGCCACCGGTCCAACGATCAGAGACGCATCGACTGGAACCATCGCGCGTAGCGCCGCAATGTCCTGGGCCGTGCTATAGGGCACACCACTGACCGAGTAGGAGTAGTAGAGCAAATCCCCTTGGGCGTCGGTCAGCATCCCGTCGCCAATCCGCCCCAGCATGTGAATTCTGTTGCGCCGCCGCCTCTCCCGCTCCGATTGCGCGGTTCTGGCGCGATAGATCACCCATCCCAGGGCCGCCATCAAAAGTAGCGCGCCCAGAGTGAGCGGGAGAAGCCACGGAGAAGTCATTCGAAGGCGCTAGACGGCGGTACCAGCTTCCTGGAAGGCCTTGGCGTGGTCCTTCAGGAACTGTTCCAAACCTCTATCGGTCAGCGGATGATTGAACATCATGTCCAGCACCTTGAAAGGCAGGGTGCCGATTTGGGCCCCGGCCAGCGCCGATTGAGCCACGTGCAGCGGCGAACGGAGCGAAGCCGCCAGCACTTTGGTGGGATAGCCGTGAATCTTATAGATGGACACAATCTGCCGGATCAGGTCCATACCCTCGATCGACAGATCGTCCAGACGGCCGACAAACGGGCTGATGATGTAGGCGCCCGCCTTGGCGGCCAGCAGGGCCTGGCTGGTGGAGAAGCACAGCGTTACGTTGAACCGGATGCCCTCCTTGCTCAACTTGGCGGTGGTCTTGATGCCGTCCCGCGTGAGCGGGACCTTCACCACGATGTTCTTGTGAATCTTGGCCAGTTCGCGGGCCTCCTTCACCATGTCCTCGTGCCGCGTGGCCACGACTTCGGCGCTGATGTCGCCATCCACAATCTCGCAGATGCGGCGGATCTGTTCAGGAAGCGGAACGCCTTCCTTGGCTATGAGCGAGGGGTTCGTCGTAACACCGTCGACGATTCCCCAGTCGGCGCCTTTGCGCAGTTCATCGAGATTAGCTGTATCGAGAAAAATTTTCATATTGCAAAACCCCGGGTAAGGGCCTCCTTTCAGTGTAGTCCAGCCGCAACGCTCAGGCAGACACGGGCAGGGTAAACCAAACTCGCGCGCCCTTCTCCACCGGGTCTGCGCCTACTTGCCCGCCATGCGCGGTCACCAGTTCTTTGACGATCGCCAGCCCCAGGCCCGCGCCGCGCATCTCCTCGTGGCGGTGCGCGTGCCCGCGGAAAAACCGGTCAAAGATGAAAGGCAGATCCGCCGCGGCGATTCCGTCGCCGTTGTCCGCCACGACGATACGAACCTCACCCGGTCGCGCTTCACACCGCACCTCAACCCGGCCCTGCTCGGGAGTATGCTCCACCGCATTCTGAATCAGGTTCCGCACCGCTTGGACGATGCGCGCATCGGCGAGCACCGGAGTCCGGCACGCCTCGACACTTCTCTCCACTTGGATCTGCTTGGCATCAAGACTGGGCCCGCAACTGGCAATGGCGCGATCAAGTAGCGCCTGTACATCGAGCGGATTCTTCACCAGCGTCGCCGCTACGCTGCAGGCCTCAGCCAGATCGAATAGATTCTCCACCACTCTGGTCAGCAGCAGAGTCTCTTCGTGCAGTGACCGGAAAAGTTCCTTCGACGGCGCCAGCACGTCGTCGGTCAGCGCTTCCAAATAGCCACGAATATTGGTCAGCGGGGTGCGAAGTTCGTGAGCGACACTGCCGATTAGCGACTTCTGCATTTCTTCTCTTTGGTGCAAGCGCGCGGTCAGCTCATTGAAGGCGCGGCTGAGCGCCACCACTTCGTTTGACCCGCTCTCCGGCAACCGCGCCGCGCGATCGCCCGCCGCCACGCGCCCCGTCATCTCCACAATGCCTTGCAGCGGCCCTACTATTCCTGACGTCACCAAAAAGCAGAGCGCCGCCGCCAGCACCACCGCCCCGATCCCTGCCAGCAGAGCCACCAACCGAAGGTTCGCCGTGAACATATCGTGGACCGGCGCAGGAGATATCTTGTACTCTTTCATCAACGTCATCAAGTAGGTCGCGCTGTAGTGTTCGATCGCCAGCGTCATGGCCAGCACCACCAGCGCCATCACAGTTGACTGCGAAATCCACAGTCTCCAGGCCAAAGGAGCGTTCCGCATCCAGCCGGTCATGCCTGCTGCGCCTCCTCGACAAACTGGAATCCCACGCCGCGTACAGTCCGGATCCATCGCCTCCTGCCGCCCGATTCCAGCTTCTGCCGCAGCTTGCCAATGTGGACGTCCACCACGTTGTCCACCACTTCCTCGCCAGCCGGATACAGGCGCCGCATCAACTGCCTGCGCGAGATCACTTGCCCTGGCTTGGCGATCAGCGCGGCCAGCAGGGTGAACTCTGACGCCGTCAGCCCCACGGGCACGCCAGCGAGCAGGACGCTGTGCCCGGGGACATCGATAGTGAGTTCACCGAAGGTGAATCGCGCGTCCTGTTGGTCCGGCTGATCGCGCTTGACGCGCCGGAGCACGGCCTTCACCCGCTCCACCAGTTCGCGCGGGCTGAACGGCTTTACAACGTAGTCGTCGGCTCCCAAGGTCAGGCCCAGCACCCGCTCGGCCTCCTCGCCCTTCGCCGTCAGCATCACGATCGGCACATCGGAACTGGCGCGCACGCTCCGGCAAATCTGCCAACCGTCGAGCGAAGGCAACATCAGATCCAGCACGATCAGGTCCGGTGTCGTCTGGTCCAGCATGGCCAGCGCCACCGCGCCATCGTAGGCAAAGGTCGTGCGAAACCCCTCGCGCTGCAGGTACATGCCTACTAGCGCCGAAATCTTCCGGTCGTCTTCAACGATCAGGACTTCACCCTTGTCGAGCAGTTCCATCTTGTATCAGTGTCTCCCACTGCCTAAGCCAGCATGTGTTCAGAGCCATCACGCTTTAGGAAATCTTTAGAGTTTCCTCACCAGCCCGTTAGTCCCGGTCTCTTACCCTGGAATGGATGCTAGTCGATAACGCCAGTCAGGCAAGGGATTTCGAAACGCGGACGCTTCCTTTGCTCGCTGAGCTTTACCAGTTGGCCGCCGGACTGACGCCCACTCGCAGGACCGCCGAGGATGTTACAGTTCAGGCCTATCAACGGGCGTTCCGGCAATTCGCCGAAGCGCCACCGGCGAACTCGCGGCTTCTCATGCTGAAGGACTTGATCGCCGCCGCCCGCCGGCAACGCCGCTGGAATTGGTGGGGCAGCAGCGCTGGAGGTAGCGCTCTGGATCATCTTCCACACAACCTGCGCGAGGCGATTCTTCTGATTGACGTCGCCGAGTGCTCCAGTCGTGAGGCGGCCGAGATTCTGAATGTGAAAGTGGAAGCAGTGCCGGCGCTGCTTTCCGCCGCACGCGCGCGGCCCCAGTCAATCAGTTCGGCGCGGTGATCTCGACCGGCTGAGAACGGACGCTTTCGTTCCCGTTCTGATCCACCGACGAGACCGCGTAGCGGTAGGCAGTGGCGGCCTGCACGGTGCGGTCGCTAAAGTTGGCCGCTTGGATCAACGCCGGGTTCAGCCTCGCAAATTCCCCCCCGCCGGCGCCGGGAGCGCGGTAGACGCGGAAGCCGGCCAGGTCCGATTCAGGCGGACGATCCCAACTCAGCTCGATGGATCCCAAGCCGGCCACGGCGGCGAACGCGGCGGGCACCGCTGGCGGAAATTTATCGATAGGAAGCAACGATACTTCGACCGATTCACTGCGCGCCGAAGCGCTGTAGACGGCCGTCAACCGGTAGTGCTGCTGTTCGCCAAAGCGCGCCTGCGAGTCAACCCACGATTCGCCAGACGGCGTCACAACTGCTTCGGTGAATGCCCTGGCGTGGGCGGCGCGGCGTTCGATCCGCATCGGTATGGCAATGTTGCGCCAACTGAGGCGCACACCTTCGGCCACTGCCTCGGCTCTCACCATGGCGGGCGTATCGACAGGCTCTTTCACTTGGATCGGCATAGCGGGCGACCACTCGGACCACTTTCCTTGCCTTGATTGGGTGCGCGCCTTCAACGCCACACTTTGACCGGCCCACGGCTTGGCGGGCGCCGCAGCCGACGCCATGCCTTGCTCGCCGCGCGTCGCCGTCAACATCTTCTCCCCACCCGGCCACTCGGCGCGCACTTCGATGGCGCGGATGTCCACCGGGAGCGTTTCGGTCGTTTGCGCAGGCAACTGGAAATGCAGAATCACTTGCTCGCCCACCTGTTCCACGACCAACGCCGGGACCGGCCGCGGCACGTTGAGCGCCGGCGCCAACGGCTCTCCCACGTAAGCGCAACCGGCCAGCAGGCTCAGCGCGGCGGCGGATACCACGATAAATCGCATTGTCGTTTTAAAGGATGTAACGGCTCAGATCCTGATCCTTGACCACGTCGTCCAGCATCTTGCGGACGTAGGCCGAATCGATCTTCACGTTCTTCTTCTTCAGATCCGGGCCGTTGAACGATACTTCCTCGAGCACCTTCTCCATGATGGTGTGCAGGCGCCGGGCCCCGATATTCTCCATCGTGCGGTTCACTTCGGCGGCGATCCGCGCGATCTCTTCCAGTGAATCGTCGGTGAAAACCAGCTTGATGCCTTCGGTATCGAGCAGCGCTGTGTACTGTTTGACCAGCGCGTTCTTGGGCTCTTTGAGAATCCGGATAAAGTCGGCCTCAGTGAGCGATGTCAACTCCACGCGAATCGGAAAGCGCCCCTGCAACTCCGGAATCAGATCGCTGGGCTTGGCGACGTGAAACGCGCCGGCGGCGATGAAGAGAATATGATCGGTGCGGACAAAACCGTAGCGCGTGTTGACGGTAGTGCCTTCGACGATAGGCAGAATATCGCGCTGCACGCCCTCGCGGCTCACGTCAGGCCCATGCCCGCCCTCGCGCCCGGCAATCTTGTCGATCTCGTCCAGAAAAATGATGCCGCTGCGCTCCACCCGGTCAATCGCGATTCGCATCACCTGGTCCATGTCCACCAGCTTCTGCTCTTCCTCCTGAATCAGGTAATCCAGCGCCTCGCTGACGCGCATCTTACGCTTGCGAGACCGGCCCGCCATCAGCGCCGGGATAAAGTCTTTCAGATTGAAATCCATCTCCTCGGGGCCTAGATTGCCGCTGAACTCCATGGCCGGGCCGCGTTCTTTAACGTCAACCTCCACCATGCGGTCATCGAGTTTGCCGGCGCGCAGGCGCTCGCGCAGTTTGTCGCGCGTCTTCTCGACGCTGTCCGCGCCGTCGGGCTGCGCGGGCATCAGCAGGTCCAGCAGCCGCTCTTCGGCATTGCGCTCGGCGCGCTCGGCCACTTCGTCCAGCTTCTCTTCGCGCACCATGTCAATGGCAATTTCGGCGAGGTCGCGAATCATGGACTCGACATCGCGTCCCACGTAGCCCACTTCGGTGAACTTGCTGGCTTCCACTTTGAGAAACGGGGAATTGGCGAGCCGGGCCAGCCGCCGCGCCAGTTCAGTCTTGCCCACGCCGGTGGGACCGATCATCAGAATGTTTTTCGGCATCACTTCCTCGGCCATCTCCGGCTCGAGTTTCTGGCGGCGGATGCGGTTACGCAAGGCCACGGCCACGGCGCGCTTGGCGTCGGCTTGCCCAATGACGTGTTTGTCGAGTTCGATGACGATTTCGCGCGGCGTCAACTCATCCAGCAGCGGTGCGCCGGTGTCGGCCTGGGAAGGCAGGTAAATTACCACTTGGTCAGCCTAACTCCTCGTAGCGGATGTTTGGATTAGTGTAGATGCAGATGCGCGCGGCGATGGACATGGACTTTTCCACGATATCGCGCGCGCTTAGTTCGGTATTCTCCATCAGGGCGACTGCGGCTGACTTGGCAAAAGCGCCGCCGGAACCGATGGCGGCGATCGCATCGTCTGGCTCGATCACGTCGCCAGTGCCGCTTAGCAAATAGGTATTGCTCACGTCGGCCACCAGGAGCAGCGCGTCCAAATGGCGCAGCACTTTATCGGTACGCCAGTCCTTGGCCATCTCGACGACGCTGCGCGGCAGATTGCCATTGTGTTGTTCGAGCTTGGCTTCAAAGCGCCCGAACAGCGCGAAAGCATCGGCCGTGGAGCCGGCAAAGCCGCCGATGATCTTGTCCTTATAGAGACGCCGAAGCTTGTTGGCCGAGGATTTGAGTACTTCCGAGCCCATGGTGACCTGGCCATCTCCGGCCATCACCACCTTGGCGTTTCGGCGCACGCACAGAATCGTGGTGGAGCGAATGCGAGTTTGCACTGCCTTCCATTATCGCGTCATCGGAGCTGCCGCCGGAGCGCGACTCGCTACGTCAACCCGGCGAGGAATCCCGGCGCGCCGGCGGCGAACCACAGATCGGTGCTTGCGCCAATCGGGACACCAAGAGACTGAGGACTTTCCACCGAACGATTGAGGGACTCAAGGCGATCCATATGTCCGGGCAAGGGCAGTCACGCTGGGTCCGCGCGGCAATGATGTTTGCAAACAGAATCAGTTCACGGCATGCGTTCAACCTGTCTGCCTGAGACTAACAACGAGCATGTCCCTCATCTGCTTACTTTTTGGGCAGCCTGTACTATTGGGTCAATGAGGATCCTCGCTTTGACCTCCGCCTTTGTCGGTGCCCTCCTGCTGAGCCTCGGCCAGTTGGCTGCTGCCGCGACCGTCCCTTCTCTCGAATGGGAGAAGCGTTTCGGCGGGAGCCAAGACGAGTCGATCGGAGCTATCGCCAATGATCCCGACGGCAACATCTACGTCGCCGGGACTACCACGTCAATCGATCTCCCGGCCAACGGTGCATTTCGTCAGCCGGTAGCCTCCAACTTGAGACGCGTCGTCGCGACTGGCGCAATCGAGGTTCTGCGCGGCCCGCTCGCTGGCAGCATCCGCGCGATGACCACCACTCAAGATGCTCTCTACGTGGCCTCCACGGCCGGCGTCATGTTCACCCGCAACAACGGCACAGCCTGGGAAATCCTTCCCACTGGAGCGGCGCCGAAGCAATCTATCACGGACATTGCCGTAGAACCCGGCAGCCCCGCGGTGGTCTACCTGGCAGCCGCGGGCCTCTGGAAGACATCCGACGGCGGGAAGAACTGGACACTGTTGCCTGGAGCAGGCGAGTTCCAGGGCAGACCGGCACCTGTCCACTTGGTCAAGATCGACCCGCGCAGGCCGGCAACCGTATTCACGATTGGCTTGACCGGAGCGTTTCGATCCGGAGACGGCGGCGCCTCCTGGACGCGACTGCCGGACAAGATATCTTCGATCGCCTTTGATCTCGAGCGTTCCGGGGTAGTGTGTGCCGGAGGATATGAGCAACTACGGATCAGCGAAGATGGCGGCATCGGTTGGAGGCAGCTTCCAGGCCCTGGGATCTTTAGTCCCGTGGGAGTGATTGCAGATCCTAGGCGCTCTGGCACAATCTACGTCCAGTCCGGCGATGTGTACCATCGAAGCGCAGACCGGGGCCAAAACTGGACCCGCCTGCCGATCCGGTCGTTTAGTCTTACAGCCAGCGCCGAGGCTCCGATCCTCTACGCCCATGACGATCCCTACGGAGTCAGCGCGCTGCTGCAAAGCCGCGACGGAGGCGACACTTGGACGAAAGTGGCTGAAAAGCTGTTCCGATCTGAACCGGCGAGACTGATCGTGTTTCGGGGAGCCGTCTTCGTGAGCAATTCAGCGCCGCAGAGCATATTCATGGCCAAGTTCGCGCCCCGCGGCGACCTCGTTTGGTCCACTTATCTGCCCGGGACTATAGCCCAAGCGGTCACCGCTGGATCGGACGGATCCGTGTACTTTGCAGCATCTTGCATGCAAAGCACTCCATTGGAAGCCTCGCCGTGTGTGAACGACTATTCCAGCTACATTGGAAAACTATCGCCCGATGGGCAGCGGCTCCTATACACTCGCGAATATTCAACCGGTGTCTTCATTAGCTCGATCGCCGTGGGCGGAGCCGGTAGCGCACACATCACGGGCTCGGCCCGCGGACGCATTCCTACCACGGCAGGGGCATTGTGGCCGGATCCGGGAAGTATCCCGCCGTTTTTTCCCAACACGTTTGCCGGCCGAATCTTTGCCGCCAAGCTCAGCCCGGATGGCGGCACACTGATTTACTCCACCTACCTGGGCGACTGGGCACAGGCTTCATTTGCGGGCCCGCTTGCAGCAGCACCGGGCTCGATTGTGGTTGAGCGTGACGGCCATGCGATTGTAGCCGGTCCGTCGATCTGGAAGCTTGGCCCCTTCGGAACCACTTTGGACTACTCAACCAAGATCGGCGATCGGGTATCGGCCGCGGTGTTGGACTCCTCCGATCACCTGTATGTGCTTGGCAGCGGAACCGGCGAACAGCTCTATACTTCGCCCGGCTCGTACCTGCCGGCCGCCACCGGCCGGTCCACTGGATTCGTAACAAGATTGAGCCCGGCGGGCGAGTTCCTCGAGTCGACTTTATTGGGTCCGGCTTCAGGTGGTCGGATTGCATTGGGCACGGATGACTCTGTGCTGCTGTCGGGATTGCAATACGAGGGCGTGACACGGTCGTTGATCGACGCCGCTGGCTCCCGTTTTGTATTGAGCCTGGACGCGAACCTATCGAAGCTGCGCTTTGCCGCGCCCTTGGAGGGAATCACGGAGATCCACGCGGTGCCGCAACCGCACGGCAGGGTGGCCGTTGTGCGCAATGAGGGCGGCGGCGATTCCGCATCAGGCTTCGACATTGTCCTGCGAGCCTACCGGTGGGTGGACTCGGGGGTTCGTCTCGATGCGGTCCTGAACGCCGCCAGCGCCGCAGCCGGCCCGATGGCTCCCGGCGAACTCGTGATCGTTCGGGGCGCGGGTTTCGGACCAGACTCGCGGGTGCGCGCCGGCAGCGTCGAGCTTCGGGTGGTGAAAGCCTCCGAATCTGAGTTGTGGGTTGTGGTTCCCGATGATGTGGAGCTACCGGCCAAGGCGATGCTCACGATCGAGAGCGGCGGGGAGCGGTCGCAGCAAGTGAACGTGCGCTTTGCGGAGGCGTCGCCGGCGTTGTTCACTGCTGACGGCTTCGGCACCGGGCAGGCGCTGGCGGTCAATGAGGACGGTACGTTGAACTCGGCTGCGAATCCGGCGCGGCGCGGCTCCGTGCTCGGGCTCGCCGTCAACGGGCTGGGGAAACACCGAATGGAGGGCGCCAGTGTGGTCCCGCCCCGGCGGCTTGATGTGTTCTTCTACAATACCTACGCGTACGGCGTCGATGCGAATCTCTTTTCCACTTCGGGGCTTCCGGCCCCGGTCGTCTTGGTCAAGGTATTCGTGCCTTCAGAATTTCCCTTCGCTGGACCGTCGTTTCCCCAGGCGATTCGAGTCTGGATCAACGTCGATGGCGCCGGCACCACACCGGGAGGGCCGGGAGGGCCCACGGTTTGGGTTCGGTAGGGCGAAGCCGCCGGTTTCCGCTCCCCGGGTGACCTGGCCAACTCCAGCCATCACCACCTTGATTGGCGTTCGGCGCACGCACAAAAGTCGCCTCATTTGAGCGCGTGCCCAATCAACGAACGGCCAAAGCGACGGGCGCACTCTTACCCGCCGAAGCGTATGTCCACGCCGGCGGGAGACGTCTCGCCTTTCGCCCGTAGCGCAGAACACGAGGATCGAACCTCGCTCGGCACCGGCGCCGAGTTCAGCGTTCCATCCTGGTTGAGAGCCACTGCCGGGCCTGAGCTGCCAGTCACGGCGATCCTGATCCTATCGCAGCCAGGCTGCGCCCTTCAAACCTTGGGTTCCTGTTGCGTCGCGCAGTGAATGCTCCCGCCCGCGGCGGCGATTCCATCCACATTGAGCTGTACAATCTCTCGACCCGGAAAGGCCTTGCGCAGGGCAGCCTGGGCCGCCGCGTCCGCCTGACGATCGCCAAACTCCTGCGCGATCACCGCGCCATTGCAGGCGTAGAAGCCAATGTAGCCGCCGGCGAACTCGGCAGTTTGGTACGCCTCCCTCGCGGTCTTCGGCCCGGTTAGCACAATCACCTCCAGCGATCGGCCGCGGGCGTCTTTGGCGCTGCGCAGTATCTCCAGGTGTTTCTTGGTCACGGCATGATCGTGCGATTGCGGGTCCGGATCGTAACCGGCCAGCACCACTCCGACGCGAGCAAAGCGTGCATAGAAATCCGTGTGGCCATCGGTAATGTCTTTGCCGCGAATGCCGGGTAGCCAAATAATCTTCTCGAGTCCGAGCAGTTCGCTGATCTCTTCCTCGAACTCCGCCTTCTCGACACCCGGGTTGCGATTGGCGTTCAGCACGCAGCTCTCGGCGATGATGGCCGTTCCGTGCCTATCCACCTCGATCCCGCCGCCCTCGAGGACCAACTCGGTGTGCACCACCTCCACTCCCGCATGCCCGGCTATCAACTCGGCCACTTGGGCATCGCGGGCAAACTCCTGTTTCCCGCCCCAGCCGTTAAAGTTCAAGTCGACCGCAGCTTTCTTGCCTTGCCGATTCACCACGAAAACCGGCCCGGTGTCGCGGATCCAAAGGTCGTCAAGGGGCGCCACAATGAGCTGGACCTGCGAGCCTACCAGCTGCTTTGCCGTGGCCAGATCCGCTTGGTTGACCAGCATCGAGACCGGTTCATACCTAGCGATCGTCTTGGCGATGGTGGCCAGGTTGCGTTGCACTTCCGGCAGTAGTTTCTTGCCCCAGATCTTCTGGCCGGCGCCGAAGGCCATCCAGGTTCGCCGGTGAGGTTGGGCCTCGTCGGGCATGAACCATGGGCCCCCTTCCGCCGCCCCCAGAGTCTTCATCAGCCATCCTCCCGAAAGCAGCGCCCCCGCCTTGAGATATTTTCGCCGAGTCATCATCATTCTCATTGAATAAGAGGTATAGCACCGTAAGAATCAAGGGCTCTTTCCCGATCAGATAGAATAGAGCATCCTTGACTTTGAGGGAGGATTGAATTGAGTTTATGCATGCGGCGGCTCCTGACTCGAGCCGCGTTCATTCTCGGGTTGGGTTCCAGTGTAGTCTGGGCACAGCAAGCCGGGACGTTGGACTCTTCGCTGCTGCAACTCTTGCACTCCGATCCAGGAGCTCCGGTTTCGCCCTGGATAGAATTGGCTAAGCTCGTCCTGGCGGCCGCCGTCGGAATGCTGATTACCCTGACGCACAGATATTGTCAAGGAGACCGCCCGCCGAGCCGCTCTTTCCTCCAGGCGTCGGTGCTGTTGGCCGTCTCTGGAGCGCTGATGATGATCATCATCGGCAATTCGACGGCCCGCGCGCTGGGCGTAGCCGGCGGGGCGAGTATCATCCGGTTTCGCACAACCGTGGACGACCCGAAAGACGCGATCCTGCTATTTCTACTGATGGGTCTGGGAATGTCGGCCGGCCTCGGCGCCTTTGCAGTTTGCGCGCTAGGCACCGCCTTCCTGTGCCTGTTCCTCCTCGTGCTGAACCACTTTGGCGAGGGCAAGCCGCGGACGGTTCAACTGGAAGTGGTGGCGAGCTCGAGCGAGTTTCCCATGGAGCACGTCGGCCAGGTATTGCGCAGCGAGACCGACTCGTTCGAAGTGATCCGCATGGCTAAAGGCAACGAAGCGTCTGTCAAGTTCTCGCTCAAGATGCACCCCGCGGTATCGCTCACCTACCTCAGCGGCATGCTGATGGCGGACGGCAAGGGCGGCGTCAAATCGGTGAGTTGGGATCAGAAAAAGGCGGATCAATGACCGGCCTGGACCAAGTCACCACCACGCCCGCCGAGCGGCGGCCGGCCATCCTGAGCGCCATTGAATCGGCCCAATCCAAAGTGCGCTTGTCCATGTTCCGCTGCACGGACTTCAAGGTGCTGGACAAGTTGGGCGAAGCGTTGCAGCGCGGCGTATCCGTGGAGTTGCTCCTGACGCGGCGCGCCAAGGGTTGGGAGAAGAAGATCCGCGAGATCGGCAACTACATCGAAAGTATGGGCGCCAAAGTGCATCGCTACGCCCTGCCCGGCATCAAGTATCACGCCAAGTACCTGGTGGTGGACGACACGGTGGCCGTCATTAGCTCGGCCAATCTGACGGTGAAGTGTTTTGAGAAGACCTCAGACTATCTGCTTGTCACCAAGGATCAGGCCGTGGTCTCCAGTTTGACTCAATTGTTTGAGATGGACGTCGCCTCGCCAGGTTCACCCTTGCCAGCCGGCTTGAGCCCGCGCCTGATTGTCGGGCCCGACATCTCGCGCACCGGATTCAGCCGCTTGATTGCCGGGGCGCGCCAAAGCCTGCGCATCTTCGATCATCGCGTGAAGGATCCCGCCATGCTGTCGTTGCTGAAAGAGCGCGAACTGGCTGGTGTAGATATCCAGGTTTTCGGTAAGGGTGCGATTCCAGGCCTGAAGGCTCACGGCAAGATGATGATCATCGATGGCTCGCGCGCCGTGCTGGGCAGCATCTCGTTGTCACCGCCGGGGCTAGGCAATCGAAGAGAATTGTCCGTGGTCATCGCCGAGGCCGATTGTGTCGCCGCCTTCGAACAGTTGTTGGCGTCCGCAGGCCCTGGGCAATCCTTGGCAGCGCTCACCGGCGCTGCTGCCACCGTGCCCGATGACGACGAAGAAGACGAAGAGGAGTAGAACTCGCCGATGAAATGTGCGGGCCCATTCTGGTGTAGGATCTTACCGGTTCTCGCGTTGGCGGGCAGCAGTGTCTTGGCGCAGGACACCAACCCTGACAGCAAGGAAGACGACGCCGGCGGTAAGAAGGCTGGCCTGCGCTTCAGCTGGAAGCGGCATCCGACGGTCAAGGTGGGCAACTGGCTGCGGGTGGACTTTCGAGCGCGCATGCAACTCGATTGGTCGATCCTCGATCCGGAGACCAAGGTGGATCCGAAGATCTTCGATTTTGAGCGCCGCCGCTTTGCCGTCGAGGGCACGTTGTTCAAGCGGTTTGATTTCGAGGTCTCGCGTGAAACGGCCGAGACCGACTTTCCATGGAAGGACGTGTACGGCAACATCCGCATCAAGCGGGGATTCCAAGTGCGCGGCGGCCGCTTTCGCATCCCTTTCAGCCTCGAGCAGAACACCGGGCCCACGGATCTGGACTTCATTGAACGCTCCCGCATTGCCGCACGCCTGGCGCCGGGCCGCGACACCGGCGTGATGGTGCACGGCAACTTGCTGAACAAAGCTTTGCGTTATCAGGGCGGAGTGTTTGGCAACGATGGTGACATCGCCGCCAGAACTGACAACGTGCGTACCGGGCAGCGGACCGTCGCGGGCCGGCTCATCGTGCAGCCGGTTCGCTGGCTACCGCTCGCACTTCCCAAGGTGATGCGCGATATCTCAATCGGCGCCGCGGCTACCGCCAGCGACGTTCCGGAAGGTTTGAACGGCATCCGCGGCCGCACCGTCGCCGACAGCACCACGTTTCCCGCCTACTTTGTGAATGGCACCCGCCGCCGCACGGGCCTGGAGTTGAGCTGGATGCCCGGCCCTTTCTCGGTGAAATCGGAGTTCATCGACATGCGTGAGCAGCGGCTTAAACAGAGCCTGCGCGGCGAAGACCTGCCGGACTTCATTCAGCGGGGCTGGTATGTCAGTGGAAGCTGGGTGGTGACGGGCCAGAAGAAAGCTCGCGGGCTGGACCGCGGGCGCTACATCCCGTTCATCAAGCGCTGGGGCGCCGTGGAGGTGGCTGCCCGGTACGAGGCGATCCGCATGGCCAGCGACACAAACACCGGCCGCGCGTCCCGCTCCACGCGCGCCTTCAACATCACGCCGCAAAGCGACCGCGTTTGGACGTTCGGCGCCAACTGGTTTTTGACCCAATGGGTCAAGCTCCAGGCCAACCTGATTCGTGACCGCCTGGAAGACTCTTTCCGCGCGCCTGTTCAGGGCGTTCCCTCCTACTGGGTTTACAAGTTTCGCATGCAATTCGTGTTGTGAAATTGTGATCTAATTAGGGTAGCCGGAGGAGGTGTGTGATGTCTACTCTTATGGGCCACTTCGCGCGTGTATGGCGACTACCTGCCCTACTCGTTGTCTCTTTTTTCCCAGCCGGTCTGGCCTCAGGCCAGGAAGCGCCCAAAACCCCACAGGACGAGTTCTTTGAAGAGGACTCATTTCAGGACATCCGCCTGGAGATCCATCCGTCGGACTGGAAGCGCTTGCAGGACAACTACCTGGACAACACCTACTACCCGGCCAACCTGGTGTGGCGGGGAACGTTCATCGAGAACATCGGCATCCGGTCAAAAGGCCGCACCAGCCGCCGCCCCAACAAGCCGGGCCTGCGAGTGGACATTAACCGCTTCGAAGACCAGGAGTTTCTGGGGCTGAAGTCGTTCCTCCTCGACAACAATATCCAGGACCTTTCGACGATCAAAGAGCGCCTCGCCATGTCGCTGTATCGCCGGATGGGATTGCCGGCCCCGCGTGAGACTCATGGCAGACTCTACATCAACGACAAACTGATCGGCGTCTACACTATTACCGAATCGACCGATAAGAAATTCCTGGAGCGATGGTTGAAAGAGGACGGCGGGTATTTGTACGAGTGGGTGTTCCGGGACGGCTTCAAGATGCAATACCTCGGCGACAACCCGGACCTCTATTCCCCTTGGCCGTTCAAGCCTGAAACTCACGAGCTCAACCCCGATGCCGCGCCGATTGAGAAGATGATGCGCGCGATCAACCAATCGACGGACGGTGAGTTTGTGAAGGCGGTTGGCGAATATCTGGATCTGAAGAAGTTTCTCACCGCCCTAGCCGTGGAAAGCTACCTGGCTGAGTTCGACGGATTCCTGAGCGAATCCGGCGTCAACAACATGTATTTCTACCGGTTCAAGGGCAAGAACCTAGGCATGTTTCTCCCCAAGGACAAGGACAACACGTTCACAGAGTTTGAATGGCCCATGTTCCGCTATGCCAAGGACAACGTGCTGGTGCGCCGCTGCCTGGCGATTCCGGAACTGCGCGACTTCCTGTTTGCCGAAGTACGGCGGGCCGGCTCGATCACCGGCGCCGAGGACGGCTGGATGGACACCGAGATCATCAAGCTGTCCAATCAACTGCGCGAAT
This sequence comes from Acidobacteriota bacterium, assembly GCA_043730365.1. Classification (GTDB taxonomy): domain Bacteria; phylum Acidobacteriota; class Terriglobia; order Bryobacterales; family Bryobacteraceae; genus VFZP01. The sequence continues at coordinate 15,945 of JAYTKJ010000158.1, read as the reverse complement.
TCATCTATGCCGATCCAAACAAGGAGTGCCTCGATAGTCCGTGCACACTTGAACGCTCCAACGCCGATTTCGAGAAGCAGATCGCGTATATGCGCGAGTTGTTGCGCCGCCGGCCGGCGATCGTGCTGACGGAATTGAAGGCGCTAGGATACGTCCCGCCGCTACCGCCGCCACCGCCGCCAACGGAGCCATAAAGCCGCTTACCGATGGGAGAACTACTGGACACCAGCGTTGCCTTCCGGGCGGGAAAATCGCGGCGGGACTTGCTCAAGCAGGCCGCCGGCTGGGTCGCCGTCAGTCCGCTGTTGGTTAGCCGGGCCGCGGCGGCTGTCCCCACACGCTATCCGTATGTTCAGCACGTCTTGACCAACCGCTGCACCATCTGCTGGGCCACGATAGAACCCGGTGCCTCCTCGGTGCAGGTTTCCGCTGACGCTGCCTTCACCGCGCCCTTGGTGATTCCGGCGCGGGGCCGCCGGATTGAGCCGGGTGAATCGCGCCTGGACGCCGCTTTTACGCAGTGGGAAGCCGATGTCACTGGACTCGCGGCCGGCGCGCCCTACTTCTATCGCGTCTATCTGGGTGCGGAGCAACTCCTGCCCGGCGCCGAATTCAGCTTCCGCACCGCCCCGGCCTCGGGTGCATTCCGCCTCCTCGCTTTTGGAGACAGCGGCGGTAACACCCCGGAGCAGTTCGCGCTGCGAGATCTGATGTTGCAGGATAAGGCTGGGCTGGTCCTGCACACCGGCGATGTCGTTTACCCGTTCGGCAGTCATCAGACCTATCAATCCTATTACCTTGAGGTGTACCGGGACCTGATGAAGCAGATCCCGTTTTATCCCGCCGTTGGCAACCACGATATCGAGCTCGATGGCGGCGCGCCCTATCTTGCGATTCATGCGTTGCCGGCCGATGGGGTGCCGGAGCCCGATCGCGAACGCTACTACTCATTCGATTGGGGCGACGTTCATTTCGTTTCTCTCGACAGCAATCTGATGCCGGACCCCGTGCGTTCGCGCCGGATGCTGGACTGGCTGAACGCAGACCTCCAGGCTACCCGTAAGGCCTGGAAGATAGTGTATTGGCATCATACGCCGTACGACGCCGCGCGCGGCGCTGAGGCTGAAGCCCGGTTGTCGCGCGAATTGATCACGCCCATTCTTGAGCGGCACGGAGTGCAACTGGTTCTCGCCGGGCACAGCCATGTCTACGAACGCACACATCCGCTCTTGCGTCACCAACGCGCCCCCGTCGCGGCAGAGGGCATTGTCTATGTCACCACGGGCGGAGCCGGCGGCGGGCTTCACGCCCTGACGCCGGGGACGCTGGCCGCCTATAGCGAGTCGACCGACCATTACGTGCGGATTGATGTAGAGGGCACGAGGTTGTCGGTGGTAGCGATCGGCCTTGGCGGTCGCGAGGTGGATCGCTTCGTCGTCGCGCCCAGGCCGGTCTTGAGCCGCGAGTCTACGGTGAATGCGGCATCGTTCTTGCCGCCGGTCGCGCCCGGTTCGTTGATTACTATTTTCGGCCGGCACTTGGCGCCGGCCAACGCGATCGCCTCACCGCCACCCTTGCCGGCCGAACTCGGCGGCGTGCGCGTATCGCTGAACGGCCGTGAACTACCGATGGCTTTCGTTTCGCCGGGCCAGATCACCGCGCAGTTGCCCTTCCGCACGGAAGGCCCGGCCTCACTCCGCGTGACAACTTCAAGCGGGATGACCGAGATCCCCTTCAACATCCAATCCGTCGCTCCTGGAATTTTTGGAACAGCCAATGCGCCGGCCGTGGTGCGCTTAGATGGCCGGTTGGTCACGGCTGCCACGCCCGTCCGCGTTGGCGAATTCGTGTCAGTCTACATGACCGGTCTCGGCGATGTGAACGGAGACCTGCTGGCCGGCACGCCCGCGCCCGCGTCGCCCCTGCTGCTGACGTTGGCTCGCATCGAAGTGGAAATCGGCGGGCAGCGCACCAATCCGTCCTTTGCCGGGCTCACGCCCGGACAGGCGGGGCTCTACCAGGTCAACGTGCAGATTCCCGGTGGAGTCGCGCCCGGCCGCCGCACCCTTGCCGTATTGGCAAATGGCGTGCGCTCCAACGACGTAGTCATTGAGATTGCCTAGCGCGCGCTACGCCTGGCCGGCGCAGCTGCTGCGGGGGGAACGGCCTTCAGCTTCGTCAAATGATCGGTGAGCGGTTTCTGCCTCGCCTTCGCCTTCCAGTGTGAGGAAGCTCCCGCCAGAATCAGAAAGCAGCAAGCAGGAAATCCCTTGGCGCCGGCCACCTGGCTTTTCAAGCGGAAGGACTGGTCCGCCGCCGGAGCGAACTCGAAGAGCTGGTCCATCCACTCCATTTCCACACCAACTGCCCGCCCGAACGCTACCGCTGTTTCTAAATAGGGCGCCGCGACGACATTCTTGCCTTCGGCCAGGAGCGGAGCAATCTCCCAACGCAGCCGAAAAGCGAGATCGGCGGCATACAACATCAACAGCGTTTTGGGTGACGGCACGGCGGGCGACGTCGAGCGTCCGAGTTGGAAGAACAGCCCTGAGGCATCCCATTGGCTGACCCCGCCAGCGGTATCCTTGCTACTCAACTGGCGCAGCAACCGTTTGCCGGCGCGCTGCAGTTCTAAGTCATGCAGCCCTTCGAGGGCGATCAGTCTTCCTTGGTCCGGTTTCTTCTTGGCCATCGCTTATTACTCTGCTCCCCTCTTATACTCTTATCTAAGCGATGCGCATTTCCGGACGGCCGCGCAGCCAATCGGCCAAGGCCTCCGTGTTGTACTCGGCCCACGACTTGCGGGCGGACTCATGGAAGAGCCCCCGGATCATCTGATGCTGCTCATAAATTGATTTCTCGGCATCCACCGTTACGAAATTGAAGATGGTGGCCAAACCCGCATATTGGCCCAGCACCTGGCCAATGAAGGCTTGGTAGCTGGCATGCGGGTCTGCCATCTCAGTAAGATCCTGTCCGGATTCATAGTAGGAGGGCGTGCGCTCGGCGGCAATGCGTTTGCCGGAAGTGTCAGCCGACACCGAAAAGTAAAAGACGACATCCGGCCACAAGATCGGCCCATAAAGGTTCATCACCCAGCCAAGGTCCATGCCTCGGGTGATGTCGCGTGCCAGCGCGGTGAACAAATACCGGTCGGCGATGACGGTCTTGCCGGCGCAAAGAGCGGGCAGCACTTCGGTCTCCAACCGGTGCCGGAAGTCGCACGCGTGGAGGAGGCTGAACTCGGTGGCGTTCAGCGAGCGGAGTTGCTTGCGGGCTTTGATCAGCGGCTTGAACAACTCCGAAGAGTTCCACTTGGTGGTGACCACGTCATGGCCTTCCCCCTTCAGCCAGGTCTTGAGGAGTTTGCGCTGGGTGGTCTTGCCTGATCCGTCCGGGCCTTCGAATACGATCAGTAATCCGCGCTTCTCCTCCAGTTCGGCCAGCTTGGCGAGCTGATCTTGGACGGCGTCTATTGACTTTGGCTTCGCCATGACAGAGCCCTTACGATATCACGGGAAGCGCCGGACGTTCTTACTTGCCGGTGGACTTGATCTGGTCCGCGATAATCTGCGTGAACGCATCCACGAACGGCCGGCCCCGGCTCATCAAGTTGTCGCGAGTCATGTAGTCAAGCGGGATATCCGGCCGGGTGCCGATATTCTCAACGTAGGGAGCGGTGGGGAGATCCGCCGTGACGATGGGTTGCTTTCTGACCACGAGCGAGTTGGTGTTCGTAGTGATCGATTCTGAATAGAGTAGCGGCCATCCGCTGACAGACCCGCCGCCACCGCTGGTCCGCGTGCCCACGATGACGCCCCGGCGGTTGTCCTGCATCATGGCCGGGAAAATATCGGCGGCGGAAATTGAGAATTCATCAACCAGGATGATGAGTGGCTTGTTGTAGGCGATGATGTTACCGGAGCGATCCCGCGCGGGGTCGTTCTCAAACGAGATACTACAAGCCGGGATGGGGCCCGTCCGTCCGCGGTTTGACCGGTAGGCGGTCGTCAGTTGATCCAGGTAAGCCGTGTAAAGGTCAAGCACCCACTGAGGCGCATTCGCGCGACGGGAGTTTTCCAGCGCAAACTGGAAAGAGTTGATTCGATCCAGCGTCGCGCGCACTTCCTCACCGAAGAAGAAGAAATTGGGCGTGGGAATCAGGTAGGAAGCGAGGCTGAGCATATAACAATCGCCGCCACCGTTGCGCATGACGTCTACCACGAGGCCATCGGTGTTTTGCTGGAAGAAGGCGATTTCATCAGCCAACTCGCGGAGCGAAGTGGCAAAGTTTACAAAGGCGGGTACGCGCAGATATCCGATCTTCAGGCCATTCGATTCGTAAACTCCTGAAAAGTGAAAATCCGCCGGCGAGCGGCCGAGGCGTTGGACGAAATTCGCCGGTAGCGCGAAGACCGGAGCGCGGGCGCCCAATCCAAGCAGGTATCGTCTGGGCTTCTGCTCCCCCGTCTCTTCGTCATAGGTGGTGCCTTCCAGAGCCGTCAAGTCGTCCGCCCGCCAATTGCGAATCTCCTGAATCAGCTTCATGTACTCGGGGACGGATTCATCGGAGGCCGCGCGCGAGCCGGCGCTCAGTTTGGGAGACGGCACCGAACCAATGTTGCGCAGCGGAAAGCCGGACTTTACCCAGGGAAGAGTGTAAGTCTCCAGATCGCCATTGGCCCGGCGGATGACGGCGATGGCGGAGTCGCCCAGCTCGACCGCGCGAGGTATCCGCGATTGGCGGCGGAAGGTGATCAGGTCGGCGTTATTGCGGCGGGCCGTTTGGGGATTACCGTAACTGTATAGGCGGCCGAATTCGGTAAGGTACTCCTCCATGATCTTTCCATCGAGAGTAACCAACTCGTCGCCAACCTGAAACGGGAACAGGGCCAGCGGGAGAGCGACACGATTGATCGCTTCGATGAGTAGCTTGCCATCGTAAATATCTACAACAATGCCGAGATCGGCTACGAAGCTGGAGCCGACGCGAAACGAAGAGTGTGTATCATTGAGCCGGGCGGTGAATTCGGCGAGAATTTCATAAAATTCGAGGTCATCCTTGGATTTGCGGACCCGATCCAGCCAAGGCGCCGAGTCAAGAGCATCAAAGCCGAAAGCTTGCTTTTTCCACTCGTACGGGGCGTATCGTTTGGCGTATACCGCCTGCGCGGTCTGAAAATCCACAACCTTCTGTTCCACAGTGAGTTGGGCGAGAACCGGGTAGGCAGCAAGTGCCAAATAGAAGAGGGCAACTTTGTTCATGGATCTCCTTTAGGGGGCAGAAGCAACTTCCGAACTGCGGGAGCGTCGGCCTCTTAGATAGTGACGATCTGTGACGTTTCGTTTCAAGACCCGCACCAACTACATGCGCTTGCGCCACAACTGCGGCAAAAAATCGTTTGCCAGAGCGGTGAACAAATTGCGGTCGACGATAACGTCTTGCCGGATCCGTCCGGCCCCTCGAACGGAAGCGGCTACTGACCGCCGATGGCAATCAACTCCTGCGATGTTCGATGATAGAGGCGGCCCCGCGGGCCAGGCGCGACGTTGTTGAGGGACCAAGTCTCGCCGGAAGGCCCGAGGTCATTGATAGCCAAAACGGCCCGCTCATCTAGGACCGGGGCAGCGGCATCGATCACGTAAGTGATACCGGGCATCGTTGTGAAGTAAACCCGGTTGTTGATCGCCACCGGGCTTCCCCAAAAAGCAGGAATCTCCCAGCCATCGGTGCGCGAGCGCTCTTCGGCGGCAATGTCGACGCCCTCGGCATTCAGAGTCTTCGTCTTGACGGCGATGCCGTACACACGCTCATCGGGGGTACCGGCCTTACGCAGCACCGTAACCGGGAGTTCGAAGTATTCAACCTTGCCGGTGGCGATATTGACGCGCCCGACGCAGTGGGAGGGGCCGCCTTTGCCCTTGGGCGGTTGGCCGTTGCGGCGATGGGCGGTTGAAGTCAGGAAGTAGTGATACCCGCCGGCCACGATGTTGTTGTGCCAGGCGGGCATGACGCGGATCACTTCGCCGGCGGACAAATTCATGCGCGGCGACAGGTCTCGCACTTCGCGCAGATTGACGTTGGCGTGAAGCACGTGTTTCTTTTGCGCGGGGTCCCACTGTCGATAGTCAACGTGCTTGATCAGCGATTGCTCCCGGACGATCTTGCCCGATGAGGAATCGATGACCAGGTGGGATTCTTCCGGGTTCAAGCGGAACCAATAAGCAAATCGCTGGTCCCAGTGCAAGACGTAGAGCGATTGCCAGGTGGGGCCTTGCTCGTTGCCATCGCCGGCGACGTAGCGCCACAACGATTTGCCGGTTTGCACGTCGAGCATGCTGAGGCCGATGGGGCGTTCGGGAACGTCATGCCAGCCGCCGCGGCCGGTCAGCACCGCCAGCTTCCCGGCTTTGGTTTTGCCGAGCACCGACGTGGTGTAGGTGGTGGTGCCGTCTTCGGCCGCCCACACCGTCTTGCCCGTCAATTTGTCGATCGCGTGGAGATAGTTCCAGCCCGCGGATCCACCTTCTTTGGGCTCAACGTTCAGCAGTAGGTTGCCGGTAAGAATCGGCTCATGCTGTTTGTTGAATGGGAACGGCGCCCCCCAGGGCGTGAACTTACGGCGCCAGATCTCGTGGCCGGAAAAGTCGAAGCAGGCGATCTCGCCTGAAGCGTTGGTGAACCAGACGTGGCGGCCGTCGGTGACCGGCGTGGGGGTGGTGGAGTCGCTGTAGGCATAGAGCACTGGGCTCTTTTCGACGCCTTCGAGCGGAACTGACCAGAGAATGCGCCCGGTAGTGGAGTCGACCGCGTGCCCTAGGATCTTCGCGCTGAATCCCTTCTCGCCAGCGGCAAAGGTGGTGAGGAAGAGGCGGTCACCCCAAGCGGCGATGCCGCTTTGCCCGCCATTCGGAAGCTTGGTGCGCCAGCGAATGTTCTGGTTGTGGACGACGCTCCAAGTGACCGGGGCGTTCGGGGATTTGGTAGACCACGAGCCGTCCGGACCGCCGGCTTGCGGCCAATTCTGGGCGATGAGCAAGGTGGCGACGGCGGTAAGCAGGGTGAGGAGGCGCATCACTCTAGATGCTACTAATATATGGAGAGGGCTTGCCTGTTTTTCGAGGCAGGAAGAAACATGACCGCCGCCGATTTCCGCCGCATCGCCCTCAGCCTGGAAGGCGCCGAAGAGAGTTCCCATATGGGGGCGCCGGACTTTCGCGTTGGAGGGCGTATCTTTGCCACGCTCGCCTCAGAATCTCAGGGTTACGGCAACCTGATAATCAATCTTGAAATGCAGGCTGAGTTCATCGCCGGAGCTCCTGATGTTTTCCTGCCCATCGCCGGTGGCTGGGGCAGGATGGGCATGACGCACATCCGTCTCGCCGCCAGCAACGAGGACATGCTAACCGGCGCGCTGCACGCCGCCTGGAAACTGAGGGTGCAGAACAACGCCAAGACCACCGCCGCGCGGAAGAAAAAACCCGCGAAGCCGCGTCGCTTGCCTACGTGATGTGCGCGCCCTGGGTCTCGACGTAGACGGTATACAAGGATTGGCTGCCCGCCATGAACAACCGGTTCCGCCGAGTGCCGCCGAAGCAGAGGTTCGCGCAAATCTCCGGGAGCAGAATCTTGCCGATCCGCACGCCATCTGGAGCCACCACGTGTACGCCGTCATAGCCCGGTCCCACCCAGCCTGCGCCGATCCACACGTTGCCGTCCACATCCGCGCGAATCCCGTCGGCCAATCCGCCGCCGAGACCCGGGATCACCATCGAAACAAACGTGCGCCCGTTGCGGAGCCGCGCGCCATCGACGTCCCAGACCTTGATCTCGCGCGGAGCCTTGTCGTAGTGCGTCGCGCCGGTGTCGGCAATGTACAGCTTCTTGTAGTCAGGTGAAAAGCAGAGACCGTTAGGCTTGAAGATCTCGTCGGTGACCATCTCCATCTTGTTGGTTTTCAGGTCAACCCGGTACACCGCCTCCTTGATCTCCATGTTGGCCTTGTTACCTTCGTAGTTCATGAGCGCCCCGTACCCCGGATCGGTAAACCACAGTGCGCCATCGGGCGTGACGACGGCGTCGTTCGGCGCGTTCAACGGCTTGCCGTTCCACTTGTCGGCGAGCACTGTCACCGCGCCGTTGTACTCGTAGCGCACCACGCGCCGGTTGCCGTGCTCGCAGGAGATCTGCCGGCCTTCGTAGTCAAACGTGTTCCCATTGGAATGGCCCGCGGGCGAACGCAGCACGGAAACATGGCCGTCTTCTTCCAGCCACCGCATTTGCCGGTTGTTGGGGATGTCGCTCCAAACCAGATACTTGCCGGAGCCGTTCCAGGCCGTCCCTTCGGCCCACAGCGTTCCGGTGTGCAGGCGCTGGATCGGCGTATTGCCCAGCGCGTACTTCTTAAAGCGCGGGTCTAAGGTGATGATGTCGGGGTCGGGGTACCGTGAGGGGACGCGGCCTGACCAATCGCGGGGCGGCGCCTGGGCGCTGGCGGCAACGGCGGACGCAGCCGCCTGGAGGAACAATCGACGTGAAGTGTTCATAGGCTCGAACGCCTAGTATACTCCGCCCGCTAAACCTACTCGGAGGGTGGCGGAAGCTCGATGCCGGCATAAATGGCGGCGAAGGAGATGTCGGCGCCCAGCGATTCCAGGTGCACAACACTCCCCAGCCCCCGCACGTCACGTAGCACCCACGAACCGTCCGGTTGCTTGCCATGATGCTCGACGAAAGGCGCGTCCTGGTGGACGGTGAGGTATTCCGATAAAGAAGGGATCGTCCGATATAGCTCGAACTTGGCGCCGCGGTCGTAGTCGCCGGAACTCGGCGATAGGATCTCGATGATCACCTTGGGGTTGGACAGCGCATTGGGATCGGCTTGCCAGAATTCGGGGCGGCCGCACACTATGACCAGATCGGGATAGGTGTAGAGGCCCTCTTTCGAAGTAGCCACGCGAGTGCCCGAGAAGAGCATTTCGCAGCCCTTTTCCTTGACTGTCGGCATCAGCGCGCTGAACAATTTGGCGCCAATCCTCTGATGACGATAGCTAGCCGCTTCGATGTCGAAGATCTCCCCGCCGAAATACTCGTGGCGGGTCTCGGAACGGTTCTCAAGTTCGAGGTACTGTTCGAGGGTCATCCGGGAGTTTGGAAGGCTAGCCACCTTCACGAGTGTATCAGGCGGGCAGCAGTGTTCAAACAGGCACCTTTAGATTGTTCTACTTAACCGCAGACCTACGCGCGAGGCCTTAGGCCCTCTTATTTCTCGCCGTCGGGTCTAAGGTTTTTCCCTCCCTCTCCCGATATCAACATTGGGTGAGATTTTTACACTCGTCGCCGCACTGTTATTAGGGATGCCTTCTTCTGACACCAATGGGGGAACGATGGAAACACTGGCTGTTGCCTTGGTACAACCGCCAGGCCAAGCAGATCGAGGATCCGGTTCTACGTCTCCGCTACCTCAGGTCGCGGGGCGCCAATCCGGATCAGATTCTGTCGCAGCCCCGGATCCCGCTCGAGCGTATCGGCGCGGGGGTGCTGTTGGTGATCGTGGCCGGTTTCCTGTTCTTCCGTTCGGGTGGTTCGGTGCGGGCCGTCGACAAGAAGGCTCAACAGGGAAGGGGACCGAAGGTCTCGCGCGAGTACGTGCTAGAGCCGCTGACGGCCAACGAAAAGAAGGTCTGGCTGGTGGAGAAGACAGCGGGCCAGGAAGTGTATAGCAACGGGTTAAGGATCGAGACGGGCAACACCGCCCCCCACGAGCCACGGTTGGAGGAGACCGTGGCAGTGGATGGGCTGAATTTCGTCACAGGTTCGATCAAGCCTGCCGGGATTGTTTTTCACACCACCGAAAGCCATATGGAGTCGTTCGAGGAAGGCAACAATCGAGATCTCCAGCGTGTCGGCAAGTGGCTGATCGAATTCGTCGCCCGGCACCACTACTACCACTACCTGATTGACCGGTTCGGCCGCGTCCATCGCATCGTGCCGGAAGACCAGGTGGCCAATCACGCCGGCCGGTCGGTTTGGGCCAGCGAAGCGCAAACTTATGTCGATCTCAACGCCAGTTTCCTGGGCATTTCGCTGGAGTCGGAAACGCAACGTGGCGTGCTGATTTCCGATACCGTCACCGCCGCTCAGGTGCATGCCCTGCGCACGCTGCTGGTGATGCTGCGGCTCAAATACGGCATCGATGAAGCCAACTGCATTACGCACGCCCAGGTGTCGGTCAATTCGGATAATTTCCGCATTGGCGACCATACCGACTGGGCCTCCAATTTTCCTTTCGGGGAAGTCGGCCTGCCGGACAACTACTTGCACCCTTCACCGGCGATGCTGGAGTTTGGTTTCGAGTACGACGACACGTACAAGCTCTCCACCGGCGCTCGCATGTGGAAAGGCCTCGAGACCTCTGACCAGCGTTTTGCGAGCGAGGCGGCTGCGCTGGGCCGATCCGTGGAACAGCACCGGAATAGTTTGAAGCGGCGATATCGCACAGCTCTCGAGGCGATTAAGGCCGCCAGCGCGGGGAAGGCCCGCGATGTGGACAGTGAAGGAAGCGGTCGCCAAGACCGGGGACAATCGTCACCAAAGAATTAGCCCAAAAGGAGTACATCTAAATATGTCAAAGGCAGAAGCAAGCGCGCCCAACGGGGGCTCTAGAAAAAATCCGGTGCTGGGTTTGGACATCGGCACCAGCCGCATCGTTCTTTCGTGGAAGGACAGCGAGCACTACTCGTACAACAGCCAGCTCAACGCTTTCGTCGCGGTACCTTACACGCGCATGACGGAGAACGCGCTCCGCCGCGAAGGGGTGCCGTTTGAAAAGCACGAGACCGAGCTCGTGGTGCTAGGCAACGAAGCTCCGCGCTTTGCGGACTTGCTCAATGTGGAGATGCGCCGGCCCATGGTGCAAGGCGTGCTCAATCCTGGCGAAACCGAAAGCCTCCCGGTGATTCGCAATATCGTCGAGACCATGGTGAATCAGGCCGATTCCGGCAAGCCCAAGGTCTACTTCAGCGTGCCATCGGCGCCCCTGAACGGCGAAGAGGGCCTCACCTATCACGAGGCGACGTTGCGCCAGATGTTCGCCGAGATGAAGTATCCGGTCCAGGTGATCAACGAAGGCCTGGCCGTGGTCTACTCCGAACTGGAAGACACCAACTTCACCGGCATCGGCATCAGCTGCGGCGGCGGCCTGTGCAATGTGTGCCTCGCTTATTTGTCGATGCCGGCGTTCAACTTCAGCATGCCCAAAGCCGGAGACTTCATTGATGCCAGCGTGGCCGGCGTCACCGGGGACCTCTCCAACCGCGTCCGTATCTCCAAAGAAGACAATTTCCATTTCAACGGCGCCTATCCGGAGAAGCTTCACCAGGTGATCGCCGTCTACTACGACGACATGATCCAGTCTCTGATAAACGGTATGAAGGACGCCTTCTCCAACACCAAGAAGATGCCGAAGCTGACCAAGCCGATCCCAATCGTGCTCAGCGGCGGCACCGCTAGCCCCAAAGGCTTCCGGGACCGGTTTGAGAAGCTGCTGCGCGCCACGGACTTCCCGATCCAGATTTCCGAGATCCGCCTAGCTCGCAACCCGATGACCGCCACCGCCAAGGGCGCGCTGGTCGCTGGCCTGGCTGAATCGGAACAATAGCGTAGGCTTGAGTCTGCACGGGCCTCCGGGCCCGTCTCCAATTTTGAGAGCACCTCGCCCGGCCTCCGGCGCGTCGGAACGGGCGAGGATTTTTTCCGGGCATGACCACCAACTCCGCTATCGGGATCGACTTCGGAACTACCAACAGTTCAATCGCCCGCGTCAATTCGTCGGGCGGCGTCGATCTCACCCAGTATGAATTTCAAGGAGCGGCTACTGACGCCTATCGCTCGCTGCTCTACCTGGAGCAGCATCGCGAGCACGGACGAGTCGCGCTGAAATCCTGGTCCGGCCCCGAGGGCGTCGAGCAATACCTCGCCAGTGACACCAAGGGCCGTCTCATCCAATCTCTTAAATCATTCCTCAGCAGCCGATCTTTCACCAGCACGGAAGTTTTCGGCCGGCCCCGCACCCTGGAAGCGCTGATTGCCCGGATTCTGGAGGATCTGCGCCGCCACGCCGAAAATCAGTTTGGTACCCCCATCCGCACCGCCGTGGTGGGCCGTCCGGTGCGATTCGTGGGTTCGGAAACCGCTGGCGATGACGACTTCGCGCTGGAGCGGCTCAGGGAGGCGTTCCACCTCGCCGGTTTTGAAAAGGTGCGCTTTGAGATGGAACCCGTCGCCGCCGCTCTCTGGTACGAGTCCACGCTCGATCACGATGAACTCATCCTCATTGGCGACTTTGGCGGCGGCACCAGCGATTTCTCATTGATCCACGCCGGTCCGGCCGTCAAAGGGCCCCGCCGCCGCAAACAGCTTCTGGGCAACGCCGGCGTGGGCCTGGCTGGTGACGCCTTTGACGCCAAGATTGTCCGCCACCTCGTTTCGCCCGCTCTCGGAGCGGGCACAAACTGGCGATCGCTCGACAAAATTCTACCCGTGCCCAAGTGGATCTACGCTAGTCTCGAGCGCTGGCATCATCTCTCGTTTCTCAAGACAAAGGAAGTCTCATCAACCCTGCACAGCGTGCGGGCGCAAGCCGACGAGCCGCACAAAATCGAGGCGTTGATCGACCTCGTTCGTGGCGATCTTGGCTACCCGCTCCACCGCGCCGTGCAGCAGACCAAGTGCGCTTTATCGTCGCAACCGGAAGCGGCATTCCACTTCTCCGAAGGCGGCGTGGAAATCGATGCGTCCGTAACGCGCGCCGATTTCGAGCAGTGGATCGCGCCCGAACTCGCGCAAATCGAAGCTTGCGTGGACGGGCTCCTGGTCTCGGCCCGCGTCAACCCTGCTTCGGTAGATCGGGTCTTCCTCACCGGCGGCACGTCATTTGTGCCGGCAGTGCGCCGCATTTTCACAACTCGCTTCGGCGAACCGAACGTGCGCTCAGGCAACGAGTTCACCTCGGTTGCCTCCGGCTTAGCTCTACGAGCGTCGCGCCGGTAAAATCACCGGAGCCTCAATCAGCTCCGGCGCTGTCGAACGCGCATCGTCCGGCTCCAGCACCGGCCCGGCGCCTCCCGCGGTCCGCGGCTTCCACCGCCGCGGCACCCGCCGGATCCCTACCGGGTAAATCGTCAGCGTCCCATCCTCGTCGATCTTCATGCGCAAAAATTGCTTGTAATCCTGAATCGCCAGCGATGAGAACGCCTCGTTATCGTGCCGCGAAAAGACGTTGATCGAGATCAGCAAATAAATTCCCACGATGATCGGTCCAATGGACCAGCCGGCGATGCCCACCAGCAGCACCATCGTCACCGTCTGCAGCAGAGGCTCCTGAATTCCGAGCCAACCTTCGGTGAACGCCAGCGCCTTCCAACCCAGCAGGAACGCAGCGAGCAGGTGGGCCACGCCGTGCAGGAATCCCATGATGATGCGATAGGGCCTCGAATGCGTATCGGTGAACAGCCAGAACAACAGCACGGTGTTCACGCTCCAGAAGGCGCGGAACGGATCCTGAATCGCCATCAGCAGCGACACGTAGACGGCGCTGCCCAGATCGTCGATTCGCCCGATCGGCGCCTTGCTGGCCCACGCGGTCATGGCATAGAGAGCGGCGGTTAGAAATCCGAAGGTGGGATTGAGGTACGGGAGCAGCAGATTGCGCCACGCCAGGCGTCGCGACGTCGCCTCGTCGGGAAACGCCGCCTTGAGTTCGAAGCGCCGCAGCACCTTTCCGCGTTTGTCCTTCTCTTCGAGTACGCGCACGTCAGCCCCGTGCGTTGGATGCAGGAACGCGCCTCCGCCACCCGACGTAATTTTTTGCGTGCCGTCGACGCACTCGTGCCGCCGGTAATGATGCAGGTCACCCGCCAGATAGACCGCGATCTTGCGCCCCAGCACTTCTTCCTCGAGAAACCGTAGGTTGTTCTCGGTGTACTCGGGGTCAAGCCCCGCATACTTTTTGGCGTAGATCCAATGTGGCTCGGCGTTGCATAGAATCACGCGGTCCGAGGGGTCGATCCCCCGCGCCACCGAACGGAAGAAATCCACTTGCGGCTTGTCAATGTCCGAATCGAGTTGCGAGTCGGTGCCGAGCAGCCACCATCCATAAGGCAGCTTTAAAGCAAAGTAGCTGCGCTGCTGGGGAGCGTCCCAGCCGCCGATCCGGTCACGCGAGATGAAGAGGCGTGTGAACGACACCAGGCTGTCGTACCAATCATGATTGCCCGGAATCGCAAACATCTTTGGTCGCGGCTCGGACGATTCAGGCATGGCCGCCCGGAAGGGAGCGACGAAGCGCCGCTGATACTCGGCGCGCGAGGCGGTGGGATACACCTCATCGCCACCCAGCACCAGCAAGGCTCCACGATTGAGTTGGAACTGCCGCCCGTCGGGAGACTTCACCTGCAAGTCTCCGCTCACGCAGCGAGCCATAGCATAGACAGGATTGAAACCGTCGCCGGTGTCGCTCAGATAGTCGAGCCAGAATGCCCCGCCGGTCCAGGGCAAAGGCTCCAGGGTGCAGTCGAAAGGCTTCGGCTCGTCGATGCTGGCTAACGCCTCAAGCAACCGGTGGTCTGAGTGACGTCCAAGCAAGGTGGAGACGAAGACGTCGCGCGCGCTCCGCATCAACTCGGCGGGGTCATACCACGACACCATCGGGCAAAACTCGCGTGGCATCGGCGGCTCGGCTTCGGCTTGGATTCTACGCCGTCGCGCCATGTGGGGCGGCCTCCCCAGCGTGGCAGCCCGCTTGCCGGCGGAACTCCAGCCTGATCGGCCTCATCTGTGCACTACTGCTAGTCGAGCTTGGTCGATTGAGGTGGGGGCGCCGTCTCTCGCGGCGCCGGGTCGCTGGCCGGCTCGGCCGGCGGCATGTCAACCTTTTGCAGAATCTGGGGTGGGTTTCCGGGGGTGAGCATCACGACACGAACGCTGCCCTGCGGGCCAATCGGGCCAATCGAACGTCCGTCGGTTATCACATCGACGCCCGCCGAATTCCCGATTACCATCCGCGCGGTTTCCACGCCGTTGACGGTCCGCTCTTCGTGAGGTTGCAAGATGCCGCTGAACAGGAACCGGCCGTTGGCGGCAATCGAGACCCAGGTTTCTTCGGATGCCACCAGACGCAGCGCAACCGTCGACCCGCCGTTTCCGGCCGGAGCGGTGAGCTCAGTGAGCGGTTTGGCCGGACCGGCCATCGGCACTGGCTCGGTGGAACGAACCGCTGCCGGCAGGACCGACGAAGATAGCGGAGGAGGATCAGCTTGCACGCCGGGCTGCGAAGGCTTCGACACCGGAGGTTTCACCGGTGACTGCACCACCGCCGGCTCGCGGGTTTCGCTGCGCAGCACCATCTGCTGCCATCCGATATATAGGAGGGAAGAAATCGCCAGCGCCGAAGCCAATGAGATTGTGGTGAGCGGGAGCCGCCGCCAAATCGGACCATTGGCGGCCAGCAAAGTTTCATTAGGCAGACTCGCTTTCAGCGCGCCTGCAGGGGGAGGATCGAGGGACGGGAATATGTCGTCGGAAGGAAAGATCTGTTGCAGTTCAGACTCCAGAGCGCCCACGTCGGTACCAACGATTTCAGCGTACTGGCGAACGAAACTGCGAGCGAAAATCGCGCCTGGTAGCTGCTTGAAATCGCCCGCTTCGAGCGCCTCCAAATAACGCAGGCCGATCCTTGTCTTCTCGGAGATGTGTAGCAACGACACACCCATCGCGAGGCGCTGCTGCCGCAGACGTTCGCCGAGATGAGTCATAACGCGTAATTATACCCTAAACTTAGGCTAGCAGATGCAAGCGGCCTCTTCAATTGTGGTGCAGGCGACAATCGTCGTGGTCAACTGGAATCGTTGCAGCCTTTTGGAGCGCTGTCTCGCCTCGCTCACCCG
>JAYTKJ010000157.1:0-36842 GCA_043730365.1 Acidobacteriota bacterium | reverse complement strand
CCTTCGCGGTCGGCCGGACCCAGACGTTGGTCCTCTTGCTGCATCAACTGGCTGAGCGGCGCGAGATCCCCTCGATCCCCGTGTTCGTCGATAGCCCGTTGGCCGTGAACGCCACCGAGGCCCACCGCAGGCACCCGGAGTGTTTCGACGAGGAAACAAATCGCTTTCTGCGGGAAGGCGATCCCTTCGGCTTCAGCCGTCTGAAATATGTCCGCGACGCCAGTGAGTCCCGCGCGTTGAACGGCATGCACGGCCCCATGGTCATCATCTCGGCGTCCGGTATGTGCGAGGCCGGGCGTATCCTGCATCACCTGCGCAACAACATAGAAGATCCTCGAAATACCGTCCTCATCGTCGGCTATCAGGCCGAACACACCCTGGGGCGAAAGCTGGTGGAGAAGCGCCCGGAGGTACCGATCTTCGGCGAGCCCACGCGGTTGCGTGCCGAAGTGGTGGTGATCAATGAATTGTCCGGACACGCCGATCAGGGCGAACTGATTGCCTGGATCAAACCACATGCCAAGGCGCTCAAGCGCGTGTTTCTGGTGCATGGCGATGTGGAGCAGTCCCAACCTCTGGCTGCGTTGATTCGGGAAACGTACGGGATCGACGTCGTAGTCCCGGATCGCGGCGACAGTTTTGTGCTGGACTAGTCAATCCGGCGGCTGGTGTTTCTGCGTATTGTCGTTTCGGTCGTTGGGCTTGGTTTTGGGTATGGCAACCACGACAACACATCTCGACAGCGGGCAGGAGCCGGAGCGCTCGTGGCTGGACCGGACGCTCGGCCTCCTGGCGCCGGTACGGGGAGGTGAGAGCACGACCGCGCTGATTCTGGCCGCCAACGTGTTCCTCCTGCTGGCCACCTACTACATCCTGAAAACCGTGCGCGAACCGCTGATTCTGGACCAGCCCGACGGGGCGCTCATCAAGAGCCGCGCCACCGGATTTCAAGCGGTGTTGTTCCTCCTGGTGGTGCCGCTTTATAGCGCCATCGCCTCGCGCTTCAACCGGATGAAGCTGATCGGCGCGGTAACGCTATTCTTCGTCGCCAACCTGGCGATGTTTTACGGAGCCGGCAAGGCTGGTATGGCCGTGGGCATTCCGTTTTTCCTCTGGGTAGGCATTTTCAACATGCTGGCGGTAGCGCAATTTTGGGCCTTCGCCAACGATATCTACGTGGAGGAAGAAGGGCGGCGGCTGTTTCCGATCGTGGGAGTGGGGGCGTCGCTGGGCGCCTGGGTGGGATCGACCGCGGTGGGGCGGTTGTCCAAACAAATGGATCCTTTCGATCTGATGCTGCTCGCCGCGGCGTTGCTTGGAGTCTGCCTGACGATGACGTATTGGGTTCACACCCGCGAATCGCACAAGGTAGCCGGGCGCGCCAAGGCGACCGAGACGATGACGAAGAGCGGCGGTTTTCAACTCGTGTTGCAGCACCGGTACCTGCGGCTCATCGCCGCGCTGGTGCTGCTCTTCACCTGCGTCAACTCGGTGGGCGAATATCTGGTAGGCCGGTTTGTCTCCGAGCAGGCCGCGGCGCTGGACCCCGGCCTGCGCAAGCAATTCATCTCCGGCTTTTACGGTGACTATTTCAGTTGGGTGAACCTGGTGGGCTTCCTGCTCCAGACCCTGGTGGTCTCCCGGCTGTTTCAATGGATAGGCGTGGGTGGGGCGTTGTTTGTCCTGCCCTTGATCGCCACCGGTGGCTACACGCTGCTGGCGGCGATGCCGCTACTGGGCGTTGTGCGCATCGCCAAAATTTTGGAGAACGCCACCGACTATTCGCTCAACAATACCGTGCGGCACGCCTTGTTCCTCCCCACCTCGCGCGAGGCCAAGTACAAAGGCAAGGCGGCCATCGATACCTTTTTCGTCCGCGCCGGAGACCTGCTACAAACCGGCGTAGTGGAAATCGGCACGCGATTTCTCGCTCTGAGCGTAACCGGCTTTGCCGTGCTCAACCTGGGATTGGTGGCGCTTTGGGTGGGGTTGGGTGTCCTGATCTACCGCGAGTGGCGGCGCCTCACTTCTTCTTCTCCCGGTTCCACAAGTGGCGGCTGATGGCGCGCCCGCAGAACGGGCAATAGTTCATGCCTACGTAGCTGGGCCGGTCTTCCCCAAACTGCAAATGGTACTCGGTGTCGATCTCGGTGAGGATTCTCCC
Organism: Acidobacteriota bacterium; assembly: GCA_043730365.1. Taxonomy (GTDB): domain Bacteria; phylum Acidobacteriota; class Terriglobia; order Bryobacterales; family Bryobacteraceae; genus VFZP01. Next base: position 34,678 of record JAYTKJ010000157.1, on the reverse strand, counting down.
GTTGGTCAGCGTGTGCATGGGGCCTACGCGTACCAGCCCTTGATCGACTAAATCTGAAAGTTCTGGACAGCAAGACATTTTCATCGGATTGTACGTCTATTCACGTGTGGCCGTCTTGTTCGCACCGCGTTGGCCCGCGAGGTGCGTGTGATATTGTAGGGTCTTCAGGAGCCTATCGTGAGATCTCGAAGGGTGCCCGCTCTTATCTTGGTAGGGCTTGGCATGCTTGGAGTGCTACTCGCGCAACGCGGCACGATTAGGGACTTTACCGACGAAGAAGACAACCCCGTTCCGATCCCCGCCGATGCCAGCGACAAGCACGAATTCAGTTTTGCCCGGCTCCGCTATAAATCCAAACGCAACGGCTATTTTGGACGCGGTGGCGGCGCTTGGTCCACGGACTGGCCGAAGGCGGACCGGCAGTTTCTCCAGGGCGTGCGGCGTCTGACGCGTGTCAGTGCCGTGTCACTCGAAAAAGTCGTGGAGCTCGATACAGACGAGTTCCTGGACTATCCATGGATTTACGCCACCGAAGTGGGCCGTTGGGACTTTACCGAGGATCAGGCGCGCAGGCTTCGCCAGTATTTTCTCAAGGGCGGCTTCATGATGACGGACGACTTTCACGGTCAGTTCGAGTGGGCCGTCTTCTATGAAGGGCTCCAAAAGATTTTTCCGGACCGGCCCGTGGTGGACCTTGAAAACAAGGATCAGATCTTCCATGTTCTGTACGACCTGAGCGAGCGGTTTCAGGTGGGCGGCATCCAGATGTTCTTCACCGGCAGTGTTTCTGAGAATGGCGGCGTCGAGGCCAAATGGCGAGCTGTCTTGGACGACAAAGGGCGCGTAATGGTGGCCATCTGCCATAACATGGACCTGGGCGACGCGTGGGAATGGGCCGATCACCCCCGATATCCGGAAAACTTCGCTTCGTTGGCCTATCGGGTTGGCGTCAACTATATTGTCTACTCAATGACCCACTAAATACAGAAAGATCAACCAGCTGAACCACTGATGTTTGAGTTTCTCTTTCGCTATCCACGAGCCGTTTTCTCCAAAGGTGAGATCGTACTGTCGGGCGGCTGGCCGCTTTGGCTGCTCCTGTTGTTGATTCTTGCCGGCGCGGTGGGTTTGGGCTTGCTGATGCGATCTAAGCAGAGCGACGCTCTCGGTAGCATCACGGGCTGGCGTAGCGTCGTGCTGTGGGCTCTGCAGAGCTCGATGCTCGCTGGTGTGCTGACGCTGCTCTGGCAGCCTGCGCTACTGGTCTCCACCTTGAAGCCGCAACAGAATGTTGTGTCGGTGCTCGTGGACGATTCACAGAGCATGGCTATTAAAGAGGATGGCGTCTCCCGGCTCGATCAAGTCCGCAAGCCCTTCAACGGGGGAGTGCTCACGGCGTTATCCAAACGGTTTCAGACGCGCTTGTATAAGCTGACCGACAAGGCCGAACGCATCAAGACGATCGATACGCTCGCGGCGCAGGCTCCGGCGACGAATCTGGGCGAATCGCTCAAGCAGGTTGCCAACGAAACGGCTGGTTTGCCTCTGGGCGCGGTGATTCTGGTTTCGGACGGCGCAGACAATTCCGGCGGGATCGATCTGGACACGATTGCCGATTTGCGGAGCCGTCGCGTACCGATTCACACCGTGGGAGTCGGCAGGGAGCAGCCGGTCAAGGATCTGGAATTGAGCGACGTGCAAGCGCCCGCCCGCGCGCTGGCGGATTCGCGTATCGCCGCGCAATTGACCTTCCAGCAGCGTGGCTACGAGGGCCGCAAAGCCAAGATCGCCGTTCGCGAGGGCGCCAAAGTGGTGGCCATGCGCGAGATTACCCTGGGCAAGGACGGCAATCGGCAAACGGAAACGATGCTGTTCAATGCGGGCGGCGCGGCGGCGCGGGCGTTTCAATTCTCGGTGGATGTACTTGAGGGCGAAGAGAATCTGAAGAACAATGCCACCCAGCGTCTGGTGAATGTGCAGGATGGAAGGCCGCGCATCCTTTACATAGAGGGCGAGCCGCGCTGGGAGTTCAAGTTCATTCGCCGCGCGGTGGAAGACGACAAGACCGTCAAGTTGGTCACGTTGCTGCGCACTACGCAGAACAAGTTCTACCGGCAGGGAGTAGATAAAGAGAAGGATCTCGAGGATGGCTTTCCCGCCAAGGTGGAGGAACTGTTCGGCTATCAGGGGATCATCATCGGCAGTGTCGAGTTAAATTACTTCACCACTACACAGCAGGAGCTCATCAAACAGTTTGTGGATCGTAGGGGCGGCGGGTTGTTGATGCTGGCTGGGCGCAATGCTTTGTCCGAGGGCGGTTGGGCGAAGGCGCAGCTTTCAGAAATTCTGCCCGTGACGCTGCCGGAGCGCAAAGGAACCTTTGTTCGCGATCCGGCCACCGTTCAGTTGACGGGAACGGGTATCGACAGCTTGATCACGCGTCTGGTGGAGCAACCCGGCCAGAACGACGAGCGCTGGCGCAAGCTGCCTTACCTGGCTGACTATCAGGACATCGGGATTCCCAAGCTGGGCTCGGCGGTCCTGGCCGAATACACTCCTGGCGGGCGGGCGCGCCTGCCGTTGCTGGTTACCCAGAATTATGGGCGCGGTCGAACGGCCGTGATGGCGACTTCCGGCACGTGGCGCTGGCAGATGCAGCAGCCGCTGGAAGATCAGACGCATGAGATTTTCTGGCAACAGTTGTTGCGTTGGATGGTGGCTGAAACTCCGGGGCAAGTGGTGGCGTCAACTCCTAAGCAGATGTTATTCGATGAATCACGCGCCAGGCTCACGGCCGACGTTCGCGACAAGACCTATTTACCGGCCGCGGACGCGCAGGTGGAAGCTCGGGTAATGGGCCCTCAGGGGATGACGGAGCTGATTTCGATGAAGCCTGATTCGGTGACCCCGGGTCTCTATCATGCCGACTTCACCGCGCCCAAAACCGGCTCCTATCTAACGGAGTTTGTGGCGCGGCGCGGCCCCACCGAAGAGATCGGCCGTGATGTGATCACCTTCCAGCGGCAGGACGGGGTGGCTGAGAATTTCCGGACCAGCCAGAATCGCGAATTGCTGGAAAAGCTTTCGCAACAAACCGGCGGCAAGTATTGGAAGCCGGAGGACCTTGGCAAGTTGACTGACGAGATTGCGCTCTCCGAAGCCGGCATTACGGTGCGGGAAGCGCGCGACCTGTGGGACTTACCGGCGGTGTTCATGGCGCTGCTCGCTTTGCGCGGCGCCGAATGGTGGTTGCGCCGTAAGTGGGGTGTCGTTTGAAACTCGTCTGGGGATTGCTGGCCGGGGCGGTGTTGAGTCAAGGCGCTGCCGTGCATTTTGTGACTGTGGCCGGCTTGGGTGGCGAGCCGGACTACGAACAACGCTTCACGGCACTGGCCAAGGAAGTGGACAAGATCGTGCAGGGCTCGGCTGGTGACAATCATGTTTATACGCTATCCGGCGCCGATTCCACCAAAGCCAAACTGAGTGAGGCGCTCGGACGTATCGCCGGCGACGCCAAGGCTGAAGATACCTTTATACTGCTCCTGATCGGCCATGGCAGCTACGACGGCAATGAATACAAATTCAACTTGCGCGGACCCGATATCGCCGCGTCCGATCTGGCCGCGCTGTGTGACCGGATTCAGGCGGGCCGTCAGTTGATCGTCAACACGTCCAGCGCGAGTGGGGGCGCTTTGAAGTTGTTACAGCACGCCAATCGCACGGTGATTTCGGCCACACGCAGTGGCAATGAAAAGAACGCCACCGTGTTTGCGCGGTTTTGGGTGGAGGCGATGCGGGATCCGTCGGCCGACGTGGATAAGAACGAAACCGTCTCCGCGCTGGAGGCCTATCGTTACGCTGATCGCAAGACCGCTTCATTCTACGAAACCAACAAACGCATTGCCACCGAACACGCGATGTTGGAAGATACGGGCAAGGGGGACGCCGTCCGTAATCCGAACGACGAGAACGGACAGGGTACGTTAGCGGCGCGGTTGGCGTTGGTGCGATTCGGAACGGCGCAGAAGGCTGCGGCCAACCCGGCCAAGCAGGCGATGCTGGCCAGGAAAGACGATCTGGAAGCCCGGGTGGACCGCTTGAAGCTGGAGAAAGCCGCCATGCCTGTCGAGGTTTATCGTAAGCAGCTATCGGCGCTGTTGCTTGAGCTAGCACGCCTGCAGGAGGAACTCGACAAGTGAGGCTCTCGCTGCTGCTGACGACTCTCGTCCCGTTGCTGTTGCACGGTGCGCTGCATCCCAAGGTGCGGGAGTGCCGGTTGCTTGAGCATCACGGCAAACGCTCCGAGTCTCGCGCCTGCTTCCAGAAGTTGGCGGCGGGGGCCGATGCGTTGTTGCGCGCTGAGGGTTACTACGGACTGGCCAACTACAAGCAGGCCAACCTGGAGTTCCAGGCGGCCGAGAAGCGTAACCCGAAGGACCCGAACCTCAAGGCCCGTTGGGGCCGCATGCTGATTGAGCCTTTCAACAAGAACTACAAAGACGCGGGCGAACTGTTCCAGGAAGCTCTCGCCATTGAGAAGACCCACGCCGGCGCCTTGTACGGCATGGCGCTAGCTGCGTCGAACGGATTTGAAAGCAAGGCTTCCGAGTTCGCCAAGGAAGCCCTGGAGTCCGAGCCGGGTCTGGTAGAAGCCCAGGAGCTACTGGCGCAATTGGCGCTGGAGGACGTGAATTTTAAGAAGGCTGTCGAAGAAGCTGACAAGGCCCTCAAGATGTCGCCTGAGGCATTGGACGCTATGGCAGTGCGCGCTGCGGTGGAAGTGTTGGAAGATCGTTCGCCGGACGAGTGGCTGAAGAAAATTGCTGCCGTCAATCCCCGGTATGGAGAGGGCCACGCTATCGTGGCTCATCACTTGGTCCTCAACCGGCGCTATGACGAGGGCATCGCCTTCTATCGACGGGCGCTGGAACTCGATCCGGATTTCCTCGAAGCCCGCTCGCAGCTCGGCATCAATCTCATGCGCATGGGCAAGGAAGTGGAAGCCAAGGAGCAACTGGAGGCCGCCTTCAATGCGGGCTTCAAAGAATCTTCCACTACCAACTCGCTGAAGCTGATCGATAGCTACAAGAACTTAGTAACCTTCAGAACGCCGGTTTCGATTCTCAAACTGGACAAGAAAGAAGCGGGGATACTACGGATTTTTTTCGAGCAGGAATTGCTCAAGTGCATTGCCACCTACGACAAGAAGTACAAGGTCAAGCTTTCCGTGCCGGTGCAACTGGAAGTCTACCCAAACCATGAAGACTTTGCCGTGCGTACCATGGGCATGCCTGGGTTGGGCGCGCTGGGCGTGACGTTCGGCACCGTGGTCGCCATGGACAGCCCGTCGGGCCGCAAACCGGGCGCCTTCCACTGGGCCGCCACACTATGGCACGAAATGAGCCATGTCTACGTGCTCACCGCCACGCGCCACCGTGTGCCGCGCTGGTTCACCGAAGGCGTCGCCGTGCATGAAGAGTCGGCGATTTATCCCGATTGGGGTGACCGTCTGACGCCGGACATCATTATGGCCGCCAAGGACAAGAAGCTGCTGCCGGTGGCCGAATTGGACCGCGGTTTCATTCGCCCCAGCTATCCCAATCAGGTGATTGTGTCCTACTTTCAGGCTGGGCGGATCATCGATTTCATCAAAGGCCGGTGGGGATGGGATAAAGTGCTGGATATGATGAACTCCTACGGGGCGGGTAAGTCGACACCGGTTACCGTGAAGGAAGTGCTGGCGTTGTCGCCCGAGGAGTTTGACAAACAGTTTCTTGCCTGGCTCGACAAGGAAGTCAAGCCGGTCATCGATAACTTCGACACTTGGCGCAAGCAACTGCGCGCCGCCGCGACCTTCCAAAAAGAAAAGAAGTACGACGAGGCGATTGCTGAAGGAGAAAAGGCGATCAGCCTTTATCGCGATTATGTGGAGGCCGCCAACGCCTACGAAACCGTCAGCGATGCCGCCCTCGCCAAGGGCGACAAGAAGAAAGTGATTGACGTGTTATCGCGCTACGCCGCCGTCGGCGGGCGCAATCCCGAGACGCTCAAGAAACTTGCCCTGTTCCAGGAAGAAGCCGGCGACAAGCGCGGGGCCGCCGCGACCCTGGAAAAAGTGAACTTCATCTATCCAATCAAGGATGACGCGATGCACAAGCGGCTTGGGGACTTGTATCTCGGGCTGAACAATCCGTCCGGGGCCGTGCGCGAGTTCGGCGCCTGGCTGGCCGAGAAACCTAACGACAAAGCCGATGCCCACTATCACTTGGCCCGCGCCTACCAGGCCGCCCGCCAGGCCGACAAGGCCGAAGATCATGTTCTCGAAGCCCTCGAGGCAGCGCCGGGATTTAAGCCTGCCCAAAAACTATTGCTCGAATTGAACGCCCAAAAGAAGTAACAATCGAAACGAAAGAGAAGCCCTCAATCAACATGTCCTCGCTCTCGCAACTCTCCGCCGACTCTGCCGAATTGCAAGGCCGCGTCAGCCGGTTCCAGGAAGCCCGAGATCAGATTCTCGCCCAGGTGCGCCGCGTCATCGTGGGTCAGGAAGAAGTGCTCGAACAGATCATGATCGCGCTGTTCGTGGGCGGCCACTGCCTGATCACCGGCCTGCCTGGCACCGCCAAGACCCTGATGGTGCGCACTATCGCCGATGTGCTCGGCCTTGAGTTCAAACGCATCCAGTTCACGCCGGATCTAATGCCGTCCGATATCACCGGCACCGACATCATTGAAGAGGAGCCCGGCACCGGCCGCCGCACGTGGACCTTCGTCAAGGGGCCGATCTTCGGCAACATCCTGCTCGCCGACGAAATCAACCGCACGCCGCCCAAGACCCAGTCGGCCTTGCTGGAGGCGATGCAGGAAAGGTCCTGCACGGTGCGCGGCAACATCTACAGACTGCCCGCGCCGTTCTTTGTGCTGGCCACCCAGAACCCGATCGAGCTCGAAGGCACCTACCCGCTGCCCGAAGCGCAGCTCGACCGGTTCCTGTTCAACACGGTGTTGGACTACCTGACAGCGGACGAAGAGGTGAAGGTGGTTGACCAGACCACCACCACCAAAACTGCCGTGGCCGAGAAGGTTACCAACGCGCAGGAGATCCTGGGCTTCCAGGAACTGGTGCGCATGGTGCCGATTGCCGAGCAGGTTTCGCGCTTTGCGGTGGACATTGTACGCGCCACGCGCTCCTCCAACCCATCTGCTCCGGACTTCATCAAGAAATACGTCAACTATGGTGGCAGCGTGCGCGCCGCCCAATTCCTGGTATTGGCCGCCAAAGCCCGGGCGCTGGCCCGGCGCCGGTACAACGTGTCGTATGAGGATATCCAAGCGTTGGTGGTGCCGGTGCTGCGGCATCGCGTGCTACTGAATTTCCAAGCCGAGTCCGAGCACTTGTCGACGGACGACCTGCTGAAGCGGCTGATCGAGCATGTCCCTCCGCCGAAAGGCTGATCTCGATGCTGCAGCGCTTTCTCCAGCCTTCGGTGCTGGCGTCGGTCTCGAATCTCGAACTGATCGCCAAGACGGTGGTGAACGGATTCGTTTCCGGGCTCCACCGCTCTCCCGACTTCGGCTTCAGTCAGGAGTTCGCCGAGTATCGTCAGTACACGCCGGGTGACGACTTGCGTCACGTGGACTGGAATGTCTTTGCCCGCTCCGAGCGCATGGTGTTGAAGCGCTTTCGCGGCGAAACCAACACGCCGCTCACCCTCTTACTCGACGCCAGTAACTCAATGCGCATGGCCTCGCATTCTGTTTCCAAGATCGACTATGCCCGCTACACCGCCGCCAGTCTTTTCTATCTGGCCGTTCAACAGCGAGACGCCGCCGGGCTGCTGGTATTTGACGACGAGGTGCGCAACTACATCCAACCGTCCACGCGCCAGGGCCAGTTGCATCGCCTGCTGCACGGCCTGGAAAAGGCCGAGCCGTCGGCGCGGACCAACTTTGCCAAACCTTTCGTTCATTGCATGGAGTTCCTGAGGCGGCGCGGCATCGTGGTGGTGATTTCCGATTTCCTCGAAGATGCCGAGACCGTTGTCAAGACGCTGGAGCCGCTGCGTTACCGGGGCAACGAGGTCATCCTCCTGCACGTGATGGATCCGCAGGAGGTGGCGCCCAAGTTCAGCGAGCCGGTGATCCTGATCGACATGGAGACCGACGACAGCCTTGAAGTGACGCCGGAGTACGCGCAGACCGAGTATCGCGACAAGATGCAGAAGCATATGGAGACGATTGAACAGAAGGCGCGCGGGGCAGGGATGGACTACTATCGGCTGATCACGGATCGGCCGCTGGATTCCACGTTGCGCGAGTATCTCGGTATCCGCCAGGGGAGAATGTAGACAACCGATGCCATTTCTCTCTCCATGGTTTCTGGCCGGGTTGGGCGCCTTAGCGCTGCCGGTTTATCTGCACCTCTTGCGGCAACACAGAACCACGCCGGTGCCCTTCAGCTCGCTGATGTTCTTTGAGAAGCGCACGCAAAGCTCCATCAAACACCGCAAGTTGAAGTATCTGGCGTTACTGGCGATGCGGCTGCTCTTGCTGCTGCTCATGGTGCTCGCGTTCGCCCAGCCCTTCGTACAGCGCGAGGTCAAGGTAAATCCCAGCGAGAAGCGCACGTTGGTGGTGGTGGATCAATCGTTCAGCATGCGCGCCGGTTCGCGGTTGGCCGATGCCAAAAGCCAGGCGCAGGCGATAATCGCCGCGCGCCCGATGAATCAACGGACGCAAGTGGCCGCGCTGGGATCGCGGTTGAGGATGCTGACTGAGCCGACCCTGGAAACCGGCGCGCTGCGCGGGGCAGTAGAGTCTATCCAGGCGGGCGACGAAGTGGGTGCGTACGGCGAGTTGTCACGGGCGCTGCGCATGACGGTGACCAACGATCCTCGGCCCATGGAAGTGCATCTATTTACCGACAGCCAGAAATCGGCGTTGCCATCGGGCTTTTCAGACCTGGTCTTGCCATCGGGCGTCGCGCTGCAAGTGCACTCGGTCGCGGCGGCGAAGGCCGAACCCAATTGGACAGTGGAGACGGTAAGTGCGCCCGCAATTCTTTGGGATACCAAGAAGGCGCGAGTGCAGGCTACAATCGCCGGTTTCGACACGCCAGTTGCGCGCCGCACCGCCTCGCTGGTGGTAAACGGAGCGGTCACGGCTACCAAGACGGTGGACGTTCCGGCGGCGGGCCGCGCCACGGTGGAGTTTCAGGGCCTCGAAGTTCCATACGGCTTTTCCAAGTGCGAGGTGCGCATTGACGCCGCCGACAAATTGGCTGCCGATGACCGGGCGTTGTTCGCCGTGCAGCGGTCTGACCCCAAGCGCGTGCTGCTGGTGCATGAGAACCGGGACACGCGCTCGCCCACTTACTTCCGTGCCGCGCTCGGGGCGGCGGCTGAGGCCGCCTTTACGTTGGATACGACCACGTCGGAGCAGTCCAGCGGCGTTGACACCTCTCGCTACTCCTTCATCGCCATTGCCGACGCGGCTCTGCCGGCGGCCTTCATCGAGAAAGCGCAGCGGTTTGTATCTGGCGGCGGCAGTCTCCTGGTGGCAGCGGGACCCAACACCGCGCGCCTTCCGAAAATCCCGGTTCTCGATCTGCCCGTGATCGAGGGGCAGTATTACTCGCGCGCCGGCGAAAGGTTTTCCGTAGTAGGCGAGGCTGATCCCACGCACCCCTCCATGCGCCGCGCCGGCAAGTGGGAAGGCGTGAAATTCTTCTACGCCGTGGGGGTCGATCCGGGGAACTCGCGTGTGGTCGCGCGCCTGAGTGACCGCACGCCACTGCTCATCGAGCGCAAGATTGGCGAAGGACGCGCGCTGCTGTTCACGTCCACGATCGACAACGTCAGCAATGATTTTCCGCTCTATCCGTCGTTCGTCGCGTTCATCGATCAGTCCGCCCGCTATCTGGCTTCGATGGAAGAGCGCAATGCGTTGATGACGGTCGGCAATCACGTGGAACTGCGCTCTGCCAAAGAGCAGGCTGTGTCTGTCGAAGTGATTGATCCGGACGGTAAGCGGCCCTTGTCGCTGCGCGAGTCAACACTAGCCCAGTCGTTCCAGCTTCCCCGCGAGGGATTCTTTGAAGTGCGCCGCGCCAATGGACGACATGAGATGGCGGCCGTGAATCCGGATCGCCGGGAGTCCGATCTGGCTTTGGTTCCAGCCGAAACCGTGCAACTTTGGACGGGTGCGCCGGCGGCGGGAGACAAGACTGTGGCGGCCAAAGCGGCCCAACCAGACTCCCCGGCGGGCTTCTCGGAAGAGCCGGTCAAGAAGCCTTTTAGTTTCTGGTGGTACTTTCTGCTGGCGGCGGCGCTGGCCACGCTGGGCGAGTCCCTTCTCGCCAGTCGCTATTTAGGTGTACAAAGAGAGTAAGCACGCAAAAGCGCCGGTAAGATTTCTTAGGAGGTTCCGATGAGCACACGCGAGCAACTGAATGCGTACCTCGGGCAGCTCGAGAGGCGGCTGCGCCTGGGCGCGCTTCTGTCCGGAGGGGCCATCCTGCTGGGGGCCGCGCTGGCGGCTACCGTGGTGCTGGTGATGATCGTCAATGCCTGGGCCTTCTCGCCCGGCAGCCTCACCGGCGCGCGCGTCGCGCTATTTCTTGTGCTGGCGTTTGCGCTGGCGCTCGGGATCGTGCTGCCGCTGCTCAAGCTGAATCGTCGGCGCGCCGCCTCCCGCGCCGAAGCGCAGTTTCCCGCTTTTGAACAACGGCTGATGACGTTCGCCGACAAAGGCGCCGAGCGGCAGGACGATCCTTTCGTTGAGTTGCTGGCCGCCGACACGCTCAACGTGGCGCGACAATCCGAGCCCAATCTGCTGGCTCCGGCAGCGCGGCTGGCCGGTTTCTCCGCTGCCAGCGTGGGTGCGTTGGGTTTGCTGCTTTGGCTGATTCTGGTCGGCCCTGGATATTTCGGGCACGGCGCGAGTCTGCTGTGGGCAGGCGCGCCCAAGGGCGATCTCAAGTCTTTCTACGACATCAAAGTGTCTCCGGGCGATGCCACGGTCAGGCGTAAGTCAGACCAGCTGGTGACGGCGCAAGTGCTGGGCATGAGCTCGGGCAAGGTGCAGTTGTTCGCGCGCTTCCACTCCACGGCCAAGTGGGAGCCGGTGGCGATGCAGCCGCAGGCTTCCGGCAGCGGATATGAGTTCCTGTTCGCGGGCGTGCCTGAGCCGGTGGACTACTATGTACAAGCCGGGCCGCTGCGCTCGCCTCAGTACACGCTCAAAGTGATGGATCTGCCGACGGTCCGCAACATCAAGATCACTTACCGGTATCCGGCGTGGTCCGGGCTGGGCGAAGAAGTGGTGGATCATGGCGGAGACCTGCGAGCGGTGGAAGGCACCGAGGCGGTACTGGACCTCACCACCGATCAGCCGCTTAAGGAAGGGCGTCTGGTGGTGGATGCCGAAGGCCGGGCTCAACAGGAAGTGCTGCTCGGCGCCGAGACCGGAAAGAATACGTATCGCACCACGCTTAAGATTGAAAAGAACGGCGCCTATCATGTGGCCGTGATGGAGCAAAATCAGCGCGTCCGCATTTCCGATGACTTCTTCATCGAAGCCAAGCCGGAGAAGCCGCCCACGCTGAAGCTCACCCGTCCTGGCAAGGACTACAAGGCCAGCCCGATCGAGGAAGTAGCGATTCAGGTGGACGCCGATGATGACTACGGGCTGAAGGAAGTGCAGTTGCATTACTCGGTTAATGGCGGCCCGGAGCAGACGGTTCCGGTGGGCGCCAAGCAGGCCGGCCAACGCAATGTTTCCGGCAGCACGCTGATCGCGCTCGAAGACCACAAACTCGTTCCCGGCGATGTGGTGAGCTACTACGCCACCGCGCGCGACGCCAAGGTCACCACGCGCACCGACATGATGTTCATCGAGGCGCAGCCGTTTGAAAAGGAGTTTCAGCAGCAGCAACAATCCGGCGGCGGGGGTGGCGGTGGGGGCGAGGATCCTACCAAGATTTCCGAGCGCCAGAAGGAAATCATCGCGGCCACTTGGAATCAGCAGCGCGACAAGAAGACCACCGACGCCGAAGCGGCTGACGCAGGCAAGTTCCTCGCTGAAGTGCAGGCGAAGCTAAAGGATCAGGCTACGTCCCTGGCTCGCCGCATGCAAAGCCGCGAGTTGTCGACGCAGAACCAGGAGTTTTCGACGTTCGCCAAGGACATGACTGCCGCGGCGGAAGCCATGACGCGGGCCGCCGGCGAGTTGAAGGGCCGCAAATGGACCGATGCCATGCCGCACGAGCAGAAGGCACTGCAGCATTTGCTGCGAGCCGAATCCACGTTCCGCCAGATCCAAGTCGCGTTCGGGCGTCAGGGCGGCGGTGGTGGCGGAGGCGGCGCCGCACGCGATCTTGAGAATCTATTCGATCTGGAACTAGACACCGAGAAGAACCAATACGAGACCGGGCAGCAGTCCGCCGCCGAACAGAAAAACAAGGAAGTGGACGAAGCGCTCCAGAAGTTGGAGCAGTTGGCCCGGCGTCAACAGGAACTGGCCAAGCAGCAGCAGAACAAACAACAGTCGCTGGAGCAGCGCTGGCAGCAGGAGATGCTGCGACGCGAGGCCGAACAGCTGCAGCGGCAGATGGAACAGCTTTCCCGCAACAGCCCGGGTGCGCAGGGTCCGCAGGGGCAAAGCTCGCCACAACAAGGACAGCAAGGCCAACAGGGTCAACAACAAGGTCAGTCAGGCCAAAGCGGCAAACAACAGCAGCAGCAGGCCGGCAATCGCCAGCAGCAGCAACTGGACCCGCGCGTACAGCAGGCCATCGATCGCCTCAAGCAAGCCACCGACGACATGCGCAAAGCCGCCTCTTCGGCCGCCGGTCAGCAGGGCCAGCAAGGGACGGAGGCAGACTCGCGCCGCGCCGCCGACAAGCTCCAGGAAGCAAAGGATCTGCTCGGTGGCGCCCGGCGTCAACAATCCGAAGGGGCCCTCGACAGCATGGCCCGCAAGGCCGAGGAACTGGCCAACCGGCAGCAGGAACAGTCCCGCAAGATGCGCGGGGCGTTCGGCAATCCGGCCTTGTTGAATGGTCAGCCGAGCGGCAATCGCGAGCAGAATGAGCAGATGGCCGCCGAGCGCCAGAAGATGGCGGACGACATCGCGCGTCTCGAACGCGAAATGCAGAGTGCAGCGCGTGAGATGGCGGGCTCTGAGCGCAAGGCGGCCAGCAAGGTGCGCGAAGCGTTGGGCGACATGCAGCAGCGCGAGTTGGGCGGACGTCTCAAGCAGAGTTCGGACTTCATCCGGAAAGGCTACGGAGCGTATGCTTATATGCGCGAGGCGCCGATCAACGACGCGCTCGAGTCGCTGCGCGAGAAAATGCGCGAGGCCCAGCAAGCGCTCGAGGGCAAGGGTCAGCAGGGGGCCGGTGGAGACAAGGGCCAGCAGGAGCTTGAGACCGCGCTGAACAAAGTGGAACGCCTCCGGCAGCAGATGCAGGCCCTGGGCCGCAATCCGGGGCAGCAACAGCGCGGCCAACAAGGCCAGTCAGGTCAGCCCGGCCAGCAGCAGGGTAAGCAAGGACAGCAACAGGGCGGCGAAAAAGGCGAGGGCCAACAGCCGGGCAACGGCGAGCAGGGTAAGTCCCAGCAGGGTAAGCAGGGCCAGCAGGGGCAACCCGGCGGCCAGCAGGGTGGTCAACAGGGCCAAGGCGGCGAAGGCCAGAGTCAGTCTGCGAGCCAGGGTGGCCGCGACAGCCGTGGCGGACAACAAGGTATTGGCCGTGAGTCACAAAGTGACCGCGAAGCTCGCCAAGGTGGCCAGCGCGGGCAGAGCGAGGGGTCTGCCATCAACCGCGGCGGCTATCTGCCGGAGGTCGGCAACGGTGGTGCTCCGCGTCCCGACGGGCCTTCACTCGCCGGCGTCGAGCAGGCTTATCGCGATGGTATGCGTGAACTCAATCAAGTGGGCCGCGAGATGGGCGAGAATCCCGAAGTGGCGCGCGAGGTCCAGAGTCTCATCCGCGAAATGGAGCGCTTGAACCCGAGCAACTTCAAAGGCAATCCGGAGATGGTGGAGCAACTGCGCACGCAGGTGCTGGCCAACCTGGAACAGATCGAACTGCAGTTGCGCCGTAAGCTGGACGAACAGTCGAGTCAAGTGCGCAGCAATCCGTCACGGGCAGTCCCACAAGGCTATGCCGAGTCTGTGGCTGACTACTTCCGCCGTCTGAGCCGCGGGCGATAAGCCGCCCGGTAGCTGCTGCTAGTCTTTGGGGCCCAACGCCTCAGTCACGCCCTGGGCCGGCATGGGCGGCAGGAACATGATGCCTTGCACGGCGTCGCAGCCAAGCTCCTTGAGCATCACAGCCTGCTCAGCCGTCTGTACGCCTTCGGCGATGACTTCCAGCTTGAGGTCATGCGCCAGGTGAATCAGCGCGCGCACCAGCCGCCGGTGGTTGTCGCTTTCGGTAAGAAGGCCGATAAAGCTCCGGTCGATCTTGATCCCGTCGATGGGAAAGCTGACCAGCCGGCTCAGTGACGAATAGCCCGTGCCAAAATCGTCGAGCAGCAGGCCCAGGCCCAGCGCCTTCAGGCGTCCGACCTTCTCGGCGACCACCGCCGGGGTGTCCAAAATCACCGTTTCAATGATCTCCAGGCGCAACCGGTCCCCCGGCAACCCCGTCTCTTTGAGAGCCGTCGCCACCCGCTCCACCACATCGAACTGAGCAAACTGTTTGGACGCCAGATTTACGCTGACGTAGGCGCCCTCCGGCAGCACCCGATTGCGAATCCAGCCGGCCGCGGTGCGGCACGCCTCGTTCAGCACCCACCAGCCAACCGGCACCACCACTCCGGACTCCTCGGCGGCGCCTAGAAAATCGTCCGGCGCCAGCAGTCCGCGCACCGGATGCTGCCAGCGCACCAATGCCTCCAGACCCAATAGCCTGCCGGTGCTCAAGGATCGGACCGGCTGGTAGTGCAGCACAAACTCGCGGCGCTCCACGGCCCGCCGCAGTTCCTCCTCCAGCTTGATCTGCTGCTTCACCTTCTCGTGCATGGCCGCATCGAAAATTTGATAGTGTCCGAGCCCCTGCTCCTTGGCGCGATACAGCGCGATGTCGGCGTCGCGCAGGATTTCCTTCGGGCTCTCATACATCGGATGGCTGAAGGTGATACCCATCGACGACGACGTGACCACTTCATTCATGCCCAGCAGATAGGGTTTCCTCAGTTCGCTCTGAATTCGTTCGGCGAGCAGGAGCGCGTCGGACTCCTTCACTAAGCCTTCCATCAGGAGCGCGAATTCATCTCCGCCCAAGCGGGCAAACGTGTCACCTTCGCGCAGGCAGGACTCCAGGCGCCGGGCGATGAACACCAGCATCTGATCGCCCGCCAAGTGCCCCAGGCCGTCGTTGATGACCTTGAAGCGGTCCAGATCCATGTAGAGAACCGCAAAGCGATAATTGGGCTGGCGCTTGCCGCGGCGGATGGCGCGTTCCAACCGGTCCAGAAAAAGCGCCCGGTTGGGCAGGTCCGTCAGCGCATCGTACAGGGCCGTGTGGACGAGTTGCTCTTCCAGCCGTTTGCGCTCCGTGATGTCTTCTGAGATCCCGAGAATCTGCCGCGCGCGCCCCAGCGGGTCTCGCGAAATCACCACCACGCGCGAGCGCATCCACCGGTATTCGCCCTGGGCGTGCTTCATCCGATATTCGGATTCAATCGATTGGCCCTCGGCAAGCGCATCGTAGCGTTCGTGCTGAGAGAGCATCAGCCGGAGGTCTTCCGGATGCATCACTCTGGGAATAAACTCGGCTCCCCACGCTAGCACCTGATCCATCGAATAGCCCAGCGATGCATGATAGGCCCGGTTCACGAAGAGATGGCGGTGTTCGGCCAGATCATACAGAAAGAACAGGGCAGGGAGCGCATCGCCCAGCTCATGAACCAAGGCCATGCTCTCAATGCTCCGGCTGTTCCAGGAGCGCGCCGGATGGGGGACCGGGCGCAATTCGTTGGTCGAGGGTTCTTCACGCTCGCCGGAAATATCCCTCCAAAAACCGATCCGCTGCGCTGCGGCGCCTTCATTGTCGCTCACCGTTTTCAGGGAGTCGCGAATCCAACGGAACGCTCCATCGGCATGCCGTAGACGGTACTCGAGCTGAGGAACGCACTCGATCGGCTTGCCAGCTCGCCCTGCCACCGCTGCCCTTCGGTCTTCAGGGTGAAGCAAGTTGACCCAGAATTGCGAATCCTCCATGAAATGGCGGACCGGATACCCCAGGAGCTGTTCCACGTTTTCGCTGAGAAAGGAAAAATGGGGCGCCGCCTCTGGATCGGAAACATAAACCACAGTAGGGGAACTGGTCGGTACAGGCAACGGCGCGATCCTCTCTCTCGAACTGCTTCCGCCACGAGTATGGGGCAAATGCCTGAGTCCTGCAATCCGGCGCTAGTCCCGATTCACAAGCACTAAGGTGGTTACCCCAGACAAGGGGGCCGCGGGCGGGACCCGCCTAGCTGGCCAGGTGATCACCCAACAGCGACAAGAACTGATCCGGCGCGATAGCCTCGCCTTCGTTCAGGCGAGATAACATAACGTCAATCGCGCTTTTGGCGTCATCCTTGTGTAGATCGCGAATGAAGCCATCCACGAAATGCTCTCCGGCCATGGCCCGATTGATTTCAACTTCCTTGTTGTGATCCTGCAACTCGGTGAAGTAGACCACACGATAACGGGTGCCGTAGGTTACGTCCCGGTACACTTCAAACATTGTTTTGTCAGACTCGAATGCCATGCTTGCTACCTAATAGTATCGCCGATAAAGCCTCGGGGTCGAAATGCCGATGTTCAGTGTCATGCGAGCCACCTGCGAAAAGTTGTTCCAGCGCTATTTGAAGAAGTTTGAGGCCCGGCCGGGAGTCTACGTGCAAGCCGGACGGACCATGGTGATCGTAGAGACGAGGCAGTGGAAGCTCGCGTATTCGCCCATCGAAAAGGCCAAGTTCGACGTGAGCGACGAGGGCGGCCTGTTCATCGAGGTTACCGGTGAGGAGAACGGCGTGCACCTTATTCCCGTGGAACATGGTGCTCCGCATCACGGTGAACGAAGGCGATAAACACTAGCCTACGTAATCGGCCCGGGATTGAATGGCGACAGCGCATTGTGCAGGCCCCAGTGATCGGCCCAGGTGCGCTTGCGCCCGCTGGCCACCTCAAGCAGGAACCGGAAAATCTCTCCACCAACATCCTCAAGCGAGGCCTGGCCGGTGGCAATTCGCCCCGCGTCGATATCGATCAGATCGTGCCATCGCTCGGCCAGCGCCGTGCGCGAAGAGACTTTCACTACCGGCACCAGCGCCAAGCCATAGGGTGAACCCTCACCGGTCGTGAACACGTGCATGTTCATGGAGGCTAGTTGCTGCGTGCCGCAAATGAAGTCGCTGGCCGGTGTCGCCGCAAAAACCAATCCGCGGGTGCTCGCCCGCTGGCCTTGGCCGGCGACGCTCATCAACGCTGACGAACCCGCTTTGGCTACCGAACCTAGCGCCTTTTCCACCACGTTGGCCAACCCGCCGCGTTTGTTACCCGGTGTAGGGTTGGCGCTGCGGTCCGCCTGGCCGCGCCCGAGATATTCGTCGTACCACCGCATTTCCGCGATGAGATCGCGAGCAATCCCTTCGGTGGCGCAGCGGGGCGTGAGCAGATGCACCGCATCCCGCACCTCGGTGACCTCTGAGAACAGTACGGTGGCCCCCGCCCGCACCAGCAAGTCGGCGGCATAGCCGACAGCGGGGTTGCAGGTGACGCCGGAGAAGGCGTCGCTGCCGCCGCATTGGAGGCCCACCACGAGTTCAGATGCGGGAATGGTCTGGCGCCGCCGCCGGTCCAGTTCGGCCAAGCGCTGCTCGGCATACCGGAGAATTGCGCCGACGATCTCGCCGAAGCCCCGCAGGTCCTTGTCCTGGAGTCTGACCACGTAAGGATCAGCCTCGAGAACCGGCAACTGCGCGGCGCTGTAACTGCGCAACGGGCCGCCCGGCAGCAGGCGTTCCGGTTGCAGTTTCTCGCATCCCAGGCTCACCACCAACGGCGCTCCGCCGAAGTTGGCGTGTCGACTGATGTAGCCCAGCGTGCGAATCGGGATGGCGGCCCCCGGGGCATCGATCGCCACGCCGCAGCCGTAGGAATGGGTGATCGCCACTACGTCGTCTACGTTGGGAAAACGCGGGAGCAATTCCTGTTTGATACGCCGCACGGCGAAGTCCACCGTTGGCGCCACGCACTGCACCGTGGTGGTGATGCCGAGAATGTTCCGCGTGGCCGCCGATCCATCCGCGTTCCGGTAGCCCTCAAATGTGAAGCCGTCGAGGGGCGGCAGCGGAGCGGGTACCCGCGTGGCCAGAGCCAGTTGGTCCAGGGCGGGCGCGGCGGGCAGATCGATCATCTCCTCCCGCAGCCACGACCCGGCCGTCAGGTCCCGGTTCAGCAGACCGATCACCTCGCCGTAGCGCACCACCGGCTGCCCCGCCTCCAGATTCAACAGCGCGATTTTGTGGGACTGCGGGACGCGCTCGCGCAGCGTCAGGCCGCTCGGAAAGAGCGCGCCGGCTTCGAGGCCCTCCGGGTTGACCACGATGCCGACGTTATCCCGCGGATCTACTCGGACGTACAAAGGCTCCACATCGGCATCGTAGCATCACGCTACAATTTGAGTGTCGACATGCACCGTACGCCTTTGGTTTTGGCTTGCCTTGCCGTCTCTCTGGCTCAAACGCCGCCAGCCAAACGCCAGCCCCCTGTGGCGAATGATCCGGGGGTGTTTCGCCTGCCCTCGGCCATGCCCGCCGAACCGGAACCGGTCGCCAAGCCCAAAGAGCCGGAAGTTCCCAAGCCAGTTGTGCTTGAGAACACAGGCAAGCCAATCCACCTCCCGTTTGCGTGCACCGAGGAGGACATCACGTCGATCGGGATGACGTGTACGATCGATGAGCCTTGTGCCGTCTATCTGGAACTGGCCGCGGTCTACGGACTCAACTCCCGGATCTACCTCGCTGGTAACCTGCACAATGGGGCCAGCACGATGTTCTCGGTGCTGCTTAAGTCCGAAGATAACGGCAAGACCTTTATGGAGCCCTTTGAGCGGCTCCGCACCGGCGGTTTGGACCGCATTCAGTTCATCGACGCCGACACCGGATGGGTAAGCGGCGGCTCGCTGCTGGCCTTGCCCCGCGATCCGTTTTTTCTGCTGACCACAGACGGCGGCAAGACATGGCGGCAACGGCCGATCTTCGCCGAAAGCCGCATCGGCACGATTGAGCAATTTGCCTTCCAGTCAAAGACCGCCGGCGCACTCCTGATTGACCGCGGGCAGGGTGCCGATGGCGGTGGACGCTACGAGCGGTACGAGACGATGACGGGCGGCGATTCGTGGATGGTCCGCGAGGTGAGCCGGCGTCCGATGCAGATGAAGCCCCCGTCCGCTCAAGCGGCCGACTGGCGTCTGCAAGCCGACGCGAAGTTAAAGACGCATACCGTGGAGCGGCGTGTGGGTGAACGCTGGGAACGCGTGGCGGCCTTTCAGGTGAAAGTTGGCGAGTGTAAGCCCACCGTGAACCCACTCGAAGCGCCGCCGCAAAGCGAGCCTGTTCCGGAAGTCACCACCGCGCCTGTGCCTGACAACGGGCCGATCGCCGTTCCGAGGCGTGGCCCGTCCAAACCTCCCAGCCTCAAGAAGCCCAGGTAGTGCATGGCGGGCGCCATTGAGCTTGAGCTGTTTCGCCACCTGCTGGCCTCCATCTGCGACGAGATGGGGATCGTCCTCAAGAAGACCTCGTACTCGGTCAACATCAAGGAGCGCCGCGACTATTCCTGCGCTGTCTACGACCGCAATGGTGAAACGGTGGCCATGGGAGACCACATGCCCGTGCATCTGGGGGCGATGCCGGAATCTGTGCAAGCCGTGCGAGAAGAATTCGATCTCCGGCCCGGCGATGTGGCGATCGTCAATGACCCTTTCCGCGGCGGCACCCATCTGCCCGACATCACGGCCGTGAGCGGCGTCTTCTTGGGCGGCGAGCGAAGTCCCCGTTTCTTTGTCGCCAACCGCGCGCATCACGCCGACGTGGGCGGCATGAGTCCTGGCTCCATGCCGCTGGCGCAGGAAATCTACCAGGAAGGTATCCGCATTCCTCCGATCCTCCTCGTACGCGGAGGCAAGCTGGATCGGCCCCTGCTCAACCTGCTGCTCTCTAACGTCCGGACGCCAGAAGAGCGTGAAGGCGATCTGATGGCGCAGCTCATGTCGATGGAAAGGGGCTCGGCGCGGTTGCGCGAGTTGGTGAGCCGGCAGGGTGTCGCGCGTGTCGAGCGCAATTGCCGGGCGCTGTGCGACTATTCCGAGCGCCTGATGCGAGCGCGGATCGCCGCGCTGCCGGCCGGCACGTATCGCTTTACCGACTACCTGGATGACGACGGCATGGGTGGCCCGCCGCTGCCGATCTCGGTGGCCGTTTCGCTGACAGCCGCCGGCCGGGCTCGCGTCGACTTTACCGGTACCGCGCCCCAATCCCGTGGCCCGGTGAATGCCAATCACGCCGTGACCGTCTCAGCCACTATGTATGTGTTCCGGTGCCTGCTCCAGGGCGACGTACCTTTTACCTCTGGGCTGCTCCGGCCGATCGAGATTGTCAATCCGGAGGGATGCCTGATCAACGCTCAGCCGCCCGCCGCCATGGCCGCCGGCAACGTGGAGACCTCGCAGCGCATCACCGACACGCTGCTGGGGGCCCTGGCGCAAGCGGCGCCCCAGGCGATTCCGGCGGCCAGTTCGGGCACCATGAACAATCTCTCGTTCGGAGGCTGGGATACTCGGCGGCGGCGGCCATTCGCCTACTATGAGACGATCGCTGGTGGCATGGGAGCGGGTCCCCGGTTTAACGGGATGAGTGCCCGGCATACGCACATGACCAACTCGCTCAACACACCAGTCGAGGCATTTGAACATGAGTTTCCACTGCGTGTTCGCGCCTACAGAATTCGACGGAACTCGGGAGGGGCGGGGAAGCGCCGCGGCGGCGACGGCATCGTGAAGCAACTCGAGTTTCTTGAGCCGGTCGAAGTGACGATTCTCTCGGATCGCCGCCGACGCGGTCCGTATGGGCTGGACGGGGGCGAAGCGGGCCAGCCGGGCCGGAATGCCCGCAATGGCCGCCCCATGGACGGTAAAGTCCGCTTTCCCGTTCAGCCCGGAGATATCGTGACGATTGAGACCCCTGGCGGAGGCGGGCACGGTGGCTGAATCATTGGATATCATAGATAGGCTTGTCTATTTTTGATGACGCCAAGACCGATCCTCGAGCCGCCCGGCGTCTAGCGATCGGGATTGTCTTCGTCCAGACGCTATTTGGCGCTGTCGCCCAAATTCTGCTGAAGGCCGGCACGCAGCAGCAGCACGGCGAAGGCCTGGTGGACATCGTCATCGGAATCTTTACCAACCCGCAATTATTTGTCGGCTACACTCTCTATGGCGTCAGTGCCTTGTTGATGATTGCCGCGCTCAAGTACGGCGAGCTATCGATTCTCTACCCGGTGATCGCCATGACTTATGTGTGGGTCGCTATCCTTTCAGTACTGATCTACGGCGAGTCGGTGAGCGCCCTCAAGTTTGGTGGGCTCTCCTGCATCGTACTCGGTGTGGCCGTCCTCGGAATGTCGAGCCACTCGCGCCAGTGAGCACTCCCCTCTCGTCCATCCTCTACGTCTTTGGGGCGTCGTTCATCGGCTCGATTGCCGCCGTGTTCCTCAAGGGCGGCGCGGACCGGCTGCACCGCAAGTTATCTTCCATCTGGACTAACTGGCGTTTGGCGGCGGGCATCGTGCTCTTCGTGCTCTCTTCGCTGTTCTATCTCAAGGGCATCAAGAATGGTGAGCTGACGATCCTCTATCCGATGGTTTCTTTCGGCTATGTCTGGACGCTCCTATGGTCCCGCATCTTCTTCCACGAACCGTTTACCAAACACAAATTCGCCGGGCTGGCTTTGATCATGCTGGGTATCTTGCTCTTGGCCGCTTCCAAATCGAGCTGACCCCTCTATTCAACTCCCAGATACGGATTGAAGGTATAGTCGAGCGACGGCTCCAATCCGGCCGGATACGTCACGCTGCGAGTGAGTGAGTAGGCCGGGTCGAGGGCCCACTGTCCGGTATTCACCAGATTCTTCTTCCTGGTGGTGTTGTCATGCCAGCCCCAGAAGGGTTTGGCCTTGTTGGATGATTCCTTGCGACCGTAGAAAGTGCCGCCCATCTTGCGCCCATTGCCGGCCGGCCGGCCGCCGAAAGGCGTATAGGCGTAATACTCATCAAAGGTCCGGTCTTTCCAGTTCTCGTCGGCTGACTTCTTCCACCAGTGGTCGTATATAGGCAGTAAGTCATAACCCACCAGCCGGTCATTGGCGTGTCGGGGCCGCTCCGCCACGCCTTTGTAGATAAACGTAATGCCAGTGCCCGCCGAAAACTTGTCGGTCTTGGGGTCGTATTGGGTGTGCTGCGAGGAGGTGCCCAAGATGCCGTGGCCGCCAGCTTCGATAAAGGCCAGCGGATGCGAGGTGCCGTAGAACTCGATAGTCCCGTCGATGTTGTGCGCGCCTTTGCGGATGCGTGAGTCGGTCACATACGAGTAGACGTTGTTGTGCGCCAGCGTCTCCATCACCTCGAGTTTGCCGAACTCGGAGCCATCTTTGCGCACGGTCAGAATCAGGCCCTCGTTGTCGTTCTCATGGCAGGTTCCCACGACGCATTTATCCGAATAGTCGCGCGGATGGAACACGTTGTAGGTGAGAAACCAATGGGAGGCCGTCTCCATGGCGGCATAGTAGACGTAGGCCTGCGAAGAGCCAGTTTCCAAGTGGTCCCAGTTGTTGTCCCCAGCCCAATCGTTGTCATAGTCGAAGCGCGCCGGCACATCCGCCTTGGGCTGAAACCACGTCTCCTGCGCGAAGACCGGCGCCCAGTATTCGGCCAGCAGGCGGTATGGATCGCGGACGCGCTGCTCTGCGGCAAACTGCGTGGTCTCGTCCTTACGCCGCGCCGGCGCGCTGGCGGTTACTTCGATCGTGACCCGCGCTTTCTTCCCCTCCAAGTCAGCTTCAATCTCATACTTGCCAGGCTTCTCTGGAGCCGTATACAGTCGCGCGTCCTGCAATAGAAAATCCTTGTTGATGACGCCGAAGATGGCGGCCAGTTTTCCAGAGGCATCCTGATAGAAAGTTTCGTTGTCTTTGCCCTGAAACTTGAAGGGCTTGGAGAGCCAGCCGCCGTCCGCGGCGAGGATCGTCATTTTGGCGCCGCCGCGCTGCAGCCGTACCCGCTCCGTGGTTTCGCTGCCCAGCTTGGTGGCTTCGCCGTAGGCACGCACTTGCAGCACCATAGTCTCGAACGGCCGCACGCGGGGATCGTCGGCGTCCGGTTTGAGCACCAACTCGGTCACGCCGATCGAGTTGGACTGGGCAAATGCACTGGCGGCCGCCAGCAGGCAGGCCAGCATTGTTCGGTGGTGGATCAGCGACATCATCCACCATTCTAATCACCCGAAATCGAAGAGTGGGTCCGGTGAGCGGGTTTAGGCGCCGCCCGCGGCCGACTTCTTGACGGCTTGAGCAATCATGTCCTTGCCCCGCTTGGTCTTGTCGGCTTGGGCCTCCTCGATTTGGGTGGCCAGATTGTTCAGAAACTTGGGCAGCTCGGTGGCAATGGTCTCATCCGAACAAACCACGCAGTGGATGCCGTACTGCTGTTCGAGCGTCTGCACGTGCTTGTGCCAAGCACCGTAGCCTACGCCGACCACGGCGTAATGCTTGTGCTCGCTCTTCTTGAGCTTGGGAATCAGCTTGAGATCGGCCACCAGACCTTCAACAGAGCAGCCCACGAAAAACATGGTCTTCTTGCTGAAGAGCAGTTGCATTGTGTCGGCCAAAGTTGGATCGCTCTTGAGCGACTCGGCAAACTCTTTGTGGCTCAGCTTGACGTCTGCCGGGAAGCGGGGGTCGCCATAAAGACGCAGCAGAAAGAACTGATCCTTTTCGGCGGCGCCGCGATGTCCACCTTGCTTAAGGCTGAGGACATTGTGGGCCCACATGGCCCCGATCATTTCCAGGCAGCCATCGTAGTTGGTGGTGATGGCGGCGGCGGCCGGCAGGCGCTTGATGATCTTGTGGCACGCCGACAGCGGGGTGAATCGGCAATAGACCACCTTGAAGTGCGCCACCATGATAATGCGCTGGTAGTGAAGAGTCTCAATGATCTCGTCGAGCACTTCTTCCTGATGTCCTTGCTGCACCCGCTCGTAGAGCTTCATCAGTTTGGCGGGTTCGAGCCAGACTTCTCCATCCGCGGTTTGCAGCGTCTGATTCAGGAAAGTCTGCCGGGTAGGGAAGCCGGCCTGCGCACTCAATCCGGCGCCTGCCCACAGGACCGTTTTTCCGTCCAGGAAGGCGCTAATGAGGTCCGGATCTGGATCAAGCAGCGTCTTCCGGCTCTTCTTCCCCACGCCCTGCGCCCTGAAAGACATGCCGACGAAGTCAAACAGTAGGCTGCTAGCGGCGAGCAGACCGCCGACGACGGCGATGGCTAGCCCAATGAAGTTATACCGCCGACCCGTTGGCGTCACGCGAGTCTCCGTCGTGAGTCCCACCAGCCCGGTTCCGGCTTGCCCGGAGTAAGCAAAGCGAGAACTGCTAGCAGCCAGAACGCTTGCACTCACCAGATCGGTCTCCCCTTCCAGCAGCGGATAGGGATCTTCCTTTTCCGTCAGAACCTGGAGCCCGGGAAACTCGCCCGCCCCCACCAGCATGTCGTTTCCACCCAGCACCGCGGCGCGCACCGCACCAGGGCTGTTGCGCGTGCCGCCCCGGTACCAGACCCCGCCGGCGCTTGCATAGCCGACTTGGCCCGTTCCCGGCGTCATCAACCGGAACGGCGGGCTCGGCGTTTTCGATTCTTCGACCACGTTCAACGCCGGTCCACTGGCCAATCGGAAAACCTTGGTGGTGCGCAGCGAACTGGAGACTACCGCCAGATAGTCCGTGTTCCAACGGGCCTGATCCGGGTTGTCCAGTGACAACGTCAGCCGGCCGACTTGATTGCCGGTCTCGGTGTCCCACAGCAGCACCGTCGAGTCGTTGAAAGCCGCCGCCAACATTCGTCCGGGAACGAAGGCGAAGGCCAGGATCGAGCGTGAGGCGGCCGGAAGAGTAAACTGCTGGCCCGCGCATCCGGAACTGCCCGTTTCACACAGCGGGCGGACCACCAAACCTTGCGGGGACGCATACGCCAGCCGCTGCGCTTCGCGATCCACCATCCATTCGGTTTGCTCGTCGGCCGAACCTATGGATTGCCCCACATCGACGGTCCACTTCTGCGAATCGTTGCCGCTGCGGTCATACCGCTCCACCGTCAACTTGGTTCCGTCGGCGACGGCCCCCACCATGGAGCCGTCCTGGGAAAACCAAACCCGGTGATACTGCCGTTCCGGCCACTTCTGCGCCGTGAACCCTACAAGGTGCTGTCGAACGGCCCATTGATTGGCCAAAGCCGCGATCAGGAACCCGCCAATCAGTAGGATTCCGGCGATAATCCCTTTTATGTTCGACTTGCCGGTTCCGTAGATTTGGGACATACGCCTGTCTTCTATCGGCCTTAGCGGTGTACGACTTCACACAGAAGTGCTACGGGTGTTAATTTGTAAAGCGAATTGACTTAGGACGTGCGCGGCGAGGCCGCTGGGATGGTACGGCAATGGTGCCAGTACCGTCTTGAAGTGTGGGTCTAGTCACGATCATCCGACCAGACCCGCGATCGCCGCCGCCACATCGCCGCTTCTCTCGATGGGCAGCATATGTGTTTCCCGCTCGAAGAGTTGTATTGTTGCTCCAGGAATCAGGCTCGCTGTTTCCTCAAAACCACTGCGGTCAAAAAACTGGTCCGCCGTACCTCCGATAACCAGTGTCGGGCAGACAATGCGTCTTCCGTGCTCTGCGTTGCTCTCGAAATCCGGTCCAAAAAGTTGGCGGTAGTCACTCAGAATCGCGTCCGGGTCACGGACCTCTGCCGCGAGCCGGTCACCCAGCAGCCACACTCTGAGCCGGGCTAACCAGTTGTACAGGGGCCGACGGAACAGCCATGTGTTTTCTTGAATAAGGGTGCGCAGGTCTCTTCGTTCGAGCGCGGCGAATTGGCGTGTCATCATCTGCTGTCCATTCGGCGAGAAGCGGTGCGCCGATGCCAAGAGGACCAGTCGCTTCACCAACCCCGGGTGTTCGGCCGCAAAGCGCATGGCGACGAAGCCGCCAAAGGAGATCCCCACAACGACATCCGGCGGCGTGCCGATAGCGAATGCCATCTCCCGCACAATCTCTTCAAAGCTTGAGCCCGCGTATCCCAGAATCGTGAACCTATATCCCGGCAGCAGGTTGGACACCTGACGGGCGTAACGCCCGGGATTCGAAGTCTTGTCGAGACGCTTAAACAGCGCGTTCACTCCGAAGAAGACGACCGCCTGCCGCGTGCCCGAACCGCCACGAATGTAAGGTACCCGGTCTGCGAGCAAGCCTGTTTCAATGTTGGTCATGAGCGGCAATCCAGTGACCGGCCGAGTGACCGCTACAGGCTTAATGAAGCAGCCAGCCGGATCGTCTTCCCACCGGCTTTGTCCTCGATAATCAGTTGGCCGTTCTCTTGCCGCACATCGTCAACCTTCGTAAAGCCTTCGGGGACCTTGGTGTAGAACAGGAGAAACCGCGAGCTGATCTTGGACTTGGCCGGTAGCCATCGAAACGCCGGCTGGCCGAACAGCTTGCCCATCTCCACCGTCTGCCGCCGCGAAACATCGAACGGTTGCGTACCGAATTCCAGCCCACGAGCCAAGCTGAGGTTGGCGGGATAGTTCATCCACTCCTGCAGCCACGGATATTCCTCCCGCCGGATCAGATAGCCGATCATCAGCTTCTGTTCCAGATTGATGGCGGTGACGAAGGCCAGCCGCCGCGAGGGGTCAAACAGGCAGCCAGTGTGATCCATGGAATCGGGCTTCGCGGGAACGGTTCGCAGGTTGGCGACGCCGCCGGCAATCAGCGGCGCCTCGCCCGGGTACTTGAACTCCTTCTCAGCCATCAGCCGATGCGCGCCATTGTCGTCGTGGGGACGCGTCTGGCAGCGGCCCACCGAAGCGTCTACCACCGTTTTCTCCGGCGTCAGGAAAGGATAGCCGATCGTGCCGTGTTCAGCCCAGTTGATCGGGCGGTCAAATCCGAGCAGGCTTTCGAGCTCGCTTTCCACGTAGACCACCTGCTCGCCGTCTACCAATTCAAGTTGCCGTGTGAATACCTCCTGCACGACCGGCAGCGTCGCTCGCCACTTGATCCGTTGGACCTTGCCGGCACGATCGGCCAACGTCCGTTCCCAGGGCTGGCGATGCGCCTCCCCGTGGCCCTCAAAACCCGCCGCCGCCTCTTCGCGTGACGTCGGCCCGAATCCGTCGACGCAAACGAAGTGGCCCATCGAGTCTCCGAAGCGCGGTTTTTGCCCAGCGTTGCGAGCCAGCAGAGCCGGATTCCACATTGGGTTCATCCTGGCCGGATCGTCTTTGAGCAGGAGGCTGGCAAAGGCGCCGCCGGTGTTCATCACCAGCAACTCAATCTTGTCGTTCTCCACCGCCGTGACGGGCCGCGTCTCAAATTCGGCGGCGCGTTGGGCCATCAACAGGGAAGTCCCGCAGGCCAGAAGGGTAGTCAGCAGTTTACGCATATCAGTAGAACCTCACATTATCCAATTCCAGCCAGCCGTGCTTGCCGGCGGGCCGGGCAATCTCAAACGCCACCACCGTCAGGTCACGCGGATTGAGGCCGGGAAGCTGCTGGAAGGCAATCGACACACGAGACCACGCTGGTCCGGCCTGGAACACCGCTTCGGGATAAGAGCCACTGCGCGCCGCTCGCGTCTGCGTCACCAGCTTGTAGCTGCCTTCACCCCGCGCTTCAAACTGTACGCCCCGGAAGGCTGACGCGTCCACCGGCTCAACACCGCCACGGCTCAACGGGAACCAAATCTGCGCGAAGGGCTTGGCCTTCTCACCCATGTGCGCCTGAATCGACAGCGCGTGGTTACTTACGGTGCGAGCCACCCGCTGAAACATCGCCTTCGAGTTATCGTGCCCGGCATCGCTTGCGTTCACACGCAGGGTATCGACGCTGGTGCGCTCATGCTCCATGTTGTCAATCAGAGCTGCTGCGGGGCGAGCCGTGAGCGGAGTGACTTGGTCTGTGGCAATCTCGCGGCGGAGTTGCGCCAGGTCCAGGCGGCGGCCGGCCACCCACACGCCTGCCACCTTGTAGAGATCCTCAATGCGCTCGTGCGGCGCGCCTTGAACCAACACCAGGTCGGCCAATTTTCCAGGCTCGATGCTGCCGCGCTCGGCTTGCACGTGTATCGCACGGGCGCTGCCCGAGGTAGCTGCTGTGATCGCCTGGAGCGGCGTCAGGCCGACTCCCACCATCAGTTCGACTTCCCGCAGCGACGATCGCCCGTGCAGCGTGCCGGTCACACCCGCATCGGTGCCTGCGCCAACCGCGCCGCCGCTTTGAAAGACTGCCGCCAGATTCGCATTCAAATTGGCCCAGCGGCGTTGGCGCGCCGCCGAGGCCGGTGTGGTGGCGTTGCTCATACGGCCTGCGATGCGCAGCGCCGCCGGTTCGAGAAAATACTCGAGCAGCGAGGAAGGCGGCCAAGTCTTGGATTCATACACGGCTAGCGTGGAGACGTAAGTGGTTCCATGCTTCTTAAGCAGATCAACCATCTCGAGGTCCACTCGCGTATCACTCACACCGTGGGCAATCACATCTACGCCCGCCCGAGCTGCGGCCTGGGCGCGCGCAAGCGTAACGGTATGCGTCATTACTTCGATATCGCGGGCATGCGCCTGCTTGACGATTTCGGCCAGCGTGGCCTCGTCCATCGATGTCATTTCGGCCGCCTCGCCGTAGCGCCATCCATCCGTGAAGACCTTGATCGCGTCCGGCTGGTAGGGCAAGAGCCGGGCCATCGCCGCGCGGGCTTCGGCGGGCGTCGTGACTTCGAATGAGAAGAAATCGCCTCGCCCTGCTTCGGCCCCGTGGCCTCCCGGAGTGGTCATCCGCGCGGCTAAATGCAAATGCGGCCCCTCCAGCTTGCGTTCAGCCAGCAGGCGGCGCATCGGCTCAAAGGTCTCCGGGTACGTTCCGAAATCGGCCACAGACGTCACGCCGTGAAGCAGGTAGGCTTTAAGATTCTTACCCCAGTCGCCGCCCAATCCGGGGATGGCCGAATACGGCAAGTGCGTGTGCAGGTCAAACAGACCGGGGATCAGCGTGTGACCCGCGCCGTTTACCACTTGAGCGCCGGCGGGAATCGATGCATCGGCGGCCACGGTGGCGATTCGCCCGTCGCGCACCACCACTCGCGCCGCGCGCGCCGGCGCTCCCGTGCCATCCACCACCATCGCACCATCAAAAACCAGGACCTGGGCCAGCATCGGCGCCGCCACCGACACCAGCCAAAGCGCAGCCCCTTGGCTCAACATAGAGTCAAATGATAGCGTAGAGATAGAGTATGTCGAAGCAGTTTTTGGTAGCGATTACTTTCGCGGCAGCCCAATTGGCGGCCGCAGCCGGGCTGACGGCTGAACAGCGGCAATCGATTGACAAGGTCTTCGGGGCCACGGGAACCTATACGGTATCCGAGGATACCCATCGCCTCACTTTCCCCCGCGCGGACGCCAAGGTTACGGTGGATGGCACGGCTCTCCATCCGTTCATGGGCCTCACGTCATGGGCCGCTTTCACCAGCGGTCCCGGTAACGCGGCAATGGTGATGGGAGATCTGGTACTGCTTGAAGACGAGGTGAATCCCACCATGTCGGTGGCGCTCGACAACGGCCTGGAGGTGACCGGGCTGCACAATCACTTCTTCTACGACAATCCGCGCGTCATGTTCATGCACATAGGCGGGGCCGGAACTGCGGAGTCCTTGGCGACAGCCGTCCGCAAGACCTTGGATGCCGCCAAACTAATCCGCCGCGTCAGTCTGGAGCCTACCCGCCAGTTCGCCGGCCCCCCGGTGCCGCCAGTGAGTTCGATCGATTCAGGTGGGCTCAACGGCATTCTGCGCACATTCGGCCAGGTCAACGGTGGTATGTACAAAGCCACGTTCGGTCGCACGGTGTCGATGCACGGCAGGCCGGCGGGGAACCAGATGGGAGTCAACACCTGGGCCGCCTTTTTCGGTTCCATGGGGCAAGCTTTTGTCGATGGAGACTTCGCCTGCCTGCGGCACGAGTTGCAGATCGTGTTGAAGGGCTTGCGTGGCCGCGGCATAAACGTTGTGGCGATTCACAATCACATGGTGGGCGAGGATCCGCCGCTGGTCTTTCTGCACTATTGGGGCAAGGGCCGCGCGGCTGAACTTGCCGTAGCGCTGCGGGCCGTGATGGACGGCCAGGCCAAGGCTCCGCTGCCGGTGGCCGGGCACTAACCCCAGTTCCGATAGAATCATAATGGCTATCCCAATGATCAGGTCTCTTGTCTATCTTGTTTCGCTCGTGCCCTTGTTGGTGTTAGGCGGCTGTTCCTCCTCGCGAGAAGATTCCCTGACCCGCGAGAAAGCGTCGATGGAGGCGGAAGCCAAAGCCATGGCAGCGCATGACTCCAAACCCAAGGCCGGCGCTCCGTCGCCCCAGGCGACAGACCCACTTATCAGGAAGCCGGCCGCGTCGGTTGGCGTCAAGCTGCCCGCCGGGACAATGATTCATATTGTCACGACGCAGTCACTTTCCACCCGCAGCGCCCTCATTGGGCAGGACTGGACCGGGCAGTTGGCTGAGGATGTCAAAGACAGCACCGGCAGAGTGCTTGCCAACGCCGGCTCGCCCATCAAGGGCCGAATCGTGCTGGTGTCAGATGGTACCCAGCTCCGGCGCAAGCATGAATTGGAATTGCGTCTTTATCAGATCCAGACGGCGGGCGGTAGGCCTCTCGATGTTCGGACCACCACCATCATTGTGGAAGGACAGGACCACGGCGCCCGCCCGGCCATCGTTGAAGCAAAAGCCAAATTCGATTTTCAGCTCTCCTCGGAAACCACTTTCCCTGAGTAGTTTGAGCCCAGGGAGCCGCGGTATCCTGAAGGTTCATGTTCAAACGGGTTGCCATTTGCGGCGCGGCCGGACAGTTGGGCCTTGAGTTATCGCGCGTCTTTCAAGCGGAAGGTTGCCAGTTACTCCGGCTGGTGCGTTCCAAGGTGGATCTCACCGATGCGGCTCTGGTTGAAAAGACCCTCGCCGCTTTTGAGCCGGACCTGGTGATCAATTCCGCCGCCTACAACATGGTGGACGTGGCCGAGCAGGAGCCCCAGGCCGCCTATCAGGTCAACGCCCTGGCCGTGCGCAATCTGGGCGTAGCCTGCCGTCAACTTGACGCTCGGCTCGTGCATTTCTCCACAGACTATGTCTTCGACGGCGCCAAGGGTTCGCCCTATACCGAAGAAGACCAGACGCATCCGCTGGGCGCGTACGCCGTTTCCAAATTGTCCGGCGAACTCTATGCCCAGGCTTACCTCGATCATTCGCTCATCATTCGAACGTCCGGGGTGTTTGGCCCTGGCGGCCTGCGGACGGCGCGCGGCAATTTTGTAGAGTTGATGCTGCGGCTGGCGGCAGGCGGACAGACCATCCGCGTGGTGGAGGATCACGTCGCCTCTCCCACTTTCGCGCCGGCGTTGGCCGCAAGGACGCTGGAGATGGTGCGTGCCGGCCTCTCGGGCGTCTATCATGTCGGCGGCGGCACGCCAATCTCTTGGTATGAGTACGCGCAGCTGATTTTCTTTTCAGCCGGTCTGGCGCCGGAATTGCGAGCCACGAATGAGCGGGAATATCGCACCGCCGCTCGCCGCCCGAAATTCTCGGCGCTTTCAAACGCCAAGATGGAGCGCGCTGGTATCACACCCATGCCGCCGCTCCCCGAGGCGGTTCGGCAATACATGGTCAGCCGCCAGACGGAGCTTTCGGCATCAGGTGGCGCAGGAACCGCTCCGGCGCGTTGAGAAAATCGCGTGTGATGCGGTAGTGATCGGTTTCTTCGTAGGCCACCTGGTGCAGCTTACCGCCGTCGCAGGATAGGATTTCGGCGCCCGGATAAGCCATCAGAATCGGTGAATGCGTGGCGACGATGAACTGCCCCTGGCCCGAGCCGGCCAGTTCATACATGCGCGTCAGCAGAGTCATCTGCCGCATGGGGGACAGCGCCGCCTCAGGCTCGTCGAGAATGAACAAGCCCTGCTCGAAATAGTCGTTGAACAGCGCCAGAAATGCCTCGCCATGCGAACGGGTGTGGAGCTTGCCGTTCATCCGATGCGAACCGGAATCGTCAAAGTAGGTGGCAAAGTTGTAAAAGCTCTCGGCCCGCAGGAAGAACCCTTCGTACACTTTGTTGCGCCATACCGCCCGCAGGGCCGAGGACATGGCGGACTCGGTGACGTGGTGTTGGTACCGCTCCCGGTGATTCTTGTTTCCGCCGCCCGGATGGAACTCCGCTTTGTCGGCGATCGCCTCAAGCAACGTCGACTTGCCGCTGCCGTTCTCGCCCACCAGGAACGTCACCGGCTGGCGAAACTCGATGTCGACGCCGCCTGAGAACACCGGCAGTGTCCACGGAAACACCTGCGGGTCCACCCGGTCCGTCAGCGAATAGATCTGGCGCAGAAAGATGCTCACAAGCTTTCATTACACTAAAGAGTTGATGTCTGTAGAAAAGCTGACAGCCCACGTCAAAGCGGCCGGTTGAGCGAGCAAACTCAGTCCAAAGGTTTTGGACCAGGTTTTGAGCGGCGTGCCGCGGGTGACGAATTCGAATGTCCTGGTCGGCTACGACACGGCCGACGATGCGGGCGTGTATCGTGTGTCCGCTGATCTGGCGTTGGTGCAGACCGTCGATTTCTTCACACCCATCGTGGACGATCCTTTCACCTACGGCGCGATCGCGGCGGCCAATGCCCTGAGCGATGTCTATGCCATGGGCGGTGTCGCGATGTCGGCTTTGTCGCTGGTGGCATTTCCCGGGAAGGGCAATCTCGATGTGCTGCGGGCCATCCTGACCGGCGGCGCCGAGAAAATGCGCGAGGCCGGCTGCGTCATCCTGGGCGGCCATTCGGTGAATGACGACGAGATCAAGTTCGGCTACTCGGTCACCGGTACGGTTCACCCAGACCGAATCTGGACCAACGCCGGCGCGCGCGTGGGCGACGTGCTGGTCTTCACCAAACAAATTGGGACGGGCGTGGTCGCGACGGCGCTCAAACGCGGACTCGCGGCCGACGCACACGTGCAGGCCGCAGTGGATTCGATGCTGGCGCTGAATCGCGCCGCCGCCGAGGCGCTGGCCGGGTCCACTGTACACGGCTGCACCGATATCACGGGCTTCGGGCTCATCGGGCACGCGCGCGAAATGGCGCGGGGCAGTGGAGTGACGCTCGAGATTGACGCGCCGGCCGTGCCGCTGTTGCCCGGCGCGCTCGAGTACGCCCGCCAGCAGGCCAAGCCCGGCGGGCTCAAGAACAACAAGGAGTTCGCTTCACCGGACACTGGGGCGGCGCCTGATCTCGATTTGGACCTCCTCGATCTCCTCTATGACCCGCAGACGTCAGGCGGCCTCCTGCTCTCTTTGCCGGCAGTGGATGCTGCGCGCATGATGGCGCGATTCGAGGGTGCGCGTCTCATTGGCCGGGTGTTGCCGAAAGGCGAGAAGGCGATTCAGATTCGATCATGACGAAGAATCCGATCATTGTGGCCTTGGACGTGGCTTCGGCAAGCGAAGCGATGAGTCTGGTTCGGCGACTCGGTGACGGCGTGGCGATGTACAAAGTCGGCCTGGAACTCTACGCCGCCGCCGGCCGGGCCTTTGTAGAAGAGCTGCGGGCCGAGGGCCGAGGCATTTTTCTAGACCTCAAGTATTACGACATCCCGGAGACCGTCAAGCGCGCCACCGCCCAAGTGGCTGGGATGGGCGTTGACCTCTTGACGATTCATGCCAGCTTCTCGGTGATGCGCGGTGCGGTGGAAGGGCGCGGCCAATCCGGATTGCGGCTGCTCGGCGTAACCGTGCTGACCAGTTTTGACCAGCATGATCTGGAAGATCTGGGTACCTCCAAGAGTGTGTCCGATCTGGTTGAGCAGCGGGCGCTCAAGGCCCGCGAGGCGGGCATGGATGGCATTGTTTGCTCGCCCCTCGAAACCGCGGCCATGCGCCGGATGCTCGGGCCGGGTACACTGCTGGTGGTGCCCGGGATTCGCTCAGCCGGCGACGAGGCGGGTGATCAGAAGCGAATTGCCACACCGCGTCAGGCTATTGAAGCCGGGGCCAGTTACCTGGTGATCGGCCGGCAGATCACGCGGGCGGCGGATCCGCGGGCTGAGGCGATGAGGATTCTCGACGAGATTGGATGAGATGACATCATGGCGGCCAAGAAGAAGCCGGTAGCTGCGAAGAAGAAGGTCGTGCCGAAGAAGCCGGCTGTGGCAAAAAAGGCCGTGGCAGAAAAGGCTGTGGGTAAGAAAGCGGCCGTCAAGAAAATTGCGGCCCTGCCCGCGCCTGTGCCGCCGCCCGTCTCCCGCAAGGTCGCGCCTCCC